>CAZKEZ010000085.1:588-2808 GCA_964551905.1 uncultured Nocardioides sp. | reverse complement strand
CAACCGCGCACACGCGCACGATCACAGGTGAGTGCGTTTAGGGCACCTCGGCTAGGCGAGGTCGACGCTCTCCCCGCCGCGCTCGCCGACCACCTCGCTGCTCTCGACCGCCACCGGGCCGCCGACGTACGCATAGTCGATCCGGCGGGGGCTGCCGCCGTTACCGGCGACCCCACCCCACGTGTTGCCGGGCGCGGTGACCGGGTCGGGGCGCGCCTCGCGGAAGGCGTCGCGCAGCCCGGCGCCTGCCAGGACCTCGCTGACCGGCCAGGCCACCGGACCCACGCCGCCGTGCTCCGCGGCGGTCTCGGCCGTCCAGTCCAGGTGCGAGGGCTGGTTGAGGTCGCCGGTGAGGAAGAGAGGCCAGCCGTCCTCGAGCAGGGCGGCGGCCGAGGGCACCAGCTTCTCGATGGAGGAGGTGCGCACCTCGTCCTCGGTGGCGAGTACGTCGGCCACCGGGACCCCGCGGGCCAGCGCGTTCGGCCCGTCCTTCACATAGTCGAGGTGCGTGTTGATCATGGCGACGGCCTCGCCGGGGCGGACCTCGATGAAGGAGTAGAGCCCGTCGGCCCCCGACGGCTCGAGGATCGGGTACTTCGACAGGATCTGCAGCCCGACGTTGCAGTAGGGGTAGCCCGTCTCCTCGGCGATCTCCGGAAGCCGGTTGTAGGACTCGAGCACGCCTACGACGTCGGCGTCGAGGTCCCGCATCACCGCGTCGGTGGACTTGCTGCCGCCGTACTCCACGTTGAACACCAGCAGGGACAGCGGCATGGGCTCCGCGGCGGTTGCCGGGGTGTCGGGGCTGGGGGCGGGGTCGCCCTCCGACGAGCCGTCCGTGGTGCACCCCGTCACGAGGAGTGCGGCCGCGCACCCGACGACCGCCCTCGCCCAGACACCGCGCATGCCGTCTCCGATCGCCCTGACTGATCGACCCTGACTGTCGAGCCTGACTGATCGAACAGTCAAAACCGGAGCGTAGACCTCCGCTGGACCGACGGCCAGCGGCGAGCCCGTTTGGAGACCTGAAAGAAGTTAATCTACTGTCTTACTTATATATACAGATTCGACCAGGCTCGATCGAGGAGAAGGACGTCATGACCATCACCACCCCCACCGGTATCGGCACCCCGCTCGAGGGTCCGATCTCGGTCCACCAGATCGGGGGCCGGATCGGCGCCCGCATCGATGGCGTCCGCCTGGGCGGCGACCTGTCCGAGCAGACCGTCGCCGACATCCTCTCCGCGCTGCTCAGGCACAAGGTGGTCTTCTTCCGGGGCCAGCGCCACCTCGACGACGACGGGCACATCGCCTTCGCCGAGCGGATGGGGCCGCTGACCACCGCGCACCCGACGGTGAACACCGGCAGCGCCCGGATCCTCAGCCTCACCGCCGACCGCGGGATGGCCGCCAACTCGTGGCACACCGACGTGACCTTCGTGGACCGGGTGCCGGCCATCAGCGTGCTGCGCGGGGTCACGATCCCGCCGTACGGCGGCAACACCGTCTGGGCGAACACCGCGACGGCGTACTCCACACTGCCGAACCCGCTGAAGGCGCTGGTGGACGGGCTGTGGGCGGTGCACACCAACAGCTTCGACTACGCCCAGCGCGACGAGGAGTTCGAGAAGCCTGACGCGAACTACACACGCGAGGACTTCGTGTCCCAGATGTTCGAGACCGAGCACCCCGTGGTCCGCATCCACCCGGAGACCGGTGAGCGGACGCTGGTGCTCGGCCAGTTCGTGAAGGGCTTCGTCGGCCTGAACTTCAGCGAGTCGATGGCGCTCTTCCAACTCCTGCAGAACCGGATCACCAAGCTCGAGAACACCATCCGCTGGACCTGGCAGCCGGGTGACGTGGCGATGTGGGACAACCGCGCCACCCAGCACTACGCCGTGGCGGACTTCGACACCGAGCCGCGGGAGGTACGTCGGATCACGGTCGCGGGCGACGTCCCAGTGTCCATCGACGGCCGCCGGAGCCGGGTGATCCAGGGCGACGCGAACGCCTATTCGCGGCTGGACGATCTCATCAGCTGAACCGCGACTAACCTGCGGCGGCGGACTCCAACCAGGCGTGCGCAGCGAGCAGCTCGCCGATGAGCGCCTCGGTGAGGAGGCGCACGTCGTCGACCTCGTCGTGGCGGTAGCGCAGCGACTCCGTGGCCCGCTCGACCTCGGCCCCCACCGCGACCACGGTGCTGCCGCGCTCGTCGGT
>CAZKEZ010000085.1:0-578 GCA_964551905.1 uncultured Nocardioides sp. | reverse complement strand
AGCAGCTGTGGCTCCCACCGGGACCCGGCCAACAGCAGCATCCGGTAGTCGGTGGTCTTCGTCAGGTAGACGTCGACGTGGCTCCAGTCGCCGGTCTCGCAGCCGACGGCCGGCCGGCGCGGGCCCTCGCGGAGCATCAGCGCGCACTGGTAGGCCGAGGAGATCCGCCGGGCCGGCGCGACTACGTGGGTCCCGTGCGGCCCGAGTAGCCGCTCGGCCAGCCGCGGCCGCCACTCCCCGGCGCGGGCCAGCAGGTCGGCGGCGGCCTCGGCCGCCTGGATGATGGGCGGCAGCGGCGCGCCGACCAGGCGCGACTCCAACGCCAGCAGCAGCGCCAGCGTGTGCTGGAAGGAACGGCAGGCCACGCCGCCCCGCTCCTTCCCGGCCTGCATCCACACGGTCCGGGCCGCACGTTCGGTCAGCGGTCCCTCCCGGTTGGCCAGCGCCACGAACGGGACCGCCAGCCGGTCCACCGCGTCCAGCGTCTCCACCGACCCCGCCGACGCGGAGACGGCGATCACCAGGGTGTCGTCGGCGACCCGAGGAAGCAGGTCGGTGGAGGCGAGCTCGGCCACCGC
>CAZKEZ010000084.1:0-4634 GCA_964551905.1 uncultured Nocardioides sp. | reverse complement strand
TGGGAGTCCACGAGCACCCGCCACCCGGCGGGGAGGCCGAGCGGCGTGATCCCGCCGTACTCCATGCCGGACTCCTCAACGGCCCGCTCCATCGAGAGGAACGACGCCTTGCGTACGTCGAGTAGCCGCTTGACCAGGTTGTTCACGTCCGCGCGGGTGTCGGCTCGGACCAGGCAGGCGGCGATACGCTCCTCCCCGCCGCGCCGGCCGGCCACGACGACGCAGTTGGCGCCGGCCGACAGGGGGAGGTCGTAGGCCTCCGAGCAGGCCGCGGTGTCGGCGAGCTCGGGGTCGATCTCGGTCACCGCCACCTCACGCGTGTGCGGCCACCCGGCGAGGGCGGCCGCCACGGGAGGCGCGAGCAGCTCGGGATGGTCCGGCACCGGCAGTGACTGCAGGGTGCCGAGGGTGGGAAGCGTCATGACCGAGCATTCTCACACGACGTCCCACCCACCACCGGCGGCCTACGCCTCGGGCATCACGGCCCACAGGACCAGGTAGACGATGACGATGCTGCCGAAGCCGAACACCGCACCGAGCACGGCAAGCACCCGGACAAGCGTGGTGTCGATGCCGAAGTAGCCGGCCACGCCCGAGCACACACCGGCGATCATCCGGTCGTCGGAACGACGCACCAGGCGTTTCGCGGGCGCGGGCTGGTAGGCCGGCGGCGGGGTCGGGTTCTCAGCGTTGGGGGGCTGGGGGTTCTCGGTCACTTCTGCTCCTCGGGTTCGTCGTGGACGATCTCGTCCACGAGCGTGTCGTCATCGGTCGGCTCCTCGGCCGTGGCGGCCGCCCTCTCCTCAGGGGTGGAGCGCCACTCCGGTGCTGCCACCGGCTCCGGTGCAGCCGAGCGGCGGCGTCCGGACACGACCACGGCGATCAGTCCGGCCGCACCGGCGAACACCCACGGAAGGGGAAGCAACCAGCGTACGTCGTCGCTGGGGACCAGGTCGGCCTGGATGACCGCCCAGATCGCGACCAGTCCCAGGAAGGCCAGGCCCATGACCAGGTGGCCGATCTGTACGGGGTGGAAGGCGCCGGTGCGGGTGTCGTTCATGTCAGTCCTGTCGTTCATGTCAGTTGCTCTCCAAAGCCGGGACCCGGGTCGGGGACGCGGCGCGAACCTCGACCTCGCCGAGCCCGAGCTGCACCTCGAGGGTGATGCTCGCAACCTCGTTCACAGCGTCGTGGTGGTTCCGCATCTCCACGCCCGCACCGTCGCGCTCGTCGCCGAAGACCCGGGCGCTGCCCGCGCCGATATTGGTCTCGGCCACCACGTCGAGGGTGTCGGGCACGATGACCACGATGCGCCCCGCCCCGGACTCGACGCGGATCGTGCGCCCGTCCAGCGACTCGAGGTCCGCGACGGCGGTGAGGTCGACGACGATGTCACCGGCGCCGTGGGAGTACCGGTCTGCGACCGCCACCGCACTCGTCGGGCGTACGGTCTGCGGGTTCGTCTCCACATGCTCGGCCACGGTGCTGGCCACCAGGGCGGTGGCCGCGACCAGGCCCAGCAGGATCAGCCCCCCGGGCCGGCCGAAGAACGCGCCGACCAGGAGCATCACTGCGATGATCGCGGTGGCGAGGGCCGGGTAGGCCGACGGCTCGATGTGGGCGCCAGCCACGTCGACCATGCCCAGGATCCCCAGGCCGAGGGTGATCAGCGCCAGCGTGAACCAGAACAGCACCGGGCCGCGTTTGCGGGTGGGCGGGACCACGGGTCCCGGCGGCGTGTAGCCGGGAGGCGGGTAGCTCCCGCCCGGTCCGCCAGGTCCGCCGGGGACGTAGCCCGGAGCTGCCGGCGGCGCGCCGGGAGCGGCGTACGCCGTGGCGTAGCTGCCCGGAACTGGCTGCGGGGTGCCCGGAGGCGGGGTGCCCGGAGGCTGGGTGCCCGGAGGCTGGGTGCCCGGAGTCCCCGGAGGGGGTGCGTACGGCGCGGGAGGGCCGGTCGGCGTACCCCCTGACTGTCGACTCGCGATGACCACCAGCGCGATCAGTCCGATCACCGCCAGCGGCCAGGAGAACCACAGCCCGTTCCAGGAGTCGCCGACGAGCAGCAGTCCAGACAGGATGAGCACGCCCACGAGGGCAACGAGCAGGCTGCGCTCGTCGAGGTGGATCGCGGCGCGGTCCGAGCCCTCTTCGGGCAGCAGCAGCCAGCCCGCGAGGTACAGCAGCAGCCCGGCGCCGCCGAAGAGGATGAGGACCACGAACCCGACCCGCAGCAGCACCGGGTCCACGTCCAGATGCCGGGCCAGACCGCCGGCCACGCCGGCCACCTTGCGCTGGGGGCCGACGGTACGGCGGATCCGGCCGACCCCGCGCACCTCCTGACGGCCCACCCGCGGCCCGTCGATGGACGGCTGCTGGTGAGGGTCGGAGGCGGCGCCGGGCTCGGGCCCGGAGGAAGCTTCGGGAGGCGTGGTGTTCATACCTCTACTGTGGTCCCCCGCCCGCTCGCTCACCATCGGGGACCACCCTGATCGGGGCCTGAGTCGCGCGCTGCCCACTCAGGGTCCGGTCGGGGTGAAGCCGCATGGTCGCGGTGCTGCCGCTGTGTGACGATGGCAGGGAGATGAGCGCACCGACCACCACTGACGGCCCGGGTTTCCGGCGCGCCACCCGCGACAGCACCCACCCGATCCTGGGCGGCGTGGCGTCGGGGCTGGCGCGTCACCTCGGCCTGCCTACGCTGTGGGTGCGCGTCGCCTTCGTCGTCACCACCGTCCTCGGCGGATTGGGCGTCGTGATGTACGGCGCGCTGTGGCTGGTGCTGCCCTCGGACTCCCAGTTCGAGCGTTCCGCCCCCGGTCTCGAGAGCGCCACCCGCACCGGAAAACGCCCCGGCCGGGTGCGTCGACTCACCGACCTGGGACCCGTCGTGGCCTGGGGAGCCCTCGGCATCGGGGCCCTGTTGCTGCTGGGTGCTGTCCTCGGCGCCGGCACCCTGCTCTGGCCGGTCGCCCTGGGCCTGGCCGGCCTGGCGCTGCTGTGGCGCCAGGCCGACGAGGCGCAGCGCGAGCGCTGGGTCGACTCCTCGGGTCGGATCGACCCGGTGCGGGCGATCTTCGGCGCCGGCGGGTGGGCGGCGTACGCGCGCGTCGCCGCCGGCGCCGGACTGGTCCTGGCCTCGCTGCTGGTGTTCGCGTTGAGCGGGGGCAACTGGGGAGCGGCCCGACAGATCACCGCAGCGGGACTGCTCGGTATCGCCGGACTGGCGCTGGTGATCGGGCCGTGGATCTACCGGCTGGCCGCCGACCTGACGGCGGAACGGGCCGAACGGGTGCGCACCCAGGAACGCGCGGACATGGCCGCGCACCTGCACGACTCGGTGCTCCAGACGCTGGCCCTGATCCAGAAGAACTCCGCCGACGCCCCGCTGGTGGCGCGGCTCGCCCGCTCCCAGGAGCGCGACCTGCGGGCCTGGCTCTACGACGACCGTCCCGGTGACGAAAGCACGATCGCCTCCGCCCTGCGCAGCCTGTCCGCGGCGATCGAGGACGACCACGGCGCCTCCGTCGACGTCGTGACGGTGGGGGACTGCCCGGTCACCGAGGGACTCCGAGCGATCGTGAACGCCACCCGCGAGGCCGTCACGAACGCGGCCAAGCATGCCGGGACCGGCAGGGTCGACGTCTACGCCGAGGTCGCCGACGACGCCGTCGAGGTGTTCGTGCGGGACCGCGGCGTGGGCTTCGACCCGACCGTCGTGCCCGAGGGCAGGTTCGGCGTACGCCACAGCATCATCGACCGGATGGAACGACACGGCGGGTCCGCCGAGGTCCGGTCGCAGCCGGGGGAGGGCACGGAGGTGCGCCTCCGGATGCCCCGACCGACGGCCCCACAGGAGGAGAGCGATGACTAGCCAAGCGGTACGAGTGGTGATCGTCGACGATCACGGGATGTTCCGTGCCGGGGTGCGCGCCGAGCTGGCCCAGGCCGGTGCGGGCCGGGTCGCGGTGGTGGCCGAGGCCGCGGACGTCGGGGAGGCGGTGGCCGCGATCCGCGAGCACGCGCCTGACGTCGTACTTCTCGACGTCCATCTGCCCGGCGGTGGCGGGGTCGAGGTGATGCACCAGGCCGGCCTGCCCGACGTACGCTATCTGGCGCTCTCGGTCAGCGACGCCGCCGAGGACGTGATCGGCACCATCCGCGGCGGTGCCCGCGGCTACGTCACCAAGACCATCACCGGCCCCGAGCTGGTCTCCGCGATCGGTCGGGTCGCCGAGGGCGACGCCGTGTTCTCGCCGCGGCTGGCCGGGTTCGTGCTCGACGCCTTCGCCGGCTCCATCGACGTGGCGGCGGTCGACGAGGACCTGGACCGGCTGACCGAGCGGGAGCGGGAGGTGATGCGGCTGATCGCCCGGGGCTACGCCTACAAGGAGGTGGCCAAGGAGCTGTTCATCTCCATCAAGACCGTGGAGACCCACATGTCGAACGTGCTCCGCAAGCTGCAGCTCTCCTCGCGGCACGAGCTGACCCGCTGGGCCTCCGACCGCCGCCTCCTCTGACCCCCCGCACCCCACCCCCACCCCCAACTCCCGCGGCAGTTGGGAAGGGGGAGGGAGGGTCACATCTCGCCGCGGAGGGAGAACGAGCGGAGCCGGTTGCCGGTGAACCAGACGCCA
>CAZKEZ010000083.1:0-5205 GCA_964551905.1 uncultured Nocardioides sp. | reverse complement strand
CCGACTACTTCGTCGAGGATGACGAGGGGACCGTGTGGTGGTACGGCCGCAAGGGTTCGTGGCGCGCCGGACGGAGTGGGGAGGAGCCGCGGGAGGTGGACATCTCTGATGGCCGGGCGCGGTTTGGCGAGTTCCTGGTCACCGTCTCCGAGGACGGACCGGTGCAGGTGGAGACGCCGGACGGGGTGTACACGAGCTGATCGCCCGTGCTCAGCTCACCGAAGCCCCGTAGGCTGAGACGGGCACGGCCGCGCCCCCACTGGGCAAGGTCCGGAGCACCGGCCGTCGTCGGGGCCGGCGCGGCCAGCGGGTCACCCGGGCAGCCAGGTGGTCAGCCGCTGGGCCAGCTCGGGGCGGGTCCAGTACCCACCGTGGTCGACGGCCGCCGTGGCGTCGAAGGTCAGCGGGTCGGCGATCGGGAAGGCGCCCGCCCCGGGAACGGTGAACACCCCCGCGGTGGGCACGACGAGGTCGTTCGCGGTCTGCCCGAAGACAACGTCCGTGAGCCCGTCGCGGGCAATGCGGGTGAGCGTGGCCCGACCCGGTGGGTCGAAGTCCGCGGCCGCGGCGAAGTATGTCGCGGCGGTGTGGCCGGGCCGGTTGAGGGTCTCGGTGAGGAAGGCGCCGCCCGGGTCCATCGACATCAGCCCGTCGAGTCCGGAGAAGAGTCCGGCGGCCACCTGTTTGAGGACGGCGAGGATCACGTCGAGAGCATCGGTGACCCCGTTGTCCGGGACCAGCTGGAGCAGCGTGGTCAGCCGGTTGAGCAGATGCTCCAGGTGGTCGACGTCGGCCAGGGCGGTGCCGGCGTTGGGGGTGCCCACCATCACCAGGTGGCGCACCGCGAGCCGTCCATCGATCCCGCCGAGGGCCGGCTGCTCGGTCAGGACCCGGCCGACCAGGCCGCCGCGGGAGTGGGAGAGCACGTCGACCTCAAGAGGGGGCAGGGCGAGGCCGTTCAGCAGGTCGGCCAGCGCCGCGACGTTCTCGACCGGCGAGGTGGCCACGGTGGGGTGGTTGAGGGCGAACACGCGACCCTCGTAGGTCCGGTGGAGTGCGTCCAGGGTGTCCGACGGGAGTCGGTGGAAGGCGCCGTACGCACTGCTGAACGTGCCGTGGAGGAGCAGCAGCGCCCGCCCACCGGCCAGGGCGCCGACCTCGGCGTCGGTGAGCGGCTGCGGCCGCGCGTCGGTGTAGCAGTCCGGCGAGTACCGCACCAGCGCGTGCCTCTTGAAGTGGGACTCGATCCGACGGCCGTACTCCTCGCCGACCCAGCGAGCGCCCGCCTTGACCAACCGGTAGGTGAGCACCTTGATGATCTTGCTGCCGGCCGCCCCGAGCAGGCCACGCTGTCCGGCCTCCTGCTCGTCCTCGAGCGCCACGGTGCGGGGCAGGGAGTAGGTCAGCGTGTCACCGCCGCGGGTGGTCGCGCCGGCGTTGCGTTCGATGGGCAGGTGCCAGGAGACCACGCCGTCCTCGGACTCGTAGAGCACCACCTGGGCCCAGCCCGCTCCCGGATCCGGCACCTCGACAGTCAGGTTGTCGTCGCCACCGGCGGCGCGACTGCCCTCGGCGTCCGAGGTCTCCCGGGGCTCCCGGATCTCGAGGGTGAGATCCTCGTCCATCTCGTTGTGCGTGAGGGCGGCCACGAAGGCCTCTCGGGTCTCCTCGGCGCCGCGGGACCCGTCGGAGCCTGCGACGTGCACGAAGACCTCGCCGCGCAGCCCGGGAGTGCGCAGCACCACCCCCGGCGCGGGCTCGACCGGGAGGCCGTCGGGGTTCAGCTCGGCCATGACGCTCCTAGTCCGGCTGCCGGCGCAGCGTGAAATGCGGGTGCCCGAAGCACTGGTAGGCGATCAGGGTCGGGGTGCAGGTCTCGGGGTCGGCGCGCACGCCGGCCTCGGTGTACCCGGCGCGCACCCGGCGCAGGATCTCCGCGACCGACACCGGATCCGCGCCGTACGCCGCGGCGTAGAAGTCGCGGGTGATCCGGGCGGCCACCTCGTCGTCGACGTTCCACAGCGGCGCCACAACGGCACTGGCTCGGGTGCGCAACAGGTTGGTGGCGAACCCTGCGTAGGTGCCGAGGATCGCGTCGCCGCTGCCGACCTGGCACGCGTTGAGGAAGACGAACGGCTGGCTGGAGCGGTTCTCCAGGCCGATCACCTGGGTGCCGCTGAAGAAGCTCGCGGCCGGCTTGCCCGCCGCGTCGGGCTCCACGAGCACCAGGCCGTCCTCGAGCCCCTGCGGGTCCCGTTGCCCGTGCAGCGCCACGTGGATCACGTCGTACGCCGTCTCGCCGGTCAGGCAGGCTCGCAGCTCGCTGCGGGTCGCGCCGACCTCGGTCATGCCGAGGGTGCCGACCAGCTCGCGCACCTCCGACCGCGCGTGGTCCAACGGCGGCCAGCCCTTCACCCCTGTGTAGTCGGCGCTGATAGCCGCTTGGCGGCGGACCGCGAGCGCGGGGATGCGGGTCAGTTCGGGCTTCCGGTCCTCCGTGAGCGGCCATCGTGAGAACGCGACGTGGGCCCCGAGGAAGGCCGCCTCGCCGCCGTACGTCGTCGCGAGCCGCGGATGGGGCACGGCGAGCTCCCACGGGATGAAGGGCTCCTGGGTCAGCAACATGATCGACGGTGCCCGGTCGGGCGAGGCGGCGACCACGGCCCGGATCGCGTCCGTGACCACCTGCGGCATCGACTCGTCGATCAGCGTGCCGTACCCGACCAGCTGGTCGTAGACCGTGAGGTCCTTGAAGTCCCGGGACCGGATCGCCCGTTGGCTGTAGGTCGCGAAGTCACGCGCGCCGGCGAGCACGCTGGCGCGGCGGAGGTCCGACACCGCCCCCGACTGCGGATACACGCCCCACACGTAGCTGTCCGCCGCGTCGCCCCGGAACAGGCAGAGGAGCAGGGCCGGCGGACTGTCGTCCACCAGCGCCGCGAGATCGAGCACCGACTCCTTGATCGGGGCGGGACCGATCGACCGATCGTGCGCGGCCGCGTTCTCGACCACTCGCACCAGCCGGTAGGCGAAGCCGACAACTCGTCCCTTCCGCCGGTACAGCAGCGCGATCCGGCGGTCCGGCTCGAGGCCGGGGGCGTAGAGCGCGCGCAGCCGCACCTCGTGCGCGGGGAAGTCGTCGAGGGCGGTCACGCGCAGCGGGAACACGCGCTGGCCGGCGACGACCTCGAGGGAACCCGGGTCCACGACCAGCTCGACCTCGAGATCCTCGATCGGGAACCGCTCGGTGATCACGATCGGCCCGGCGAAGGCGACTCCCGGACCCGCGGCGCCGGCCAGCCCGATGATGACGGTGAACTCCTGCCCGACGATCACGACGTCGTCGTCCAGGGAGATGCGCGGGTACGCCGTGTAGGTGACCTCCGCGGTCGGCGGCGGTGCCCCCGCGGGTGTGGGTGTCGGTGGCGGAGCCCCCCATGAGGGCGGAGGAGGCGTTGCCTGCTGTTGTGGCTGGCGACGCCGCCACAGCTTCGGCCAGCGAAGACCCCCCGACCGTGGAGGGGGCGCGGGAGCGGGGGCGGGGGGTTGGGAGTACGCCGGCGGCGGCATCGCGGCGGGGGGTGGCGGTGGGGCGGGGGCCGACGGCTGCATCATGGGCGGCGGGAGCGATGGGCTCACACCGGAGCCGCCGGACCCGAGATAGACCAGCTCCCCGCGTGACGACTCCTCCAGCAGCCTCACCAAGGCGTCAGCGCGGCCGACAGGTGCGGTGTCGATCGCCCGCACGACGCTTCGCGCCACGCCGTCGTCGTCGGCCCGGGCGAGCACGGCGCCGAGCTGCCGCAGGTCCATCGCCGGGTCCTCGGCGCTGACGAACGAGGCGACGAGCCGCTCGGGGTCGACGGCCAGCTGCGTGGCGCGGCCGACGGCGGTCATCGTCGCGTTGCCCCAGGTCATGGCTCCCACCGGGTCCTGCTGGGTCAGGCAGACCTCGACCAGCCGGGTGACGATCTCGGCCTGCTGCTCGGGGGCCAGCGTGTCGGCAAGCGCGAGGGACCCCAGCGGCGTCGACCGGTGGTCCGGGTCGCTGGTGGCGGCCCGGACCGCCTCGACGAGCGCGGTCGCCTCCGGACCCGTGGTGACGACGATGGGGTCGGTCTCACCTGCGGCCGGCTCGACCGGTTCGATCGGTTCGATCGGTTCGATCGGTTCGATCGGCGACCCCTCCGCGTTCTTCGTACCGGTCAGCGCCCAGATCAGCAGCTGCTGGTCCCGGCCGAGCCCTTCGCCGTCCGATGCGGTCAGGGCGTCGGCCGCCTCGCGAGGGACGGGCCGGGCCGTGCTGAGGATGTCGTACGCCGTCCACGGGTCGCCCCACATCCACACGGGTCGGTCCTCGGCCAGGTCCTCCAGCAGCCGCAGCAATGGGACATGGTCCCCGAGCTTGGCGACCGCGACGGCGGCCCAGAGCCGTCGCTCGACATCGGGGGAGGACAGGGCCCGACGGAAGCTACCTGGCGGCACGTCGTACTCGCCCAGCGGCAGGCAGGCCAGCTCGCGCAACGCACCGAGGTCGTCAGCGTCCACCACCAACCTGATCAGGTGTGGAACGTAGGCGACGATCGGGTCCCCCGCTCCACCCGGCGGCTGGTCCACCAGCTTGGCGGCCACGAACGAGTCCGGGTCGGACAGGTCCTCCGCGATCGCGCGGAGCCGTTCGGCCGCCTCCGGGGTGCCGAGCGCCGAGAGCGCCCGCAGGTAGTCGGGGCGCTGCTCGGTGTCGGGTGGTACGTCGAGCTGCTCGACGATCCGATCGCCCAGCTCGACGCGGGCGTCCGGGGCCATCCCGAACTGGACGATGCTCTGAAGCACTGGAAGCGCGGGCACGTCCACGGAGGTGGACTCCACGAGCCAGAGAAGGTCGACGACCGTCTCCCTGCCGAGCATGGCGTTCCTCCCCGGTTCACCCGGTCACCAGGATGTCGCATCACCCGCCGTTGCCGCTATCGAGGGTTTCGCCTTTCTCGTGCGAGCACGAGGTGGGAGGTCAGTCGGCGGGGTCGTCGTGGCTGACGGGGAGCTCGCGCCGGCCGGGGAGCCGTCTGTCGACGTCGCCGATGGTGGGGGCGCCGAACATGGGCAGCCCCTCACGTCTCTTGAGCACTCCCCAGACCAGCGGCACCAGCACCACCATCGCGAGGCCGACCCCGGCGATGAGCATGGGGTGGGTCTCGTCCTCCCCGG
>CAZKEZ010000082.1:0-5359 GCA_964551905.1 uncultured Nocardioides sp. | reverse complement strand
GGGCGAAGGTGTCGTAGAAGGCCCGCTGCTCCCGCCCGAGGAGCTTGCGGACCGGAGTACCGCCGCGCAGCACGCTCTTGATGATCTTGTCCGGCACCGAGGTCTTCATGCTCGCCGAGCACACGAAGCCCCCGGGCATGGCGTCCACCTCCACCCCGAAGTCTTCCGCCTGCTGCAGCTCGGGCGTGAGGCGTCCCGGGTCCAAGGGTCGAAGCTTGACGACGGTGTCGCCGGGCCGGCCCTGGATGCGGCGGGCCCGGACCACGACGCCGTGCCGGCTCAGGTCCAGGTCGGGGGTGTCGAAGAACACCACCTGACGCAGCTGGGCGTCCAGGGGGTCCAGGTCGAGGGCGTTCACCGTCGAGCGTCGGTTGGAGTCAGGCACGGTGAGCTTGAGCTCGACGCTGTCGGCCACCCGGAGGAGCCCGAGGACCTCCGACAGCTGGGCCGGCGACAGGGTTCGGTCGGCGTGGTCACTGGTCGTCATCGGAGCTCCTGACTGGGGGACGGGCAGCCCCAGTGTGAGGCCCGGACCGCCGCAGTGGGTCAGAACTCGCCAATCAGTGCCCGCGCCATCCGCCGGACGATCTCGGTCAGCCGCTCCGGCGACGTGGCGATGTTGAGCCGGATGTGCCCGGTCAGTCCGGGGTGGTAGTCGTGGCCCGGAGACAGCATCACCCGGCCCTGGTCGAGGATCCGCTGCGCCGGGTCGTCGTACCCGTAGGCCCGCAGATCCAGCCAGACCAGGTACGTCGCCTCGAGCGGGCGCATCCGAGCGAGCGGAAGGTGCTCGGCCAACAAGGAGCCGAGCAGCGTGCGCAGCGCATCCAGTCGTTCGAGAAGTGCGGCCAGCCACGGGTCCCCCTCCCGGTAGGCGGCGATCGCGGCGACCACGCCGAGCCCGGACCAGGAGTCGTTGCGGGCCATCGGGACCGCGCGCAGGCGTGCCTGCGTGGCCGGGTCCGCGGTGACAACCTGGGCGCAGCGCAGCCCGGCGGTGTTGAAGGCCTTCGACGCGGCAAGCACGGCGACCGCGTGGTCGGCGGTGCCCTCGATGCTGAGGTACGGCGTGTGCTCGGCACCGGGCAGTACCAGCGGCGCATGGATCTCGTCGCTGATCACCCGCGCTCCGTGGCGCACCACCACGTCGCGGATCCCCTCGAGCTCGGCCCGGCTGAAGACCCGGCCCCAGGGGTTGTGCGGCTGGGTCAGCAGCAGCGTGCGGGCGCCGTCGGCGAACAGGCGGTCGAGGGCGTCGAGGTCCAGCTCGGCGCGGGGGGCGTCCGGGTCGATGACCAGGTCCCACCGCTCGCGACCCGTGATCTCGGCAACCGCCAGCTGCGGAGAGTAGGCGGGGACCGGCATCACCATCGGGCCCGGCTCGGACAGGGCGTCCAGCGCCAGCCGGACGCCGGCGGTCACATCCACGACGGGGAGCACCTGGGCGGGGTCGACCACGTGCCCGAAGTGCCGGTCGGCGAATTCGGCGTACGCCGTACCCAGCTCTCCGCCGGACCGTTCGAACGCCGGGTAGCCCAGCGCCCCCGCCGCCACGGTTTCGTGCAGAGCCTCGACGATCGGGGGCGCCGGCGCGTAGTCCATCTCCGCGATCCAGGCCGGGATCACGTCGTCGGGCACCATGCCCCACTTGCAGGGCAATGCCCGGCGGGCCTCCTCGTCACTCAGGTCTCGGATCACGTGGCCACCCTAGGCATGCCGCGCACCCTTCCCCGACGGCCCACGCCTGCCCGCCCACCGCCCACCCGACGACTCCCACCCCCAACTACCGCGGGGTTGTGGTCGCTTCGCGGCCGGATTGAGGGCGTATCGGCGACGGTAGACCCGCGGGAGTCGGGACTACAGAGCGGCGGCGACCCGGGTGCCCTGCTCGATGGCGCGGCGGGCGTCCAGCTCGGCCGCCACATCGGCTCCGCCGATCAGGTGTACGGCGTCGCCATCCGTGGCTGCGAGCTCGTCGTAGAGGCCGCGCACCGACTCCTGGCCGGCGCAGACCACCACGTGGTCCACCTCGATGACCCGGGCCTCGCCCTCGACGAGGACGTGCAGGCCGGCGTCGTCGACCCTCACGTAGGTGACGCCAGTGAGCTGCCGCACGCCGCTCTGCTTCAGCACCGCCCGGTGCGCCCACCCCGAGGTCTTGCCGAGCCCGATCCCGATGGGGGTCGTCTTGCGCTGGAGCAGGGTGACCTCCCGAGGCGAGACCCGCGGCTTGGGCTCAGTGAGCCCGCCCGGATGCACCGCCGGGTCGCCGATCCCCCAGTGCGCCATCCAGTCGTCGAACGTCTCGGCGGGGTCGTGGGTCAGGAAGTGGGCGACGTCGACGCCGATCCCGCCGGCACCGATCACCGCCACCCGCCGACCCGGGACGACCGCGCCGCTGAGGACGTCGGCGTACGACACGACGCTCGGGTGGTCGCGGCCCTCGAGCTCCGGGACCCGGGGCACCACCCCGGTCGCGACGACCACCTCATCGAAGCCCGCCCCGTCGAAGTCCGCCCCGTCGTACCCGGAGAGCAGCTCGGCGGTGACCTCGGTCCCGAGGCGGACATCGACGCCGAGCACCTCGAGCCGCCGGTGGTAGTAGCGCAGGGTCTCCGCGAACTCCTCCTTGCCCGGGATCCGCATGGCCAGCCGGAACTGCCCGCCCAGCTCGGGCTCGCGCTCGAACAGGGTCACCGCGTGCCCCCGCTCGGCGGCGGAGACGGCCGTGGCCAGCCCGGCGGGGCCGGCCCCCACGACCGCCACCCGGCGTCGGGTGCGGGTGGGAGACAGGATCAGCACCGTCTCGCGGCAGGCCCGCGGGTTGACCAGGCAGGAGGCCTTCTGGTTGCTGAACACCAGGTCGAGGCACGCCTGGTTGCAGGCGATGCAGGTGTTGATCTCGTCGGCGCGACCGGCCGCGGCCTTGGCCACGAGCTCCGGGTCGGCCAGCAGCGGACGTGCCATCGACACCAGGTCGGCGTCGCCGGAGGCCAGGATCTCCTCGGCCAGCTCGGGGGTGTTGATCCGGTTCGACGCGCACACCGGGACCGAGACCTCCGCCCGCAGCCGGGCGGTCGCCGAACGCCACGCGGCCCGCGGCACCTGGGTGATGATCGTTGGCACCCGCGCCTCGTGCCACCCGATGCCGGTGTTCAGCACGGTGACGCCGGCCTCCTCCAGCCGGTGCGCGAGCTCCAGCACCTCCTCCCACGTCTGGCCGCCCTCGACCAGGTCGAGCAGCGAGATCCGGTACATGATCGGGAGGTCGTCGCCGACGAGCTCTCGAGTACGTCGCACGATCTCGACGGGCAGCCGCATCCGGCGGCTGGCGCTGCCACCCCACTGGTCGGTGCGGTCGTTGGTGCGGGCCGCGAGGAACTGGTTGATGAGGTACCCCTCGGAGCCCATGATCTCCACCGCGTCGTACCCCGCCTTGCGGGCCAGGGCGGCGCTCTGCGCGAACGCGGTGGCGGTCCGGTCGACCGCGCGCCCGGACATCGCGGAGGGCTGGAACGGTGTGATGGGGGACTTGCGTGCCGACGCGCTCACGCTGAACGGGTGGTAGCCGTAGCGCCCGGCATGGAGGATCTGCAGCGCGATCGCGCCACCCTCCTCATGCACCGGCCCGGTGAGGTCCCGGTGCCGCATCGCGTGCAGCCGTGAGGTCATCTCCGCGGCGAACGGCTTGAGCCAGCCGCGCTTGGTGGGCGCATAGCCACCGGTCACGATCAGGCCCACCCCGCCGCGAGCGCGTTCGGCGAGGTACGCCGCCAGCCGCGGCAGGTCCCAGACCCGGTCCTCGAGCCCGGTGTGCATCGAGCCCATCACCACCCGGTTGCGCAGGGTGAGCCCGCCGAGGTTGAGGGGCGAGAGGAGGTGCGGGTACGGCGTGGGCGGGTTCATCGGGCTCCTCGGTGGGGCGGGTGATGGGCGGAGAGGTACTCCTCGAGCCAGGCGACCCAGAACCGCTCCAGGTGCAGGCCGCCGCGCAGCACCAGGTAGGCGTCGAGGTCGGCTCCGGTGAGGACGGCCGGCTCGGGATAGTCGCGCGCGGCCAGGGACTCGTAGTGGGCCAGGCGCTCCCGGTGCTCGGCCAGGTTCCCGGCGACCACGTCCGCGACGGCGGCCCGGTCCCCGAAGGAGGCGCCGCGCAGCTTCACCGCGAGCTCGGAGCGCAGCGGCTCCAGGGGGGTCGGCGTGGCGAGCCACTCGGCGAGGACCTCCCGCCCGGCCGGCGTCACGGCGTACACCTTCTTGTCCGGCCGGCCCGACTGCGGCACCACCTCGGCCGCGACCCAGCCGTCGGCCTCCATCCGGGCCAGCACCCGGTAGATCTGCTGGTGGGTGGCGTGCCAGAAGAACCCGATCGAGCGGTCGAACCGGCGGGCCAGGTCGAGTCCGGCCGCGGGTCGTTCGCTCAGCGACACCAACAGCGCGTGCTCCAGGGCCATGCGCGCAGAGTAAGCGGCATCGCGAGCCGTATGCAACTCGTTGCAAACGCGACCCGGCGCAAATGGCGCCGTTTGCGCCGGGTCGTGGACGGGGGCGTCGGGCGGAGAGGGGTGGCCCTACGATGCGGGGATGCACCTGACCCGCCTTGTCCGCTCCAGCACCCTGCTGTGGATCGCCCCGCTCGCCCTGACCGCGCTTGCCTGCGCGCCGGTTGAGGAGGAGGAGCCCACCGCGGAGGACACCACGACGGAGTCGGAGCCCGCCGACGCCTGCGCCCTCGAGAGCCTCAACCTGAAGACCCCGGGGACGCTGACCGTCGGCACCGACTCCCCGGCCTACGAGCCCTGGTTCGTTGACAACGACCCCAGCAACGGGCAGGGCTTCGAGTCGGCCGTCGCGTACGCCGTGGCCGAGCAGCTCGGGTTCACCGCCGACCAGGTCACCTGGGTGAAGGTGCCGTTCAACTCGTCGTACAAGCCCGGCGCCAAGGACTTCGACTTCGACATCAACCAGATCTCGATCACCCCGGAGCGGGCCAAGGTCGTCGACTTCTCCGACGGCTACTACCAGGCCTCCCAGGCGGTCATCGCGCTCAAGGGTTCGGCCGCCGCGGACGCGACCACGCTCGCCGAGCTCCAGGAGCTGCGCCTGGGCGCCCAGACCGGAACCACGTCGCTGACCGCGATCCGCGACGTCATCCAGCCCAGCTCCGACCCGCTGGTCTTCGAGGACACCAACGCCGCCAAGCAGGCCCTGGAGAACGACCAGGTCGACGCGATCCTGGCCGACCTGCCGACCGCGTTCTACATCACCGCGGTGGAGATCCCGAAGGGCACCATCGTCGGGCAGTTCCAGCCCGAGACCGGCGAGCAGGAGGAGTTCGGGATGCTCTTCGAGAAGGGCA
>CAZKEZ010000081.1:0-5441 GCA_964551905.1 uncultured Nocardioides sp. | reverse complement strand
TCAAGCGGGAGGACCTGAACCACACCGGCGCCCACAAGATCCGCAACGTGCTCGGGCAGGCCCTGCTCACCACCCGGATGGGCAAGCGTCGGGTGATCGCGGAGACCGGCGCCGGCCAGCACGGTGTCGCCAGTGCCACCGCAGCGGCGTACTTCGGGCTCGACTGCACCGTCTACATGGGCGCCGTCGACACCCGGCGGCAGGCCCTCAACGTCGCCCGCATGCAGCTGCTCGGTGCCACCGTGGTGCCGGTGGAATCGGGGTCGGCGACCCTGAAGGACGCCATCAACGAGGCGCTGCGCGACTGGGTGTCGACGGTGGACCACACCGCCTACCTGTTCGGGACCGCCGCCGGTCCGCACCCGTTCCCCTCGATGGTGCGCGACTTCACCCGCGGCATCGGGGACGAGGCGCGGTCCCAGTGCCTGGAGCGACTCGGCCGGCTCCCGGACGCGGTGGCGGCCTGCGTCGGCGGGGGCTCCAACGCCATCGGGCTGTTCACCGCCTTCCTCGACGACGAGGACGTCGCGATCCACGGGTTCGAGGCCGGCGGCGACGGCGTCGAGACCGGACGCCACGCCGCAACCATCGTCGCGGGCGAGCGCGGGGTGCTGCATGGAGCCCGCACCTACGTGCTCCAGGACGAGGACGGGCAGACGATCGAGTCGCACTCGATCTCGGCCGGGTTGGACTACCCCGGCGTCGGACCGCAGCATGCGCACCTCGCCCGCACCGGGCGGGCGACCTACCGGTCGGTGACCGACTCCGCCGCCATGGACGCGATGGCCCTGCTCAGCCGCACGGAGGGCATCATCCCGGCCATCGAGTCGGCTCACGCGATCGCCGGAGCGCTGGAGCTGGCCCGTGAGCTGGCCGCGGACCGCGGACCTGATGCGACCGTGCTGGTGAACCTCAGCGGTCGCGGCGACAAGGACATGGGGACCGCTATCGACTGGTTCGGCCTCGGCGGCGAGGCGAGCGGGGCCACGCCATGAGCACGAGCCGAGCCTTCGACACCGCCCGGTCGGAGGGCCGGGCGGCACTGGTCGGCTACCTCCCGGCCGGGTTCCCCGACGTGGCGGGCGGCATCGACGCCATGCGGACCCTGGTCGACTCCGGCTGCGACGTGATCGAGGTGGGCATGCCCTACACCGATCCCGTCATGGACGGCCCGACCATCCAGGCGGCGGCCCAGCAGGCGCTCGACCGCGGCATCCGCACCGCCGACGTGCTGCGCACCGTCGAGGCGGTGGCCGGCACCGGTGTGCCCACCGTCGTGATGACGTACTGGAACCCGGTCGAGCGGTACGGCGTGGAGCGGTTCGCCGCCGACCTGTCCGCCGCGGGCGGGGCGGGGCTCATCACGCCCGACCTGACCCCCGACAGTGCTGAGGAGTGGATCGCGGCCGCCGACGCCCGGGACCTGGACAAGATCTTCCTGGTGGCCCCGTCCTCCACCGACGAGCGTCTCGAGATGACCACGGCCGCCTGCCGGGGCTTCGTCTACGCCACCGCCGTGATGGGCGTGACCGGCGCCCGGGACACCAGCAGCGCGCTCGCCCAGCCGCTGGTGGAGCGCGCCCGGAAGGTGACCCACAAGCCGATCGGCGTCGGGCTCGGAGTGAGCAACGGCGCCCAGGCGGCGGAGCTCGCCGGCTTCGCGGACGGTGTGATCGTCGGCTCGGCCTTCGTGCGCGTCCTGCAGGCCCGCGCCGACGACCCGGGCGCCGGCCTGCGGAACCTCGCGACGCTCACCCAGGAGCTGGCGGCCGGTGTCCGCGAAACCTGATCTGCGCCGGGGCCGCCTGGCCGCTGCGCTGGTGGTCCTGGTCGTCACTCTGGCGGCGTGCGGCTCCCAGGAGCAGGGACCGGCGGCGACCGTGGTCAGCGGCGGTGACGACGACGGGATGCACGGGGCAGTGCTCGCCGAGGGCTACCAGGTTCCGGACACTCCGCTGACCGACACGGACGGCGCGACGTACTCACTCGCCGCGGACACCGACCGGCCGCTCACGCTCGCGTTCTTCGGCTACACGCACTGCCCGGACATCTGCCAGGTGGTGATGGCCACGATCGCCTCGACGATGACTCGGCTCGACCCGAGCCAGCGGGAGCTGGTGGACGTCGTGTTCGTGACGACGGACCCGGCCCGCGACGACGAGGCGACGCTGCGGGACTACCTCGACCGGTTCGATCCCGCCTTCATCGGACTGACCGGCGACCTGGCGGACATCACGAGTCTGGGGGACGCGCTCGGGGTCTATATCGAGAAGGGCCGCAAGCTGCCCGGCGGGGGGTACGAGGTCGACCACGGCACCCCCGTCCTGGCCATCGACGCCGACGACCGGGTCCCGGTGGTGTGGACCCAGGGGACGTCGGCGGCCCAGCTCGCCGAGGATGTCTCCCAGCTGCTTCAGGAGGATGCGGGATGACCCCACTGCTGGCCGCGCTCTGGCTCCCGCCGGTCGTGACCCTGTCGATCCCGAGCCCGGACCAGGGGACCTGGCACCTCGGGCCGGTGCCGATCCGCGCCTACGCGCTGTGCATCATCGTCGGGATCCTGGCCGCCGTCTGGATCGGCGAACGCCGCTGGGTGGCTCGTGGCGGCCGGCCCAACGAGGTGAGCGACATCGCACTGTGGGCGGTGCCGTTCGGGCTGGTGGGCGGCCGGCTCTACCACGTGATGACCGACTGGCAGGCCTACTTCGGAGAGGGCGGCTCACCGTGGGCGGCGCTCTACGTGTGGCGCGGCGGGCTCGGTGTGTGGGGAGCAATCGCCCTCGGCGCACTCGGGGCGGTGATCGGGGCCCGACGGCAGGGCATCCGGATCGTGCCGATGCTGGACGCGCTGGCGCCCGGTGTCCTGGTCGCCCAGGCGATCGGACGCTGGGGGAACTGGTTCAACCAGGAGCTCTTCGGTCGGCCCACCGACCTGCCGTGGGCGCTGGAGATCGCACCGGAACACCGGCCGGCAGGCTACCTCGACGAGGCGACCTTCCACCCCACGTTCCTCTACGAGTCGCTGTGGTGCCTGGGCGCCTTCCTCGTGCTGATCTGGGCGGACCGGCGGTTCCAGCTAGGGCACGGGCGGGTGCTCGCGCTGTACGTCATGCTGTACACCCTGGGCCGGTTCTGGATCGAGACGCTGCGCATCGACGCGGTCCAGATGGCCGACGTCGGGGGGATGCGATTCAACGCCTGGACCTCCCTGGTCCTGTTCGGGGTGTCCACCGCCTACTTCGTGTGGGCCACCCGGAACCGGCCGGGTCGGGAGGAGCAGCTCTACCGCGACGAGGTGGTCCACGAGACAGGTGGCGACGTCTGACGGCGCCCGGCCGGTGCTAGTCTGAGCGTCCCGCTAGGGCCAACGTCGTCCCCGGCACCCCAGCACGAGCATCGCGTGTCCTGCACCGCCACTGATGACGGCCTCGCCGTCCTCACGAGACGACGGGAGAGGCCTGTGCCCGCACTCCACCCCGGGTCCGCCTTCAGCGCCGTCCCGCCCCCGCAGGGGCTTTACGACCCTGCCCAGGAGCGCGACGCGTGCGGGGTGGCGTTCGTCGCCACGCTGACCGGCGAGGCCACCCACGGGATCGTGGAGCAGGCGTTGACCGCGCTACGCAACCTGGACCACCGCGGCGCCGCCGGCGCCGAGGTGAACTCGGGTGACGGCGCCGGGATCCTGCTCCAGGTGCCCGACGCCTTCCTGCGGACCGTGGTCGACTTCGAGCTCCCGCCCCAGCACGCGTACGCCGTCGGCACCGCGTTCCTGCCGGCCGACGAGGAGCAGGCAGTCAAGACCCGGCTACGGATCGAGGAGATCGCGGCCGAGGAGGGGCTGGCGGTGCTGGGCTGGCGAGAGGTGCCGGTCGACCCCAGCGAGCTGGGCGCGACCGCGCGCTCGGTGATGCCGCGCTTCACCCAGGTGTTCGTGGCCCGCGACGGCGTCCGCGAGACCGGCATGGCCCTGGAGCGTCGGGCCTACTGCCTGCGGATGCGCGCCGAGCGCGAGGCCGAGGTGTACTTCCCGTCCCTCTCGGCGCGCACTCTCGTCTACAAGGGCATGCTGACCACCGACCAGCTCGACCACTTCTTCCCGGACCTGCTCGACGAGCGGGTCGCCTCGGCGCTGGCGGTCGTGCACTCACGCTTCTCGACGAACACCTTCCCGAGCTGGCCGCTGGCCCACCCGTTCCGCTTCATCGCGCACAACGGCGAGATCAACACGGTCATGGGGAACCGGAACTGGATGCGGGCCCGGGAGGCCCTGCTCTTCTCGGACCTGATCCCCGGTGACCTCGAGCGGCTGTTCCCCGTCTGCACCCCCGGCGCCTCGGACTCCGCCACCTTCGACGAGGTGCTGGAGCTCCTCCACATGGGGGGACGGTCGCTGCCGCACGCGGTGCTGATGATGATCCCCGAGGCGTGGGAGAACCATGCGGAGATGGACCCGAAGCGGCGGGCGTTCTACGCCTTCCACGCCGCGTTGATGGAGCCGTGGGACGGTCCGGCCTGTGTCGTGTTCACTGACGGCAGCCAGATCGGTGCGGTGCTCGACCGCAACGGCCTGCGGCCGTCGCGCTACTGGGTCACCGACGACGGCCTGGTGGTGCTGGCCTCTGAGGTGGGCGTGCTGGACCTCGATCCGGCGACCGTGGTGCGCAAGGGCCGGCTCCAGCCGGGTCGGATGTTCCTCGTCGACACCGATGAGCACCGGATCATCGAGGACGAGGAGATCAAGGCGGAGCTGGCCGCCGAGCACCCCTACGACGAGTGGCTGCACGGCGGGATGATCCATCTGGACGACCTCCCCGAGCGCGAGCACGTCATTCACACGCACGCCTCCGTGACCCGCCGCCAGCAGGTGTTCGGCTACACCGAGGAGGAGCTCCGGCTGATCCTGAGCCCGATGGCCAACACCGGCGTCGAGCCGATCGGCTCGATGGGGACCGACACCCCCATCGCGGCACTGTCGGACAAGCCCCGGCTGCTCTTCGACTACTTCAGCCAGCTGTTCGCGCAGGTGACGAACCCGCCGCTGGACGCCATCCGTGAGGAGCTGGTCACCTCGCTCTACGGGTCGATCGGCCCGGAGTCGAACCTGCTGCGCCCCACCCCAGCCTCCTGCCGGCAGGTCGTCCTGCCGTTCCCGGTGTTCTCCAACGACGACCTGACCAAGATCCGGCACATCAACCGCGACGGCGACATGCCGGGGTTCATCACCCATGTGTCGCGAGGCCTGTACGACGTTGAGACCGGCGGCGCCGGCATGGCCGCGCGGATCGACGAGATCTGTGCCGAGGTGTCCGAGGCGATCGCCGGGGGCGCCCGGATCATCGTCCTGTCCGACCGCCACTCCACTGCCGAGCTGGCCCCCATCCCGTCCCTCCTCCTCACCGGCGCCGTGCACCACCACCTGGTCAGGGAGAAGACCCGCACCC
>CAZKEZ010000080.1:0-6714 GCA_964551905.1 uncultured Nocardioides sp. | reverse complement strand
AAGGGAACCCGGCCTGGCACCACATTTCACAGGAGGCACCCACCATGCGAAGCAACAGCATCTTCATCCAGCGCGACCCGTTCCGGGAGTTCGAGTCACTCTTCCGGCAGGCGTTCAGCCCGACCGTCGAGCAGATGGACACGGCCTTCAGCCCGGCCGCCGAGGCGCACCGCGACGGTGACGACGCGGTGATCCGGCTCGAGCTGCCCGGCGTCGATGTCGCCAACGACGTGTCGGTCGAGGTCCTCGGCCGCGAGATCGTGATCAGTGGCGAGCGCCGCGACGAGCGGTCGGAGGAGGCCGAGGGTCGCCGACTCCAGGAGATCCGCTACGGCTCCTTCCGGCGGGCGTTCTCGCTGGGTCGTCCGGTCAGCCCGGAGGCGGTGAGCGCCGACTACGACGCAGGCGTGCTCACGGTGCGGGTCGTCGGCGCCTACGGCGAGGCCGCGGGCCAGCGGATCGCGATCACGACTCCCGTCTCCGGCACGACCGCGGCGGTCGAGTCTGGCGAGGAGTCGCAGGCGAGCTGAACGCTCACCGGCCGTCCTGGGCCGCCTCGAGCCGGGAGCGGTAGATCTGCACCGTCTGCTCGGCGATCGAGGCCCAGCTGAACGAGGCGATCGCGCGCTCCCGGCCGGCGCGGCCCAGGGCGGCCGCCCGGTCGGGGTCGGCGACGACCTCGTTGAGAGCCGCGGCGAAGTCCGCGACGTAGCGGTCCGGGTCGAGCGGCGTGCCGGTCCCGTCGGTGGCCTGCTCGATCGGGACCAGCCGGCCGGTGGCGGGCTGGCCGGAGCCCGATGCCGGGTCGACCACCACCTCGGGGATCCCGCCGGTGGCGGTGGCGACGACGGCGGTCTCGCACGCCATCGCCTCCAGGTTCACGATCCCCAGCGGCTCGTAGATCGAGGGGCAGGCGAACACCGTCGCCGCGGTCAGCAGCGCGATGACGTCGGCGCGCGGGAGCATCTCGCGGATCCACACGACCCCGGTCCGGCTGCCGGCCAGGTCATCGACCAGGCCGACCACCTCGCGCTCGATCTCCGGAGTGTCGGGCGCCCCCGCGCAGAGCACGATCTGCACCTCCGGGGGCAGCTCGGCCACCGCCCTCAGGAACAGCGGCAGCCCCTTCTGGCGGGTCACCCGACCCACGAACACCACCGACGGCCGGTCGGGGTCGACGCCGAGCTCCCGGACCCGGTCCGGGTCCGTCCGGGGGGACCAGGCCTCGGTGTCGATGCCGTTGTGCACCACGGTGACCCGGTCGGGGTCGATGTCGGGGTAGGAGGCCAGCACGTCGTCGCGCATCGCCGCCGACACGGCGATCACGGTGGCGGCGCCGAGGTAGGCCGTGCGCTCCACGAACGAGGAGACGGCGTAGCCGCCGCCCAGCTGCTCGGCCTTCCAGGGCCGCATCGGCTCCAGCGAGTGGGCGGTGATCACGTGTGGCACGCCGTACAGCAGGCTCGCGAGGTGGCCGGCGAAGTTGGCGTACCACGTGTGCGAGTGGACCAGGTCGGTGCCCGCGCTACCGTCCACGATGGCCAGGTCGACGCCGAGGGTCTTGATCGCGCCGTTCGCTTCGGCCAGCTCGGCCAGATCGGCGTACGACGCCGTGCCCGGCTCGTCGCGAGGTCCGCCGAACGCGTGGACCCGGGTCTCGAGGTCGTCGCGGGCACGCAGCGCCCGTACCAGCTCCGCGACGTGGACACCGGCCCCGCCGTAGATCTCGGGTGGGTACTCCTTGCTCAGCACATCGACCCGCATGATGCTGAACCTATCCCGCCCATCGGGTGCCCGACAGGGAGGAACCGTCTAGCCTCGACTCATGAGCGTCGCAGAGGGTGGTCTGGGCACCGTCAGCAGGTCTCGCCACAAGGTGCTAGCGATCGTGCTGGCCGGTGGCGAAGGGAAGCGGCTGATGCCGCTGACCGCGGACCGGGCGAAGCCGGCGGTGCCGTTCGCCGGCATCTACCGGCTCATCGACTTCGCGCTCTCGAACGTAGTCAACGGCGGGTACCTGCAGGTCGTCGTGCTCACCCAGTACAAGTCGCACAGTCTGGACCGGCACGTCACCCAGACCTGGCGGATGTCGACCCTCCTCGGCAACTACGTGGCCCCGGTGCCGGCGCAGCAGCGGGTGGGCAAGCACTGGTACCTCGGCAGCGCCGATGCCATCTACCAGTCGCTGAACCTGCTGAACGACGAGAAGCCCGACATCGTCGTCGTGGTGGGGGCCGACCACGTCTACCGGATGGACTTCTCCCAGATGGTGGCCGCCCACATCGACTCCGGCGCCGCCTGCACGGTGGCCGCGATCCGGCAGCCCATCGAGCTGGCCGACCAGTTCGGGGTGATCGACATCAACCCCGATGACCCCGGCCGGATCCGCGAGTTCCTCGAGAAGCCGAAGAACCCGGTCGGACTGCCCGACTCCCCGAAGGAGGTGCTCGCCTCGATGGGCAACTACGTCTTCGACGCGGACGCCCTGGTCGAGGCCGTCACCGACGACGCCCTGATGAGCGGCTCGGCCCACGACATGGGGGGCGACATCGTGCCGGCCTTCGTCGGGCGCGGCGAGGCCGGCGTCTACGACTTCAAGGACAACGAGGTGCCCGGGTCGACCGAGCGGGACCGCGGCTACTGGCGCGATGTGGGGACGCTGTCCTCCTACTACGCCGCCCACATGGACGTGATCGCCCCGCTGCCGGTGTTCAACCTCTACAACTTCCAGTGGCCGATCTACACCTCCTACGGTCCGCAACCGCCGGCGAAGCTGGTCAGGGGCGAGGGTGGCCGGCTGCCGACGGCCGAGGACGCGGTGCTGTCGCCGGGGGTGGTGGTGACCGGAGGTCGCGTCTTCCGCTCCGTCCTGTCCCCGGCGGTGTGGGTGCAGACCGACGCGGAGGTGACCGACTCGGTCCTGCTGAACCAGGTGCACGTCGGGCCCGGGGCGGTGATCCGCAACGCCATCATCGACAAGAATGTGATCGTTCCGCCCGGCGCCCACATCGGCGTCGACCATGCTGAGGACCTGGCCCGCGGCTTCATCGTGGAGGACGGGCTCACCATCGTCGGCAAGCGGCAGCAGGTCCCCGATCCGGCGCCGGCCACCTGAGGACGCGGGAGTCCGACGACGGTGGGTACGAAGACGAAGGCGCTCACGACCGGCGCCAAGCTGGCGATCAAGTACGGCCCCCTGATCAAGGTCGCCTGGGACAAGGGTGGCAAGCAGGCCGCCGACACCGCGGCCAAGCGGGCGGCGACGCTGCGCTCGCGGAAGCGGGCGCTGGCCCATGCGGCCGGTCTCGTCGACGGCTCGATCCTGAAGATCGCACCCGGGGGACGCACCCTGTACGTCGTGTTCACCGGCGACCTGCCGGTCGCGACGTACCCGCCCCAGGAGACGCCGTTGACGGTGCTGCTCCAGAACGCGGACCTGTCCAAGCGGATCCGGCCGGAGGAGGTACGCCGGCGGCGGCTGCCGCCCCGGCGCCGCGAGCTGAAGTGACCCGTCCCTGGAACGTCCTCTACGAGGGCGACAACCTCGACGTGCTGCGTCGGCTGCCGCGCCAGGGCGTCGACCTCATCTACATCGACCCGCCCTACAACACCGGCAACGACTTCGCCTACCACGACGACTTCCGGCACGGGACGAGTCGGACCAGCCGGCACCAGGCCTGGCTGGCGATGATGCGGCCGCGGCTGGCGGAGGCACGCGAGACGATGCGGGCGTCCGGTGCGCTGTTCGTCAGCATCGACGACAACGAGGTGGCGCACCTGCGGCTGCTGCTCGACGAGGTGATGGGGGAGGAGAACTTCATCGCGCAGATCGTGGTGAACCTGAACGCGAAGGGCCGCCAGCTGGGCCGTGGCTTCGCCACCAGCCACGAGTACCTGCTCGTCTACGCCCGCGACCTGCGCGCGTGTGCCCTCGAGGCCAGCAGCGCGGACACCGTGAACCCGGCCGACTTCCCCTTGGTCGACGCCGACGGCCGCCGGCTGCGCCACCTGCCGCTGCGCAACACGAACAAGAAGTTCAACCCCGCCACCGCGGGCACGCTGCACTTCCCGGTGTGGGGGGATCCGGAGACGGGCCGGGTGGCGACCGCGTCCTTCGAGGGCGGCACCGAGATCCTCCCGGTCTTCGGGGACGGCACCCCTGCGGTGTGGCGCTGGTCCCGACCGACCATCGACGAGCGGCCCGACGAGCTGGTGTGCAAGCGGATCAACGGCCGACGTGGGGTCCGGGTCGACGTGTTCCAGAAGGACTGGCTGCACGAGGGCCGACGCAAGAAGCTGCGCACGATCTGGCTGGCCGAGGAGATCGGCTCCACCGACACGGCCGTGGCCGAGCTGAAGGGGATCGTCGGCCACGTCTTCGAGTCCCCCAAGCCGACCGGGCTGCTGCGGCGGGTCATCGGGACCATGCCGTCGGACGCGACGATCCTCGACTTCTTCGCCGGGAGCGGCACCACCGGTCATGCGACCGCGCTCGCCAACCTCGCCGACGGCGGCAACCGGCAGTGCCTGTCGGTGAACTCCCGGGAGCCGACCCGGTCCGGGTCGAACGCCGCGCTGGCCGGCTACGCCACCGTCGCGGACATCACCAGGGCCCGGCTGCAGGCCGTGGCGGACACTCTGGGCGGCGGGCTCGAGGTGCACCCGGAGCGCTAGCCCCGGATCAGTCCACTCCCGCGGCCGACTCGAGCTCCCCCAGCGCGCGGTCGAGGTGGGTCAGCATCCGCTGGAGGTGCGGCACCGTGCGTCGACACCCGGTGAGGCCGAAGTCCATGTCCCCGTCGTAGGAGGTACAGGTGATGTTGAGCGCCATCCCGTCGATCGGGATCGACAACGGGTAATTGCCGGTCATCTTGGCGCCGTTGTAGTAGTGCGCCACCCGAGGGCCGGGCACGTTCGAGATCACCAGGTTGTACGGCGGTTTCGTGACCCCGCCCATCTTGAACATGCTGGGCAGCACCGCGGGGACCTGGCCGAGCGCGCTCATGGCGACGATCTGCATGGGCGTCATCTGCGAGAGGGACTCCTTGCCGTCGCGCATCGACTCGTGCACCGCTTGCAGCCGGTCCGCCGGGTCGGCGAGGTGGGTCCCGAGCTGCACCATCACCGAACCGACCGCGTTGCCGCCCTCCGCCGAGGCCTGCTGGGACTGCTTGGCGTTGAGGCCGACCGGGACCATCGCCACCAGCGGGACGTCGGGCAGCTCGTCGAGCTCGAGCAGGTAGTCGCGCACCGCGCCGCTGCACATCGTCAGCACGACGTCGTTGATCGTCGTACCGGTGGCCTTCCCGACGTTGCGGAGCCGCTCGACCGGCCAGCGCTGGGCCGCGAACCGCCGGGAGCCGGTGATCTTCTGGTTGAGCATGGTCCGCGGCGCGTAGAGGGCGAGGGTCGAGGTCTCGTTGCGCACGCTCTTGGTGAGCGTGGTGATCAGCGCCTTCGGCAACCCGGCGGCATCGGCCGCGATGCCGACCGCCTGGCCGAGGGTGTCGCCGACGGCACGGCCGAGCACCGAGAGCGGACTGTGCTCGAGACTGTGCTCGGCCTCGTCCTGGGCCCGGGCGGTGGCCGCCCGTGGCTGCGCCGACCAGGGTGCCGGCATGCCGCGCAGGTCGGGGTCGGTGGTCAGGATGCTCTGCAGCAGCCGGTTGGCCGAGACCCCGTCGACGAGTGCATGGTGCAGCTTGGAGTACATCGCGACCCGGCCGTCGCGCAGCCCCTCGATCACGTGCCACTCCCACAGCGGCCGCTCCCGCGCCATCCGGGTGCTGTGCAGCCGGGACACCAGCTCGAACAGCTCCCGAACCCGACCCGGCCGGGGGAGGGCGCTGTGCCGCACGTGGTACTCGATGTCGAAGTCGGTGTCGTCGACCCAGACGTACTGGCCGCCGGTCTTCACCGACCGGTACGGATGCTTGCGGAACAGCGGCGCCACCTCGTCAGTGGCGCGCATCTGGTCGTAGAGCTCGCGAACGTAGTTGCGGCCCGCCCCCTCCGGCTTCTCGTAGAGCTGCAGCCCGCCGACGTGCATCGGCATCCGCCGGTTCTCCGCGAGCAGGAAGCCCAGGCCGGTCGGGTCGATGGGGGTCACCACACGGTCGATCCTCGCGCCTGCGGGGACGCCCCACAAGGCCGCGGCCGGTCGGGTCGGGCTGGCAGGATCGATCATGTGGTGACGGAGGACGACCGGCGGTGGGTGCTGCACGTCGACCTGGACCAGTTCATCGCGGCGGTCGAGCTGCTGCGCCGCCCCGAGCTGGAGGGCCGGCCGGTCGTCGTAGGCGGGCGCGGGGATCCCACGGAGCGAGGCGTCGTGTCCACGGCGTCCTACGCCGCCCGCGAGCTGGGCGTCGGCTCCGGGATGCCGCTGCGGGTGGCCCTCCGCAAGGCGCCCGATGCGGTGTTCCTGCCGGTGGACAAGCCGGCCTACGACGCGGCGTCCGCCGAGGTGATGGACGTCCTCCGCGGGCTCGAGTGGGGCGGCGTGCCGGTGCTGGTCGAGGTCCTCGGCTGGGACGAGGCGTTCCTCGGGCCCGGCCCCGGGCACCAGCCGCTCGGCGACCCGAGGGACTTCGCCGAGACGATCCGGCGCATGGTGACTGAAGAGACCCGCCTCACCTGCTGCGTGGGCATCGGGGACACCAAGCTGCGGGCCAAGGTGGCCACCGGCTTCGCGAAGCGCGAGGGCGAGGACGG
>CAZKEZ010000079.1:0-7930 GCA_964551905.1 uncultured Nocardioides sp. | reverse complement strand
GTCTGGTTGTGCAGGAACTGCTCCCACCAGCGGCCCACGACGTACTCCGGGATGTAGACGGCCACGACCCCCCGCGGGTTGGCCTTGCGGATCTCGGTGGCGTAGTCGACCACCGGCCGGATGACCTCGCGGTACGGCGAGAACAACACCTTGAGAGGTACGTCGATCCGACGCTGGTCCCACTCCTCCATCAAGCGGTCCGTGGCGTCCTGGTCCGTGCTCACGTAGACGGCCTCGAGCACATTGGGGCGAGCCGCCGTGGCGTAGGCGAGGGCCCTCAGCGTGGGCTTGTGCAGCTTCGACACCAGGACCATGGCGTGCACCCGGGTCGGCAGCACCTTGTCCTCCTCGCCGGCCGCCAGCTCGAGGTCGACGAGGTCGTAGTGGCGCCGAATGGCCTTCATGCCGGCGAAGAAGACCACCATCGCGAGGATCGCGATCCAGGCCCCGGCGAAGAACTTCGTGACCAGCACGATCACGAACACCACGGCGGTCATCGCCAGGCCGAAGGCGTTGATGGCGCGGGAGCGCTGCATCTGGATCCGGGCGCCCGTCTCCGTCTCGGTCTTCAGGTGCCGGGTCCAGTGCCGGATCATGCCGAGCTGGCTGAGGTTGAAGGACACGAAGACGCCCACGATGTAGAGCTGGATCAGCTTCGTGGTCTCGGCGTCGAACGCGATGATCAGGACGATCGCCATGGCCGCCAGGAAGAGGATGCCGTTGCTGTAGGCCAGTCGGTCACCTCGGGAGGCGAAGGCGCGGGGGGCGAAGCCGTCGCGGGCCAGGATCGAGGCGAGGACGGGGAAGCCGTTGAACGCGGTGTTGGCCGCGAGGACCAGGATGATGCCGGTCATGGCGACCACGAAGTAGAAGCCCGGCGGGAAGTCGAAGAAGACCGCGCCGGCGATCTGCGCGATCACCGTGTGCTGGTCGTAGCCGTCGGGGAGCGCCTGGCCGGAGGCGTCCCGCAGACGGTCCAGCTCGTGCGGGTCGACGTACCGAAGCCCGATCTCACGAGCCAGCAGGATGATGCTCATCATCATCACGATGGCGATCGAGCCGAGCAGCAGCAGGGTGGTGGCGGCGTTCCGGCTCTTGGGCTTGCGGAACGCCGGCACGCCGTTGGAGATCGCCTCGACCCCGGTGAGCGCCGCACAGCCCGAGGAGAACGCGCGGGCGAGCAGGATGATCAGGCCGATCTGGGTGATCTCGTTCTCGTAGCGTGGTGTGGGCTCGATCGTGTACCCGGCGGACTCCGCGGGGTGCAGCGAGCCGGTGGCGTACTGGAGACCGCCCCAGATCGCCATCCCCAGGATCGCGATCATGAAGCCGTACGTCGGAATCGCGAACAAGGCCCCCGACTCGCGGACCCCACGCAGATTCATCGCGGCCAGCACCGTCACCAGCGCCACCGCGACCGCCGCCTCGTGGCCCGAGACCCACTCGATGGCCGAGGCGGCGTTCTGCACCCCGGAGGAGATCGACACCGCGACGGTCAGCACATAGTCGACGAGCAGCGCGCTCGCCACGGTCACGCCGGCGGACGAGCCCAGGTTGACCGTGGCGACCTCGTAGTCCCCGCCGCCGCTGGGGTAGGCGTGCACGTTCTGCCGGTACGACGCCACCACCGTCATCATCACGATGGCGACGGCGAGCCCCACCTTCCAGGACCACACGTAGGCCGAGGCCCCCGCCATGGACAGCATGATGAAGATCTCGTCGGGTGCGTAGGCCACCGACGACAGCGCGTCGCTGGCGAACACGGGCAACGCGATGCGCTTGGGAAGCAACGTCTCGCCGAGCTGCGAGCTGCGCAGCTTGCGCCCCAGCAGGATGCGCTTCGAGACATCCCCGATACCCACGACTGGAAAGGCTAGTCCACGGGAGCGCCCGGATCCGGCTGGGATACCGTTTGCCTGTGCACGTCGTCATCATGGGCTGCGGACGCGTCGGCTCGACGCTGGCCCGCGGTCTCGAGGCTCGCAACCACACGGTCTCGGTCATCGACAGCGAACCCGAGGCCTTCCGCCGGTTGGGGCCGGGATTCAACGGCGACAAGGTCACCGGCTACGGCTTCGACCAGGCGGTCCTCGAGAAGGCCGGGATCCGGCGCGCCGACGCCTTCGCGGCCGTGTCGAGCGGCGACAACTCCAACATCATCGCCGCGCGTGTCGCGCGGGAGACCTTCGGCATCCAGCAGGTCGTGGCGCGCATCTACGACCCCGGACGTGCCGAGGTGTACCAGCGACTGGGCATCACCACCGTGGCGACGGTCCGCTGGACCGCCGACCAGATCATGCGTCGGCTGCTGCCGGTGGGTGCCGAGCCCGACTACCGGGACCCGTCCGGGACGATCCGGCTGGACCAGGTGCCCGTCCCCGACCGCTGGATCGGCCAGCGCACCATCCACTTCCAGGACCAGAGCCGCAGCCGGATCGCCTGGATCGACCGGCTCGGCGAGGGCACGCTGCCCGACCGTGAGTCGGTGCTCCAGGAGGGCGACCTGATGCATCTGGTGATGCGCGAGGAGAACGCCGCCTACACCTATGACGTCCTCGACCGGGGGCCGGAGGAGCACTGACCATGCGTGTCGCCATCGCCGGAGCCGGGGCCGTCGGCCGCTCGATCGCCCGCGAGCTGATCATGAACGGGCACACCGTGCTGCTGATCGACAAGGCGCCGTCGGCGATCCAGCCGGAGCGGGTCCCGGACGCCGAGTGGCTCCTCGCGGACTGCTGCGAGCTGTCCTCGCTGGAGGAGGCCCAGCTCAACGACTGCGACGTGGTCATCGCCGCGACGGGCGACGACAAGGCCAACCTGGTGGCCTCCCTGCTCGCCAAGACCGAGTTCGGCGTGCCCCGCACCGTCGGGCGGGTCAACCACCCGAACAACGAGTGGCTTTTCACCGAGGCCTGGGGCGTCGACGTCAACGTGTCGACGCCGCGCATCATGTCGGCCCTCGTCGAGGAGGCGGTCACCGTCGGCGACCTGGTCCGGCTGTTCACCTTCCGCAAGGGCAACGCCAACCTGGTCGAGATGACGCTGCCGGAGGAGTCGCCGTACGTCGGCACGCCCAGCGGGCTGATCCCGTTCCCCGAGAACTGCGCGCTGGTGACGATCCTGCGCGACGGGCAGGTCTACCTCCCCGACGACGAGCAGCCGCTGGAGGCCGGCGACGAGCTGCTGTTCGTCGTACCGGCAGAGATCGAGTCCGAGCTCGAGGCGATGCTGGCGCCGGGCCAGCACCCCAGCCGCTCCTGAGGCTCGCCGCTCAGGTCTCGGTGACCGACTCCGGGCCCGAGCCGGCCTCCCCGTCGGCCGGCTGCAGTGGGGTGTGGTCGCGCGCCAACAGCCAGGTCATGCCGGCCAGGGCGGCGAACCGCAGCGGCCAGCCCAGGCCGAACCGCAGCGTGCCGAGGACCAGGACCGCGGTGTCGGCCTCGATCATCCCCGACCAGCCGGCCAGCCAGACCGGGCCCTGGAGGCTCACCCCGATGATCCCGGGCAGGACCAGCATCCAGGTGAGCCGGCTGCACAGCTGGACGATCTGCTTGTCCGCGTGCCAGGCCGTCGGCTCGCCGGTCACGCCGCCGAGCATGAAGCCGATCAGGGGCCAGCCCACCAGGCACGTGGTGACCACGATGACGGAGTAGATGCCCGACCAGAGGATCCCCGGCAGGAAGAAGGCCAACGCCTGCTCGTCGGCGCTGCCGCCGGACCGCTCGGCCATCCGGACGAAGAGCCAGCCGATCCCGATGCCGAAGAGGGCGTTGAGGGCGAACTGCGGGCTGGAGCGCTGAACGATCCGCACCAGGAGGCAGAGCCCGGCGGCCACCCCGCTCAGCACGAGTGCCAGCTCGAGCTCCTTGGTGCCCAGCCAGGTGAACGTGAACAGCAGGGTGGGGAGGGCGGCCTCCAGCATGCCGCGCCGGCCACCCAGCGCGGCGGACAGCTGGTGCCGGACCAGCGCCTCGACCGTGGCGAACGAGTCGACCGGCTGAGCGGTCACGGCATCAGCTCGTAGCGAGGGTTGAACATGATCCGGGTCCGGTCGTGGATGCCGATCCGGCCCCGCACCTGGAGGGAGCGCCCCGGGGCGATGCCCCCGATACGGCGCCGACCCAGCCAGATCACGGTGATCGCGCCGGTGCCGTCGTACAACTCCGCCTCAAGGGCCGGCACTCCGCCGCGGGGACGCAGGGTCACAGTGCGCAGCGTGCCGCGGAGCCGGACCTCCTGCCGGTTCGGCGCGGTGGCGATCTCGTCCACCTCGGGGTCGGCGAAGGTGGCGCGCAGGTCGCGGGCGTGCTGGTCCGAGGTGTTGGCCCACTTGCTCAGGCCACGCCGGAGCCTGCTCTTGCTCGCCATGCGGTCAGGCTACCGGCGACTGCGGACGCGCCTGTGGTGGGAAGCTCAGCGGCAGCGCGTCACCCGGAGGCATCGCCTGGGTGCCCCGATTGACCACCACCGTGGCCAGGGTGTCCTCCCACTCCGTCGCCTGCTCGGGCTCGCGAGCCGGCCGGCCCAGGAACGTGGCCCGCAGGAACCAGCGCGGGCCGTTGACCCCCACGACCCGGGACGGCTGGAGACCCCCCTTCCCCGCGGCGTCGCGAACCGGACGGCTGCACATCAGCTCGATGCCGAAGCGGCCCTCGCGCTCGCTGGCCGTGCCACCCTGCCGAGCGGTGTCGGCCGCGATGTGCTGGCGGGCCTGGCTCCACAGGTCACCGTTGCGCGGCGCGGCGAAGGCGGCCAGCTCGACCGCCCCGTCGGGGCCGGCCAGCAGCACCGCCTGCACCGTCTGGGTCGCCTCGGCGACCTGGAGCCGCAGCTCGAGGCCGGGGATGGGCGTGATCAGCAGCGACCCCAGGTCGACGCGCTCCACCTCGTCCCCCGCCACGTCTGCGACGTCGAACGGCCCCTGCGGCGGTGCCGGCTCGGCGGCCTCGGCCGCGTCCGCGTCGTGCGCGAGGCCCGCGTCCGGCGTTTCCTCGGCGTTCCCGGCTTTCCGTCGGAACCTCACGGCATCTCCTCGATCCTGCGGGCCCGGGTCACCCGCGACCGAACCCTCCGGTAGAACCGTAACCCCCCGAGCCACGGCCGGAGTCGGGGAGTTCGGTGACCTCGACGAAGCTGGCGTGCTCGACGCGCTGGAAGACCAGCTGGGCGATCCGGTCCCCGCGTCTCAGCGTCAGCGGCTCGGCCGGGTCGAGGTTGACCAGCGCCACCTTGATCTCGCCGCGGTAGCCGGCGTCCACGGTTCCCGGTGCGTTGACGATCGACAGGCCGTGCCGGGCCGCCAGCCCGGAGCGCGGGTGCACCAGGGCGACGTACCCGGGCGGCAGCGCGATCGCCACCCCGGTCGGGACCAGGGTCCGCTGGCCCGGGGCCAGGGTCACGTCGACGGCGGTCATCAGGTCCGCTCCGGCGTCATCCTCGTGGGCGTACGACGGGAGCGGCAGCCCGGCGTCCAGCCGGAGCAGCTGGACCTCGAGGCGATCGGCGTCTGGCACGGCTCGTGACCCTACTCCTGCGGCAGCCCGGTCCCGGGAGCCGACTACGCTTCGACACGTGGAGGACGAGCGGCCTTACGCGGAGCGGCTGTCGGTGCCGTTGCGCTGGTGGGTGCAGGGCACGATGCTGGTCGCCACGGTCTGGCTGGCCGTGGTGGTGGCGCTCCCGCCCACTGGCGCCTGGTCGGTGACCGGTCTGCTCCTCCTCGGAATGACGCTCCTCTTCCTCTCCTACGGCGGGGTCCGGCTCCGCGTCGAGGGCGGCGAGTTCCACGCCGGCCGGGCCCGGATCGCGGTGGGCCTGCTCGGCCCGGTGAGCGCCCTCGACGCCGACGAGACCCGGCGGCGCGCCGGGGTGGACGCCGACGCCCGCGCCTACCTGGTGCTGCGGCCGTACCTGAAGCGGGCGGTGCTGGTGCGGCTCGCGGACCCGGCCGACCCCACGCCGTACTGGCTGGTCAGCAGCCGGCACCCCGACGCGCTCGCCGCCGCTCTCACCCGGGCCCGGAGCGGTCGGTCGTCTAGGCTGGCGAGCGGCCAGCAAGGAGGCAACGATGGAGTCTGAGTCCAAGGTGTGGTCGGCTCTGTCCCTGGCGTTCGCGCTGGGCGCGGCCGCCCTCGCCCGCAAGGGTCTCTCCGCCGGATGGCGGGTGACCACCGGCAAGGAGCCCCCCGCCAACCCCGCCGACCCCGACATCGCCCTGCGCGAGGCCATCCTCTGGGCCGTGGTCAGCGGAACGATCGTCGCGCTGGTTCGGATGCTCGCCACTCGCCGGGCCGCCAACTTCTACGCCCGGACGTTCACTCGGGGCTAGGTTCCCGACGTACCAACCAAAATGGCGGGTCCGCGGCCGTTTCTTCAACCATTTTGGTTGGTACGACGCGAAAACCTCAGGCGGCGCAGTCGCGGCAGATGAGTCGGCGCTCGTCGGCGAGCTGGCTGCGGTGATGGACCAGGAAGCAGCTCATGCACGTGAACTCGTCGTCTTGGCGGGGCTTGACCTCGACGGCCAACTCCTCGTGCGACAGGTCGGCGCCGGGCAGCTCGAAGGACTCGGCGGCCTCGGCCTCGTCCTCGTCGACCTTGCCCGAGTTCTTGTCGTGACGGCGCGCCTTGAGCTCTTCGATGCTCTCCTCGGACTGGTCTTCCTCGGTCTTGCGCGGTGCGTCGTAGTCGGTGGCCATGCTTCCCTTTGCTCCCGTAGCTCCTGCGTCGCGTTCGGCGCCAGATTGTGCACCATCGACCGGCAGTTGTGCACGTCGGTCTCACAACGTGTCGCAACAACAGGGTGACAGACGGGACTATTCCCCGGCCTGGCCGGTCAGCCCGACCTCGGTGACCAGAGCCAGGAACTCCTCGAAACCGTGCTCGGGGGCGCACACGAGGAGGGTCAGACCGCCGACTCCGGTGAGCAGCCGGACCTGGGCGCCCGCCTCCCTGGCCACCAGCGCACCCGCGGCGTAGTCCCAGGCGTGAACACCCTCCTCGACGTAGGCGTCGGCGGCTCCCTCGGCGACGTGACACAGGTCCAGCGCGGAGGACCCGGGCCGACGGATGTCACGCACCCGCGGCAGCATCCGCGAGATCCCCTCGGCCTGCAGCGTTCGGACCCGCGGGTCGTAGCTGAACCCGGTGATCACGAGACGCTCCGACACCGGTGCCGGGTGGCGGACGCCGACCCGGACACCGTCGCGGAACGGACCCCCGCCGCGCGTCGCCGTGTAGGTCACCCCGGTCGGGACGTTGATGACCACCCCCGCCACGACCTCACCGTCGACCTCGGCGCCGATCGAGACGGCGTACTGCGGCAGCCCGTAGAGGAAGTTGACGGTCCCGTCGATGGGGTCGACGATCCAGCGCACCCCGGAGGTCGAGTGATCGCTCCCACCCTCCTCCCCGAGGAAGCCGTCGCCGGGACGTGCCGTGAGCAGGCGGTCCCGGATCAGCGCCTCGCTGGCGCGGTCGACGCGAGTGACCACGTCGGTGTGGCTGGTCTTGGTGTCCGCCACCTCCACCCCGGCCGCTCGCTCGCGCCGGATCAGCTCCGCGGCCTCCCGGCCGACCTCCAGGGCGAGGGCGAGCAGCTCGTCCTGGTCCGCACCGGTCATGGCTCGACCCCTCCCACCGCGGGCCGCGGCTCACGCAGGTTGGGGCAGCACCGCGTCGCGCACAGGTCGTGGGCGGCCGGCAGCGCACCCACCGCCGCGCGCACCACCTGCTCCCCACGTTCCGCTGCGGCGCGCTCCAGGAGCAGGTCCCGCACCAGGGCGACGAACCGCGGGTCCAGTCCGGGTGTGGCCGCGCGTACGGCGGGCAGCCCGAGCTTCTCGGCGGTGGCCAGCGCCTCGGTGTCGAGGTCGTAGATCACCTCCATGTGGTCGGACACGAACCCCACCGGGATGAGGACGACGCCCGT
>CAZKEZ010000078.1:0-8310 GCA_964551905.1 uncultured Nocardioides sp. | reverse complement strand
GGGCGAGCGTGTCGGGCCCGAACCGCTTGTAGGAGTTGATCGTCGGGTTGGACACAGCGGCGAGGGCCGGCGCGTGCGCGAGGATGCCGGCAACGGCGTGGCGGGCCACCTCCGACAACCCGTGCGGACCCTCGGGGTCGTCGAACAGCGCGGTCTCCCGGTCCGGCGACCACATCGAGAAGTGCAGGTGGTAGCCCGAGCCGCCCTCGTCGTTGAACGGCTTGGGCATGAAGGTCGCCAACCGCCCCTCGCGCAGCGCGAGCTCCTGCACGGCATGCTTGAAGCGGTGCGCTCGATCGGCGGCGCCGAGGGCCTCGCCGTGCCAGAGGTTGATCTCGAACTGGCCGGAGGAGAACTCGTGGTTGGCCGAGATGACCTCGAGGCCGTACTCGCCCAGCAGCCGCAGCGAGGTGAGGAGCACGTTCTCCGGGTCGCCCTTGAGACCGGAGACGTAGACGTTGCCGGTGCCTTCGCCGTACCGCTGCCATCCCGAGGGCGACTTGTCGGACTGCTCCAGGATGTAGAACTCGAGCTCAGGGCCGACGATGGGCACCATGTCGAGCTCGGCGAACTGCTCGACGACCGACCGCAGCACGTAGCGCGGGCTCTCCTGGGACGGGGAGCCGTCGGGGTTGAACATGTTGGCGATGCAGTGGGCGACGCCGCGCTCCCACGGGATCGGGAGCAGGGTGTCGGTGTCGGGGAAGGCGATCACGTCGGGCAGCCCGTCGGACAGTCCGCCCTCGATGTCCACGACGTCGCCGCGGGGGGTGGTGCCGTAGACGGACCGGCAGAACGCCACGCCGCTGCTGACCGTGCGCGCGAAGCGGTTGACGAGCACGTCGCGACCCCGGTCGGTGCCGATGATGTCGGCGTACCCGAGTCGAACGACGTCGATCCCCTGCTCGGTGAGCCGATCCGCTGCCGGCTGCAGGCCGGACACGTCGAAGTGCGCCACGGGCGTTCCTCCCCTGGGTTTCGTTTGGGTCCGAACAGTACCGACGCGACCGGCGGGCGGCAAGAGGTTCCCCGGCTAGGTGGGGGCGGCTATCGTACGGACCCAAACGTCCCGTACGGCGCGCTGTCGACGCCAATCCAGGAGTGCCGCATGACTGAGGTCCAGGGCTTCTTCTACCCGCGTACGGCGACCGGCCGGTCCTCGGTGATCCCCAGCCCGCCGTGGTACTACTCCGGGGACCTGCTCACCGTCGAGTACCGGACCGACCCCGCGCGGGTGGCCGAGCTGCTGCCGGCGCCGCTCGAGCTCGCCCCTGAGGACCCCGGCGCGGTGGCCCTGATCTGGGCGGACTGGCAATCCTGCTCGGCCAGCCGGGAGGAGCTGCTGGACCCGGTCCGCTCGCAGTACAAGGAGGCGTTCGTCGTGGTCCGCTGCAGCTACCGCGGCACGACGTACTCACGCTGTGTCTACATCTGGGTGGACAAGGACTTCGCCATCGCCCGCGGGATCCACCAGGGCTACCCGAAGAAGCTGGGGTCGATGTGGCAGACCCGCCCGCACGCCTTCCCGCATGCGTCGCCGGTGATCGGCCCCGGTGGCGTGTTCGGCGCGACGCTGGCCGCGGGCGACCGACGGTTGGCCGACGCGGTGCTCACGCTGCGTGAGGAGTCGGAGACCAACGGGTTCGTCAACGGGCACCCGATGGCGCACCACCGGATCTACCCCGACATCGCCGGGGACGGCGACGCGTACTCCGAGCTGATCGCCTCCGGCGGCGCCGAATTCGCCGGCGGGCCGTCGTGGCGCGGCGACGTGGAGGTCAACCTGTACGACTCGCCCACCGAGGAGCTGTCTCGGCTCACCGTGGACGAGATCATCGGCGGCTACTACCGCCAGGTCGGTGTGGTCTGGAACGGCGGCACGAGCCTGGAGCGGCTGTCGTGACCCGGCATGCCTGACCAGCACACGCTCGACGAGACCGAGCGGGCCACCCGCGACCGGATCGGTCAGCTGGCTCTCGACTTCCCGGCTGCGCACGCGCTGTCCAGCCTCTATCGGGCCGCCAACGCCGCGCGCAGCCACCTGACCAACACCGCCCTGAAGCCGCACGACCTGACCTGGACCGGCTTCCTGGTGCTGTGGCTGCTCTGGATCTGGGAACGGATGGAGACCCGTCGGGTCGCCGAGAGCGTCGGCATCTCCAAGGCCACGCTCACCGGCGTCACCAACACCCTGGTCCGCCGCGGGCTGGTGCAGCGGCTGCCCAGCGACACCGACGGACGCCTCGTCGAGCTCGAGCTCACCGAGGCCGGCCAGGAGCTCATGGTCACGCTCTACCCGGAGTTCAACGCCGCCGAGGCGATGCTGGTCACCGACGTGCCCGCTGCCGAGCTGGCCGTGCTCACCCGTGGGCTGCGGCAGATCGTGACCACCGCGGAGGCACAGGAGCGCTGAGCTGGGCCCGTTGCAGTCGTGGCGCAGGGACGGGGCTTCGCAGTAACCTCCCGCATGACTCGAACTCGCACTCTGGTTCCACTCGCGCTTGCCCTCGGCCTCCTTGCCGGGGCTCTGGTCGCCACGCAGGCCCGCTGGGCGGGCGACTCGTCACCCGGCACAGCCGGGATCACTCACGTCGAAGCGATCCGCCTTCAGGCGGCCCGCAAGCCGATCAAGAACATCGCCCACCACTACACCCTGCCCGACATCAGCGGCGGCAGCTTCCAGGTGACCTTCCCTGGCCTGCCCAGAGGCAGCTACCTGGCCACCTACAACGTCCCGGCCGCGATGTCGGCCGCCGGCGGCTACCTGATCTGCTACTTCACGAACCCCAGCGGCACCAACGGCAAGCTGCTGCAGTACGGCGTCGACCGGGACGTCTTCCAGACCGTCTCGGCCTCCGGCGTCATCGTGAAGAGGCAGACGGCTGTGCGACTCCAGTGCAACGTCACTGGGACCATCACCACGCTGCGCCCGTCCGGCTTTCGCGCGACCGTCGACTTCGTGAAGCTCGACCAGGTCAAGAACCGGGCCGCGGGCCAGCCCGTGACCCGCCCCGTCCCCCGCGGCGGCATCACCTCGCCGCGCTAGCGGCCTCCACCAGGGCGGCGACGAGCGCGAGCTGCTTGGGCTCGGTGCGGAAGTTGTCCTCGGGGTGCCACTGGATGCCCAGGAACCAGCCGTCGTGCGCGGGCAGCTCGACCGCCTCGATCACGCCCTCCTCGGAACGGGCGGTGACCACGAACCCGTCGCCCAGGGTCGCCAGGCACTGGTGGTGGTAGCAGGAGACCTCCACCGACTCACCCAGGATCGCGGCAGCTCGGGTGCCGTGGTCCACGGTGATGTGGTGGACGTGGTTGCGGTGGTGGCTCAGCTCGCCGGGCTGCTCGTCCATGTCCTGGATGAGCGTGCCGCCCCGGAGGACGTTGACGACCTGCGTGCCCCGGCAGACCGCGAGCAGGGGAACGCCGGTGTCCAAGGCGTGCCGGGCCACCGCGAAGTCGAAGGCGTCCTGCTCGTCGTCAACGTCGTAGAGGGTGGGATGGTCGGGCTGGCCGGCCCAGTGGGAGGCGAGGTCGCCGCCGCCGGGGAGCAGGATCCCGTCGGCGAACCACAGCCGTGCCGTCACGTCGGCCTGGTCGGCCACGCCGTCCGGGGCGTCGGGGTGCACGAGCAGCGGCTCGCCGCCGGCGGCGTACACCGCCTCCACCAGGTTGCGTGAGGCGACCTCGGCGCGGTGTCGCAGCGCGGAGGCGGAGGCCGAGAAGCGGGACGGGATGGCGATGAGCGGCCGGCGGGCCATGGAGCAGTCCTCGGGTCGTGGCGGATCGGTCGGGGGCGCGGGTCAGTGACCCGGCGGGAGGGGCTTCCGGATCCCGCGGAACTCCCAGTCGCCACCCTGCGCGGTCGAGAGTACTTCCTCGGACTCCGTGGGCTGCGCCCCGACGTCGTCGCGGATCGGCGTCGGCCCGGAGCCGATGTGGTTGCGCAGGGTGCCGAGCCCCTCGACCTCCACCTCGACCACGTCGCCGGGGTAGACCGTCCGTGAGATCGCCGGCGTACCGGACAGCAGCAGGTCGCCCGGCTGCAGCGTGATGGTGCGCGCGATATCGGCGACGAGGTAGTGCATGTCCCACTTCATCTCGTCGGTATTGCCGTCCTGGCGCACCTCCCCGTTGACGAGAGTCCGGATCTGCTTGCCGCGGAAGTCCCAGCCCTCGACCACGCCGGGTCCGACCGGGCACAACGTGTCCGCGCCCTTGACCCGCAGCATCGAGCCGGAGTCGGTGTCCCGGAAGTCGTGCAGGCCGTAGTCGTTGGCGACGGTGAAGCCGCGGATGTAGTCGCCGGCGTCGGCCGGCGCGATGTTGCGGCAGGTGCGGCCGATCACGATGGCGATCTCGCCCTCGTAGTTCAGCCACTTGCAGCGCTCCGGGCGGATCACTGCCGCCTCGTGGCTGTTCAGCGCTGACACGGGTTTGTGGAAGTACGTCGGCGCCGGCGGCAGCGTCGTCTGCATCTCCTCCACCCGGGACAGGTAGTTCAGATGGACGCAGACGATCTTCGAGGGGGTCACCGGGGGCAGGTGCGCAGCGTCGGCGACCGCCACCTCGCGACCGTCGCCCGCGACCAGGGTGTCGTCGCGACGCACCACGTCGACCGGGTTGCCGTCGAGCAGGATCCGGCGGGTCTCTCTCATGTCAGCCGGCCGCGGTCAGGTCGGGCCCGGCCATCTGGCGTACGTAGTCCGGGTCCTCGGGGGTGGCCTTCGGCCGGGGGAACCCGCCCTCGGGCCGGTCGAACCACAGGTGCACCTGGCCCGTGCCGATGGAGTTCTCGTAGTCGCCGTACTGACGGGCCGTGGCGGTGTTGGCCTCCTCACCGAGCGCGCCGGCCATCAGCAGGTAGTGGGCGAACATCGCCTCGGGCCGGTACGGCATGAACTCGCCCATGGTGTCGAGGACCCGCCCGTGGTCGCCCTCCTTGAACCAGGCGATGCGGTCCAGGTCGGCGGCGTACGCCTCGGGAGTGCGGATGTGCTCGACGCCGGCCGCCTCGTGGTCGCGCAGCTCGCGCAGCTTCCAGAACGTGTGGGACAGGGCGCCGGAGGCGATCAGCAGCACCTTGCGGTCGGTCTCGGCGATGGCGTCGCCGAGCACCCGGCCGCAGCGCAGGAAGTCCTCCGCCTCACCGGTCTGAGCCACGCTGACCGAGATCCACCGCTTGTCCAGACCCTCCCCCAGGAACTTCCAGAGGTTGAGGGTGGCGTAGTACATCGGGAGGTAGGTGTCGTCGATGGCCGTGACCCAGGTCGAGTGCCTCTCGTCGAGCCGGTCCATCGCCCACGCCAGCTCCGGGTCGCCCCGCCAGTCGTAGGGGATCCGGCACATGCCGCGCGGCAGCTCCTCGGCCGTGAACAGGCCGGCTCGCCGGTCCTGCGCAGTGACCACGAACTCGACGGTCGTGAACCAGTGCGAGTCCAACACCACGACCGTGTCGTAGTCGACGGTCTCGAAGACGTCCTTGCGGAGCTGGTGCAGCGCGTCGACCAGACTGAAGTCGGGGCCCTTGTTGAGCTCGCGCCGGGTCTCCTCCGGCAGCATGATCGTCGGTACGTGCGCCAGGATCCCGGCGCCCATCACCTCACCCATGACTCACTCCTTCCAGCCCGAGGGGCTGAACACGCTGTTCTTGATGTCGGTGTAGAAGTCGAACGACCAGATCCCGCCCTCGCGACCGATGCCCGACTTGCCGTTGCCGCCGAAGGGCGCGCCCAGGTCGCGGACGAAGAAGCAGTTCACCCACACGGTGCCCGCATCGAGGGCAGCCGACACCCGCTCGGCTCGGTCGGGGTCGCCAGTGGCGAGGGTGGCGGCCAGCCCGAAGCGGGTGTCGTTGGCCATCGCCACCGCCTGCTCCTCGGCGTCGAACGTCTCGATCGTGACGACCGGGCCGAACACCTCCTCGGTCAGGATCTCCGACCCCTCCGGTGCGTCGACGAGCACGGTGGGTCGGAAGAAGAGCCCACCGAGCTCCTCGTTCGGCCCGCCGCCGAGCAGGGGTCGGGCGCCCGCGGCGAGGGCCCGTTCGACGAATCCGGAGATCGTGTCGAAGTGGCGACGGGTGATCAGTGCGGAGACGTCTGTCTCCTCCTCGCGCGGGTCGCCCTGCCGGAGCGTCGCGGCCTTCTCGACCACGCGGCGCGTGAACTCGTCGGCGATCGAGGACTGCACCAGCATCCGGGCCGCCTTGAGACAGACCTGGCCGGCGTTGTCGAACTGCTCGACGGCCAGGTCGACGGCCAGGTCGAGGTCGGCATCCTCGAACACCAGCAGCGGCGACTTCCCGCCGAGCTCGAAGGACAGCGGCACGATGTTCGGGGCCGCGGCCGCCGCGATGACTCCCGCAGTCGGCACCGACCCGGTGAAGCAGAGGCGGTTGATCCCCGGGTGCGCGGTCAGCGGCGCGCCCGCCTCCGCCCCGGTGCCCTGGACAACGTTGAAGACGCCGGCCGGCACGCCCGCCTCGGCCATGATGTCGGCGAGCAGGCTCGCGGTCAGCGGCGCCCACTCCGGGGGCTTGAGCACCACCGCGTTGCCGGCCGCCAAGGCGGGGCCGATCCGCCAGGTCGCGAGCATCAACGGCGCGTTCCAGGGCGTGATGATCGCGACCACTCCAGCTGGGTCGTAGCTCACCCGTTCCCGGTGCCCGCGCACCGCCAGGTCGGGGTGGCCCAGTTGCTCCTCGGCGTAGTCGGCGAAGAACCGGAAGTTCATCGCCACCCGCGGCATGACCCCGCGACGGTGGCTGCGGATCAGCGAGCCGTTGTCGCGGGTCTCGACCCGGGACAGCTCCTCCACCCTGGCCTCGACGCCGTCCGCGACCCGGCGCAGGATCGCGGAGCGCTCGGCCACCGGCAGGGCCGCCCAGGCCGGGAACGCGGCCCGGGCCGCGGCCACCGCCCGGTCCACCTCAACCGCCGTACCCGCGTGCACCTGGGCGATCTCGGTCTCGTCGATCGGCGAGATGTCGGCGAAGGTGCCCTCCGAGGCCACCCGCTCGCCCCCGATCCAGTGCCGGAGGTCGACGTCCACGCCCTCCACCTGCGCGGTCAGCGCATGCTCCGCCATCCTGCTCCTTCGTGCGTGGCCGGGCAGGCCGATTCGTTAGGGCCCAAACGTATGGGGTTGCCTGCAGAGGGTCAAGAATGGTGCGAATCCTCGCAACGGTGCTTGGCAAGCCGATCGTTCGGGCCCTATCGTACGGACCCAAACGGCCTGCGTGTGACGTGGCACACAGTCCCCCAGGCGTCGTCTCGGGCGGCGCGCACCCGAGTCGACCGCCACCCCGGAGAGACCCATGAGCAAGTCTGAGTCCGCGACACCCCACCCCGAGCACCACCAGCTGCTCCCCGACGAGTCGCTGGCGGCCAACCGGCTCGGCATCGCCGGGGTCGTCTTCTTCGTCGTCGCCGCCGCCGCGCCACTGGTCGGCATGACCGGCGCGGTCCCGGTGGCGATCGTGCTGGGCAACGGCGCCGCCACCCCCGGTGCCTATCTCGCCGTCGGGCTGGTGCTGCTCGTCTTCAGCGTCGGCTACTCCGCGATGAGCCACACCGTCAGCAACGCCGGCGCCTTCTTCGCCTACGTCGGACGCGGTCTGGGCATCATCCCCGGCGTCGGGTCGGCGTTCGTCTCGCTGCTGTCCTACATCACCATCCAGCTGGCGATCTTCGGCTTCTTCGGAGGCGTCGCCTCCGGGCAGCTCAACGCCAAGCTGGGCACCGACTTCACCTGGTGGGGCTGGGCGTTCCTGGCCTGGGCCGTGGTCATGGTCTTGTCGATCCTCAAGGTCGACATCGGCGCCAAGGTGCTCGGCGTGCTGATGCTCCTCGAGGTCATCTCGCTGGCGTTGGTCGCCGTGGCCGTGCTCGGGCAGGGCGGTGGCCCGGACGGCCTGGACTTCGCCGCCTCCTTCACCCCGGCCAAGATCTTCGCCGGCGGCTTCGCGGGCTCCGCAGGGATCGCGCTCGCGTTCGCGTTCGCCTCCTACATCGGCTTCGAGGCGACCGCGATCTACGGCGAGGAGACCAAGAACCCCAAGCGCGCCGTCCCGATCGCGACCTACATCGCCGTCAGCCTGATTGCCGTGCTGTTCGCGCTCACCTCCTGGGCCGTGGTCAGCGGCCTCGGCAGCGCCGCGGTGATCGACCGCGTGGTAGAGATCTCCGCCGTGGACGGCGAGCCGCTGGTGGCGCCCGAGCAGGTCCTGTTCTCCGTTGCCGACGAGTACGTCGGTGGCTGGCTCGCGACGACGATGAGCTGGTTGGTCCTGAGCAGCCTGTTCGCCGGACT
>CAZKEZ010000077.1:0-8634 GCA_964551905.1 uncultured Nocardioides sp. | reverse complement strand
ACGTCCACCAGATCCGAGGGAGCGGCCGGCTGTCCGGCCCGAGACGGTGTCGTTTCAGACATAAGGCCATCATGCCTGCTGGCGGTGGAACCTGCTGTGTGCGAACCTTGGCGAGCAACCCGCGCTCACGCGCTACGGGCACGGGTCCTCTCGGGTTCTCGGATGTCATGGGGAATCGCCCGGGAGGGGGTAGTCGGGTGCAGGGGGAGCAGGCGACCCCGTGGACCGGCCGGGTCACCGGCCCGGGCACGGTCGAGGACGGTTTCGTCTACGGTTCCCTCCCCGGACCGCAACCCTCCGGCGCCCACGACACCCGCACCGGCGACCCCAGTGCCGGTGACCCCAGCGCCGGTGACCCCAGCGCAGACCCCCGCGGCGGCGATACCGCGGCCGACGATGAGCCCCCCGCGAGCCCACACGGAACCCACGCCCGGACCGACGCAGCGATCACCGACCCCGCTCCGCCACGCGTACCGATCGCCAGTGGGGCCACCGTCGGCCGACCGACCTCTTCCCAGGCGGCGTACGCCCGCAGCCTCCGGGCCCTCGCCACCCTCAACCTCCCCCACCCGGCGCAAATGGCGGCCGACCCGGCTGAAATGGCGGCCGACCCGGCTGAAATGGCGGCCGACCCGGCGCAAATGGCGAGGCGGCGGTGGGTCGCAGCGGGTACGGCGCCGGGGTTCGCCCTCCCCGGGGTGATGGTGGCCGAGCTGGCGTACGCCCAGGCCGTCGACTGGATGCTGTGCGCGGCGCTGGCCGACCTCGAGCGACCGGGACGCGGCGGCTACTACTTCCGGCTCAGCGAGCGCCCGGTCGACCAGGCGCCGTTCGAGGCGGCGAGGGAGCGACTCAGCGACGCCGTGCTACGCCGCCAGGTGCTCACCGGTGCCTACCGCCTCCGGTCCGGCGGCACCGGGACACGTCGCGGCGCGCGCCGCCCGAAGGTGCAGATCGCTGCCGTCGGCCCCACGGTCGCGGAGGCGCTCGAGGCGGCGACCGCCCTTGAGAACGAGGGCATCTGCGCCCACGTGGTGGAGGTGACCAGCGCGGATGCGGCGTACGGCGCCTGGCAGCGCGCCGCCCGAGTGGCGACCCGCACGGGCAGCACCCCGGCGCTGGTCGGCGTGATGAGGCAGGCCTTCGACCTGGAGGCACCGCTGGTGACCGTGCATGACCAGGGTCCGCAGCCGCTCGTGTGGCTCGGTTCGGCCCTCGGCCTGCCCGCGCTGCCGGTGGTCGTGCCCGAGACGGGGAGCCACGACGACCTGGTCGAGGCGATCGGGCACGCCGCCCTGGCCGCGCTCGGCCTGTAGCCCGCTCCTATCGTGGTGCCATGGCCCACGTCACCTGCACCGTCGAGAACGACATCGCCCAGGTCCGCCTGGCGCGGCCCGACAAGCTCAACGCGCTGACCCTCGACATCCTCGACGATCTCGTCGCGACCGCGCACCGGCTGCGCCGCGACCGCAGCCTCCGGGCGGTGGTGCTCGCCGGCGAGGGCGACGCGTTCTGCGCCGGCCTGGACTTCGGCTCCGTGCTGCGCAAGCCCGGCGGCATCGCCCGGGCGTTCGTGCCCCGGCCTTGGCACGGCACCAACACCTTCCAGGAGGCCTGCTGGGGCTGGCGCCGGCTGCCGGTGCCGGTGATCGCTGCGGTGCACGGGCACTGCCTGGGCGGAGGGCTGCAGATCGCATTGGCCGCGGACTTCCGCTACGCCACTCCCGACTCCACGTGGTCGGTGCTCGAGGGCAAGTGGGGGATCATCCCCGACATGTCCGGGATCCGGAGCCTGGCCGAGGTGACGTCGATCGACACCGCCAAGCGGCTGACCATGACCGCGGAGATGATCTCGGGCAAGGAGGCGCACGACCTCGGCCTGGTCACGGTGGTTGATACCGACCCGATCGCCGGTGCCACCGCCTTCGCCGAGCGGCTGACCGAGCGGTCGCCGGACGCGCTCGCGGCGGCGAAACGGCTCTTCAACGACACCTGGACAGCCGGCTCACGCCGTACCTTCCGAAAGGAGCGCTTCGAGCAGGCCTTCCTGCTCGCCGCCCGCAACACCAAGGTGGCGCGCGAAGCGGCGCTGGCGAAGGTGCGCCCCGAGTTCGGCCCCCGCCAGCGCTGACCCGGCCACCGCCACCACCCAACTACCGCGCGGTTACCGTCGTGAAATCCCGGAAATCGGGGGCAATCGGCGACGGTAAGGGCGCGGGAGTCGGGGGACAGCGACCACCGCGGGGCGGGAGTTGGGGGCAGGGAGTCGACGAGCTACGGGGTGACGGCCAACGCCGAGACGATCCTCTCCCCGAGGTCGGCATCGCCGGTGATCACGACCGCGCCGTCGGCGGGAGTACGACGCCCACCGGCGAGCAGGATGAAGCTCTCCCGGTCGGTCGCGAGCTCGACGGTGGGCGAGGCGGGGAGGTCGGCGCCCCGGACCAGGGCCCCGCGTCCGTCGGCACCCACCACCACACCGACCGGATCGCTCCCCGAGACGCGGAGCACCACCGAAGTTCCGGGCGGTGCGGCCGCCCGCTTGGCCACCACGACCGGAAGCGACTCGGCCAGGTAGTCCGCGGAGTGCCGGGCGCCGGCGGCGTCCAGGCCGCCGGGCCGACCGACCGCCCGACGTACGTCCTGCTCGTGCATCCACACGTCCAGCGCCCGGTTGCGCAGCAGCCGCTCCCAGTCCCACGGCACGCCACCGAAGATCCGGGAGGGCCGGGCCGAGCCGTCCGTCGGCGGCTCCTCGCTCAGCTCAGTACGGCGGGCAGCGGTGCTCTGGCGGATCTCGGCCACGAGCTCCGCGGGCGACCGGTCGCGACGGGCCAGCACCCCCTGCTCGGTGTACCAACCCAAGAGTCCCTGCACGTGCGGCCCCGGCTCGAACTCGAGGGTCTCCTCCGGGGCGCCGGCCAGGACCGCCTCCAGGTGCGCGGTGTGCGCCGCCACGTCCTTCACGTCCCACCCCGGGAGGTCGGTGGCCCGACCCCAGTCAGCTTCCGACAGCCCCTCCAGCAGAGCGGTGAACTCGCCCACCGCCTCCCACCACGTGTCGACGTACCCGGCAAGCCGCTCCTGGTCGCTCATGGCCCCGACCCTACGGCCCCGGGCCCGGGTCGCAGGCCGTCGGCCGTCGGCCGCGTGCCACGGGCCGCGAGGATTGGGGCGGACGGTCCCGGTTGCCCTAGAATCACACCCGTGGCCGGCCGTTCGGACCGGCCACCGTTCATGAGCCCGGTGTGGTGCGCTCGGAGAGGACCAGAAGGTCCGGGAGCGCGACGAGACCAAGGATCGGGTGCCCTGAGCCACCGATCCGTTCACCCGTCTCGATCCTGAAACGAGCTGCACCGTGTCTTCGTCCGTCCTTTCCGTGCCCGAGCCTGCCCCCATGACGCAGGAACCGGCACCCGCCTTCCCGACCCTCGACCCACGCCTGCTGAAGGCCCTGGCCGCCGAGGGCATCACCGAGCCGACGCCCGTCCAGGCCGCGGTGATCCCCGACGCCCTGGCCGGCCACGACCTGCTGGGCCGGGCCCGGACCGGCTCGGGCAAGACCCTGGCCTTCGGGCTGCCGGTACTCGAGCGGCTGGCCGGCCGCCGCTCCCGCCCCTGCCACCCGCGCGCCGTCGTCGTCGTGCCCACCCGCGAGCTGGCCACCCAGGTGGCTCGCTCCCTCACCCCGCTGGCCCACGAGGTGGGTCTCAAACTGGTGACGGTGTACGGCGGTACGCCGTACGAGCGGCAGACGCGGCAGCTGCGGCAGCGCGCGGATGTCGTGGTCGCCACGCCGGGACGCCTGGAGGATCTGCTCGAGCAGGGCTACTGCTTCTTCGACGACGTCGAGATGACCGTCCTCGACGAGGCCGACCACCTGTGCGACCTCGGCTTCTACCCCGCGGTGAACCGCCTTGTGGGCCTGACGCCGGAGGGCAGCCAGCGGCTGCTGCTGTCGGCGACCCTGGACGGCGACGTCGACGCCCTGGTCCGCAGCCACCTGCGCGACCCGCGTCGCCACGAGCTGGACCCCAACGCCGGCGCGGTGACGACCATGGCGCACCACACCCTGGTGGTCGGCGGCTTCCGGGCCAAGGTCGACGCCACGGCGGACCTGGTGCGCGCCAACGGGCGCAGCATCGTCTTCACCCGCACTCGCGAGGCCGCGGTGAGCCTGACCGCGGCCCTGGCCGAGCGCGGGGTCGAGGCGGTGGACCTGCACGGTGACCTCAGCCAGCGGGTCCGCGAACGCAACCTCCAGCGGTTCTCCCGCGGTGGTGCCCAGGCCGTGGTGGCGACCGACGTCGCCGCGCGTGGCATCCACGTCGACGACGTCCCTCTGGTGGTGCACTTCGACGCCGCCAACGACCCGAAGGCGTACCTGCACCGCTCCGGACGCACCGCACGCGCGGGCGCCCAGGGCTGCGTGGTCACGCTCACGACGCCGAAGCTGGTGCAGAGCGTGGTGCGTCTGCAGCAGGGCGCCGACGTCGAGGTCCGCCACCACGACGTGCGCACCGCTCCGCGGCCGATGACCGCCGAGTCGCTCGCGGACTCCGGGCACCCCGGCCCGGTTCGCCCCCAGCAGAACCGCCGGCCCCGGCCGCACACTCGCGGCGGGGGCCCCCGCAAGCAGGGCGCCGGTCCCCGCCAGGCGAGACAGCACCGCAAAGGCCGTCCCGCGAATAGGTAAGGTAAGCCTCACCTAATCCACAAGGATGGCGAGGCTCCCATGACCCAGATGCAGACCACCAGCCACCTCCTCACCGAGGTGGAGGTGCGCAGCGTCGAACGGCTCTCCCCGTGCTTCCAGCGCCTGGAGCTGGGCGCGGCCGAGCTCGCCGACTTCGGGGGCCGGCCCGCTGCTCGACCAGCGGATCAAGCTGCTGCTGCCGGGCCCGGGCGGGCTGCCGGCGCTGGCGGAGGCCGGCGAGGACTGGTACGACGTCTGGCTCTCGCTCCCCGAGGGGGACCGTGGCCACCTCCGCACGTACTCGATCCGGGACGTCCGGGGCAGCGGCGCTGACACGCGGCTGGTGCTGGACGTCGTGCTCCATGGCGACGACCCCGGCCCGGGCTCGCTGTGGGCGGCCACGGCCACCGTCGGCGACCGGGCCATCGTCCTCGCCCCACGCCGCGGGGTGCCTTTCGGCGGCATCGAGTTCGACCCCCCGGCGTCCGGCTCACTGCTTCTCGTCGGCGACGAGTCAGCCGTGCCCGCCGTCGGCCGGATCCTTGACGACCTGCCGGCCACGGCCACGGGCGCAGTCTTCCTCGAGGTGCCCGACGCCGCGGACATCCTGGACCTGCGCGCACCGGTCGGGGTGGAGATCACCTGGCTGGCGCGCGGGAACCGCCCGGTGGGCGAGCTGCTGGATGCAGCCGTCCGGAACCATCTCGGCACCGCACCCGGGACCGACGACGTACCGGAGGACGAGGTCGACGCGGACTTGTGGGAGACGCCCACGTTCAGCTCCTCGGGCGAGGAGCTCGCCGACGCCGCGCGCCCCGTCGGCAGCGACCTCGCCGACCTCTACGCCTGGATCGCCGGGGAGTCACGCTGGGTCACCGGACTGCGCCGGCACCTCGTACGCGACCTGGGCGTGCATCGCAGCCAGGTGGCGTTCATGGGCTACTGGCGCGAGGGCGTCGCGATGACGAGGAACGATCAACCCCGGGCCAGCAGGAACGCGATCCCCAGCATCACTAGGCCGATCAGCACGTCCAGCACCTGCCATGCCCGGGGGCTCGAGAGCCGCGGCCCGAGCAGGCGGGCGCCGTACCCCAGCCCGACGAACCACGCCACACTGCCCAGGACGGCGCCGGCCGCGAACCACCAGCGCCCGACCTCGCCGTGCTGGTTCGCGATCGAGCCGAGCAGCAGGACGGTGTCCAGGTAGACGTGCGGGTTGAGCCAGGTCAGCGCCAGCGCCTGAAGGACGACCGACCGACGCACCCCCGCGCCAGCACCCCCGGACTCCAGGGCGCCGGGGTGCCGGGCCCGCAGCAGCGAGCGGACGCCGTACCAGACCAGGAAGGCCACGCCGAACCACCGCACCACCTCGAGCGCCCACGGCGCGCGCTCGACGATCGTCCCGATGCCTGCCACCCCGAGCAGGATCAGCACCAGGTCCGACACCGCACAGATCGCGACCACGATCCCGACGTGCTCGCGCCGGAGTCCCTGGCGCAGGACGAAGGCGTTCTGCGCACCGATCGCCACGATCAGGGTCAGGCCGGTCAGCAGACCGGCGACCGCGGCGTTCAGCATGCGCTAGCTCACCAGCTGAGCTCGATCTCGATCTCGCTCTCCCCGTCCTCGATCTCGAACTCGACCTTGAGGTCCACCTCGTCCGGCACGCTGACGGTGAACCGCTGGTCGCCGCGCACGAACTCCACGGAGTTGTGACGCGCCAGGGCGTCGGCGAGCTCGTGCAGCCGGGCCGCGGCCGCCTCGCGACGGAGCCGCTCCTCGTGGCCGATCTCGATCAGGTCCATCGGGTCTCCTTGGGTTGGGTCCGGGCAGTACGCCGGCCGCGGACCGCTGCACAGTACCCCGGTTGCATCACGGGTTTAGCGTGGGCCTCATGCCAGCCTCGACCATGAGCATGAACCGGGTGATCCACTGCGCCGTACGCCGCGACCTGACCCGCTTCCGGGCGGCCCTGACCGCCTTCCAGGACGGGGACCGTGCGCGAGCGGCCGCCCTGCACCGGGCGTGGGTCAACTTCGACGACCAGTTGACCGAGCACCACGAGGGCGAGCATGAGATCGGCTTCCCCGCGATGCGCGGACTCGGGATCTCCGACACACTGATCGACACCTTCGACGCCGAGCACGAGGCGATGGCCGCGGACCTGGCCTCCGCGCGCGCCGCCATGGGCCAGCTGCGGAGTACGGCGAGCCGCGCGGACGCCGACGCGGCGGCGGCGGCGATGGAGCGGCTGGAGGAGACCACCGTGACCCACCTGCGGCACGAGGAGCAGGAGACCGAGGCGGTGCTGACCCAGCACGACCACCCGGTCGTGAAGGAGATGAGCAAGCAGTTCAGCCGCCGCGCCGGCGTGGCCAAGGCGGGGGTGTTCATGGTGTGGCTGCAGGACGGGGCCAGCCCCGAGGCCCGAGCAGGCCTGCGGGCCAACGTGCCCGGCCCCGTCGTGGCCGTGATCGGCGGACTCTTCGGCCGCCGCTACCGCAAGGACATCGCCCCGGTCTGGGCCGGCGCCTAGCGCCCGCCTAGAAGGAGTCCTCCTCCAGGTCCATCAGCGACAGGTCGACCGACTCGGCGATCGCCCGCTCCGCCGACAGCTTGGGCAGGGTCTCCCGGGCGAAGAACTGCGCCGCGGCCACCTTGCCCTCGTAGAAGCGGGCGTCGGCCTCCGACACCTCCCCGGCGAGCTTGGTCAGCGCCACCTCCGCGCCCCGCAGCAGCAGCCAGGCGCACACCAGGTCGCCGAGCGCCAGCAGCAGGCGGGTGGTGTTCAGGCCCACCTTGTAGATGTTGCGCAGGTCGCCGCCCTCGGCGTTCGGGTCCGCGGACATCAGGGTGTTGATCATCAACGCCACCATGGCGTTGGCGTCCTCGAGCCCGCGGGCCAGCAGCTCGCGCTCCACCTTCAGCCGACCGTTCCCGGCGTCCGAGGCGGCGAAGGCGCCGATCTCGCCGGCCAGGTGGCCGAGCGCCCGACCCTGGTCCTTGACGATCTTGCGGAAGAAGAAGTCCTGGCCCTGGATCGCGGTCGTGCCCTCGTAGAGGGTGTCGATCTTGGCGTCCCGCACGTACTGCTCGATCGGGTACTCCTGCAGGAAGCCGGACCCGCCGAAGGTCTGGAGGGACTCGGTGCCCAGCAGCACCCAGGACCGCTCCGAGCCGTAGCCCTTCACGATCGGCAGCAGCAGGTCGTTGACCGCAGTGGCCAGTTCGTCCGGCGTACCGGCGTGCTCGGCCAGGAGCACGGTGTCCTGCCAGGTGGCGGTGTAGAGCACCAGCGCCCGCATCGCCTCCGCGAACGCCTTCTGCGTCATCAGCGAGCGGCGTACGTCGGGGTGGTGGGTGATGGTGACCCGAGGAGCGGTCTTGTCGGCGGCCCGGGTGAGGTCGGCGCCCTGGACCCGCGACTTGGCGTACTCCAGCGCGTTCAGGTAGCCGGTCGACAAGGTTGCGATGGCCTTGGTGCCCACCATCATCCGGGCGTTCTCGATCACCTGGAACATCTGGGCGATGCCCTGGTGCACCTCGCCAAGCAGCCAGCCCTGGGCCGGCTCCCCGCCGCCGACGCTCGGGTCGCCGAAGGTGAGTTCGCAGGTGTTGGAGACCTTGATCCCCATCTTCTTCTCGATGTTGGTGGTGTAGACCCCGTTGCGCTCACCGGTGAGCTCGCCGGTCTCGTGGTCGAAGTGGAACTTGGGCACGATGAAGAGGCTGAGTCCCTTGGTGCCGGGTCCGCCGATGCCCTCGATGCCGGCCGGCCGCGCGAGCACCATGTGGACGATGTTCTCGGCCATGTCGTGCTCGCCGGAGGTGATGAAGCGCTTGACCCCGGTGATGTTCCAGGATCCGTCGTCGTTCAGGGTCGCCTTCGCGCGCCCGGCCCCGACGTCGGAGCCCGCGTCGGGCTCGGTGAGCACCAT
>CAZKEZ010000076.1:0-9150 GCA_964551905.1 uncultured Nocardioides sp. | reverse complement strand
CGATCGACCTCGGCCTGGGACCGGTGCGGTCGGGGCGCGGACCACTCAGGCGCACGGCCCGTGAGGTGCTCGAGCTGTGCGTCGGGCCGGTGACGCTGTGGTGACCGACGATGGGCTGAACCTCGACCGGCTGGTCGACGGGGTCAGGGATCGGCTGGCCCGCCGGCGCAGTGGCGAGATCTCCCCGCACGTGGTCGCTCAGGCCCTGCGCGAGTCCGGGCGGCCGGTCGGGGACGCGACCGTGCTGGCCGTGCACGAGGCGCTGGTGCGAGACGTGGTGGGGGCGGGTCCGCTGGAGCCGCTGCTGCGACTTCCCGACGTGAGCGACGTCCTCGTCAACGGCGCCGAGGGGGTGTTCGTGGACCGCGGCGCCGGGCTCGAGCCCACCGCGGTCCGGTTTCCCGACGAGGAGGCCGTCCGACGCCTGGCCCAGCGGCTCGCCGCGTCCGGAGGGCGGCGGCTCGACGACTCGTGCCCCTACGTCGACGTCCGGCTGGCCGACGGCACCCGCTTCCACGCCGTGCTCGCCCCGGTCGCCGCACCGGGCACGCTGCTGTCGCTGCGGGTGCCGCACCGGCGCGGGTTCGACGTCGCCGCGTTGGTCGCTGCCGGCACGCTGCCGCCCGCCGCAGCCGAGCTGCTAGGCCGGATCGTGGCCGGGCGGCTGGCGTTCCTGGTCACCGGCGGCACCGGCTCAGGCAAGACGTCAGTGCTCGGCGCGCTGCTGGGGCTGGTCGCTGCGGAGGAGCGACTGGTGGTGGTGGAGGACGCGGCCGAGCTCCGACCGGCACATCCGCACGTCGTGTCGCTGGAGGGTCGGCCGCCGAACATCGAGGGGGCCGGCGAGATCACCGTGCGCGCTCTGCTGCGCCAGGCGCTGCGGATGCGCCCCGACCGGATCGTCGTCGGCGAGGTTCGAGGAGCCGAGGTGGTGGACCTCCTGGCTGCGTTGAACACCGGACACGAGGGCGGGTGCGGGACGCTCCACGCCAACAGCGCTGCGTCCGTGCCCGCTCGGATCGAGGCGTTGGCGCTGGCCGCCGGACTGCCCCGGGCTGCGGCTCACAGCCAGCTGGCCTCCGCCGTGGACGTCGTCGTCCATCTGGTGCGGAGTCGCACGGGCGCCCGGACGCTGGGCCAGGTCGCGGTGCCCGACCGCGACGCGACCGGCCTGGTGCGGGTTGTCCCCGCCTACGAGTACGTCGAGCAACGCTGGGCGCCCGGACCCGCCGCCGCGGCCCTGGAGCGGCGCCTCGTGCTGGCCGGTGCCTGATGGTGCTCCTCGCGGCACTCGCAGCGGGGCTGGCCGTTGCGCTGCTGCTTCCGCCGAGGCGTCGGCTGGTGGTGGGTCCGCGCCGTGCGGGGTCGTCGATCGGACCGCTGGCAGTGGCGGCACTCGCCGTCCCGCTGGGGTTGGGCACCCGGACCGCGGTGACCCTTGTAGTGCTGACGCTGGCAGGGTCGGTCGCCCTGCTGTTGTGGCGGCGGCGTCGGCAGGCCGTGGCCGCGCACGCGGTGTCCCTTCGGGTGTTGGAGTCCTGTGAGCTGCTGCGCTCGGAGTTGGCGGCGGGACGCCCGGCGGGGGTGGCGCTGGACCGGGCCGCGCGCGAGTGGCCGGAGCTCACTCCGGTCGCTCGGGCCTGGCACTTGGGATCCGACGTTCCCGGGGCGCTGCGTGCAGTGGCCCGGGCCGACGGAGCCGGCGACCTGCGGCTGCTCGCCGCGGCGTGGCAGGTGGCGCACCGGTCCGGCCAGGGCCTGGGGACGGCGGTCGCCGCGATCGCGGACGACCTGGTGGCCGAGCAGGCGACGCGCCGGGTAGTGGACTCGGAGCTGGCCTCGGCCCGGGCCACCGCTCGTCTGGTGGCCGTGCTGCCCGTGCCGGTGCTGCTGATGGGGGGCAGCACCGGTACGGAGCCGTGGGGGTTCCTGCTCGGCACCGGTGTCGGCCTGGCGTGTCTGGCCGGCGGGCTGGCTTTCCTACTCGCCGGACTGTGGTGGGTCGAGACCATTGCGAGGTCGGTCCGACAGGAAGCGGTGGCCCGGTGACCGGTGCGCTCGACGGCCTCTCCCCAACGGTCTGGGTGGCGGGTGGGTCGGTCGCGTTGGCGGTCGGGCTCATGGGACTCGCCCGGCCATCGCTGCACCGGCTCGGGGGCTCGGAGCAGGCCACGGATCCGCGGTCCCGGTCCGGCGTGGGTCGCGCCGTTCTTGCCGGGGCCGCCGGCATCGGTGGCCTGCTGTGGCTGCCCGGGCCGGCGGGCTGGGTGGTGGGTGCCCTGCTGGCGGCGACGGTGTGGTGGATCCTGGGCCGTGGTGAGTCCCGGGCTGCGCGTCGGGCCCGCGCCGCGGCGGCCGCCGACCTGCCGCACCTGGTCGGTCTGGTGGCGGCGGTGGTCCGCGCGGGTGCCGCACCCGAGGCGGCCCTCGACACCGTGTGCCTGGCCCTGCCCGGGCCGGCGGCGGACCGGTTGGCGGAGGTCGTGGCGCGGCTTGCTCTCGGGGCCGCTCCCGCACAGGTGTGGTCGGCCCTGGCGGACGACCCGGTGCTCGCCCCACTGGGCCGGTCCCTGGGCCGGGCGCTGGAGACCGGGGCACCGGTGGCCGACGAGGTCGAGCGGCTCGCCATGGAGCTCGGCCGGCGGGCCCGGGCCGGCGTCGAGGACCGGGCCCGGGCCGTGGGCGTCCGGGCCGCGGTACCCCTCGGAATCTGTCTCCTGCCCGGCTTCCTCCTCCTCGGCATCGTCCCCGTCGTCGGTGCCCTCCTCACCGACCTCCTCCGCTGACCCGGCGCAAACGGCGGCCGACCCGGCGGAAATGGCGCTCTGTGACGGATCCGAGGGTCCGCGGAGTCTGGAGCTGGGTGGCTGGGTGGGTCGCCGGGTAGCTGGTAGTCGGTGGATCTGGCCGAGTAGCTGCGATGCGGGGGCTGCGGGCAGGGGTCGGGTAGCCGGCCGACGCACCGCGGCCGTTCCAGGGTGGTTTCGGTCCATTCGATGGGTCCGTCGACCCCGTGGGGTTCACGACCCCCTTCGGTTGGACCGATACGACCCCCGAATCGCCGGGATCGATGTGGTTTGGGTCCAATCGGTGGGCATCCGAGGCCGCTGGTCGTGATCGTCTCCGAGTGGACCGATACGACCCCCGAATCGCCGAAATCCATGTCGTTTGGACCCAAACCGCGTACCTACCGTGACCCGGACGGCGACCGCTAGCCACCACCTGGCCGTCACCGTCGCAGCGCTGTGGACGGCAACCACCCACCGCCAGTCACTCATGAGCAACACCGAGGATCAGTCAGACGACCCGGCGCAAATGGCGGCCGACCCGGCGCAAATGGCGAGCGTCGTGGCCCGACCAGCTCCACAGGCCACGCGTGGGCGCCGCCTCTCCACAGCGCCAGGTCTCGCGGTCGCGGCCGGATCCGCGGAGGCGCAGGCTCGGTCGACGGCCGCAGGGGGTGGCCAGGGACGAGAAGGGGGACGAATGGACACAGCGACGAGGGATGAGAAGGGCATCACGACCGCGGAGTACGCCGTCGGGACGGCGGCCGGGGCAGGGCTGGCAGGACTGCTGTACCAGCTGCTGACCGGTGGGTTCGGCACCCAGCTGCTCCGCACCCTGTTCGATCATGTGCTGGGCCTGCTCGGGATCGGCTGACGAGGTCGTGTGCCCCGGCAGGGGAGGCAGGACCGCCCGCTGGGAGGAAGGAGCGGTCACCGCGGAGCTGGCGATGGCCCTGCCGGTGCTGCTGGCCGTGACCTGGGGACTGGTCTGGCTGCTGGCCGTGGGCGTTGCTCAGATCCAGACCGTGGACGCGGCCCGGGAGACCGCTCGGGCGGTGGCAAGGGGAGACCCCGAGCCGACGGCCGTCGCGCGCGGCAGAGAGGTGGCCCCGGCCGGAGCCAGCGTGCGCATCCGGGACGGCGAGGACGAGGTGGTGGTCGAGGTGAGCGCCGAGGTGGCTGGGCCCGGAGGCTTGTTCCGGTGGCAGCCGGCGGTCACGGTCCGTAGCCGCGCGGTCGCCGCGGCCGAGGATGCCCGGTGAACCACGGGTGGCGGCTCGACGAGACCGGCGCCGCCACGGTGATGGTGGTCGCCTTCCTGGGGTTGCTGCTGGTGATCGGAGCCGGGACCGGCGCGGTCGCCGGCGTCTTCGTCGCGCATCGGCGGGCGGAGTCGGCCGCGGACCTGGCCGCGCTCGCGGCCGCACGGCAGCTGGTCCGCGGCGGTGACCCGTGCCCGGCCGCCGCCCGAATCGCGGGGGAGAACGGGGCGAAGCTCGAGGCGTGTCACCGCGACGGGACCACTGTGGTCGTGGAAGTGGTGGTTCCGGGACCCACCTGGCTCGGATCAACGCCGGTGGTGGTCGGGCGGGCGAGGGCCGGGCTCGCCTGAGGGAACCCGGGATGCGCCGACCGGGTCAGACCGGGTCGTCCCCGGAGGTGTTCTGCTCGCGCTCGACCCGGTCCAGCTTCTCCGACAGCTCGGTCAGCTGCTTGCGCTCGCGCCGGAGGCGCAGCTCCCGCTTGGTGCCGTACTTGAGGATCGCGAACCCCCAGATGAGGAACGCCCCGGCGACCACGCCGACCAGGAAGATCTCCATGGCGGACAGCTGCATCCCCAACAGCTCAGCGGAGCCGTCGCTGACCATGATCGCGGCGACGATCGCGAGTGCGCCCAGACCGATGAGAAGCAGTCCCAGGATCACCATGGGGAGAACGCTACGCCTGCTGGCCGTCGTACTCACCCGACGATGGGGCCCCGGACAGCAGAGCGTCGAGCAGTCGGACCGCACCGCCCTTGTCCAGGGGGTGGTTCTGGTTCCCGCACTTCGGTGACTGCACGCAGGAGGGGCAACCGTCGTCGCAGGGACAGGTGCGGATCGTCTCCCGGGTCGCCGTCAGCCAACTTGAGGCTGCGTCGAACCCCCGGGCGGCGAAACCCGCTCCGCCCGGGTGGCCGTCGTACACGAAGACCGTCGGCAGCCCCGTGTCCGGATGCAGCGCCGTCGAGACGCCACCGATGTCCCAGCGGTCACAGGTGGCGAACAGCGGCAGCAGCCCGATCGCGCAGTGCTCGGCCGCATGTGCGGCACCGGGCAGCTCCAGCGCGCCGACCCCCGCCTCTGTGCAGACGTCCTCGGGGAGCGACCACCACACCGCGGCCGTGCGCAACGTCCGGGCAGGGAGATCCAGCGGCACCTCGCCGAGGACCTCGCCCGACGGCTGGCGCCGCCGCAGGAACGAGACGGTCTGTTGCGTCACCTCCACCTCGCCGTACGCCAACCGACCGGCGGCCCACGGCTGATGCCGCTCCTCGCTGCGGATCCGCAGCGCGGTGAGCTCCCGCGCCGTCGTGGAGTAGTCGAGTACGGCGGGACTCATCAGCGCGACCCCGTGGTCGAGATCGAGATCGGAGACCAACCAGGTCTCGCCCTGGTGCAGGTAGACGGCGCCCTCGTGCGCGGTGCCGTGGGCACCTCCGGCGTCCACAGTGCCGATGACGCGGCCGGTGCTCTCCTCGACGAGCTGGACCGGAGCTCCCCCGGACGAGCGGAGGTCGGCCAGCTCGCTGGCCCGGCGCCGGTCGGTCCAGAACCAGCCGCGGGAGCGCCGGCGGAGCAGGCCGGCATCGGTGAGCGCCGCGACGGCGCGTTCGGCCGTCGGCCCGAACAGGGCCAGATCGTCCGGTGCGAGGGGGTGCTCCTGGGCGGCCGCGCACAGGTGCGGACCGAGCACGTGCTCGTTGGCCGGGTCGAACACCGTCGCCTCGACCGGTCGACCCAGCAGCGACTCCGGGTGGTGCACCAGGTAGGTGTCGATGGGGTCCGCCCGGGCGATCAGCACGGCCAGGGCGTCTGCACCGCCGCGACCGGCCCGGCCGACCTGTTGCCAGAAGGCTGCACGAGTGCCTGGGAAGCCGGCCACCAGCACGGCGTCCAGGCCGCTCACGTCGATGCCGAGCTCCAGCGCGTTGGTCGCCGCGACCCCGAGCAGCTCACCGCTGCGCAGCGCCTGCTCGAGTGCTCGGCGCTCCTCGGGCAGGTAGCCGCCGCGGTACGCCGCCACGCGCGTGGCCAGCTCCGGGTCCACCTCCGCCAGCAGCTCGGAGGCGGTGAGCGCGACCTGCTCGACCCCGCGTCGAGAACGCACGAACGCGAGGCTGCGCACCCCCGAGGCGACCAGGTCGGCCAGCAGGTCCGCGGTCTCGGCTGCCGCTGCCCGCCGCAGCGGGGCCCCGTTCTCCGCGGCGAACGAGGTGAAGGGGGGCTCCCACAGGGCGACCGTCACCTCGCCGCGCGGCGAGGTGTCGTCGGTGACCGGGACGACGTCCAGACCCGTGAGGCGCCCGCCGGTTACCTCGGGCTCGGCCACCGTGGCGGAGGCCAGCACGAAGGTCGGCGCGGCACCGTACCGAGCGCACAGGCGACGCAGTCGGCGGACGACTTGGGCGACGTGGGCGCCGAACACGCCCCGGTAGTGGTGGCACTCGTCGATGACGACGTATCGGAGCGAACCGAGGAAGCCGGCCCAGCGCTCGTGCCCTGGCAGGAGCGAGTGATGGAGCATGTCCGGGTTGGTCAGCACGTACTCCCCGAACGCGCGGGTCCACTCCCGCTGCTCGCGCGAGGAGTCGCCGTCATGGGTGGACAGTCGGACATCCAGCCCGAGCGCGGCGACGGACGCGGCCTGGTCGTGGGCCAGGGCCTTGGTCGGGGAGACATAGAGTACGGTGGCGCCGCGCTGGCCACGCGGCCCCCGCGCGGCGTGGATCGCGCTGATGCCGGGCAGCAGGTAGGCGAGGGACTTGCCAGAGGCCGTCCCGGTGGAGACCACCACGTGCCGCCCGGCGTGCGCGTGCTCCGCCGCCTGCACCTGGTGCAGCCACGGACGGTCGATCCCGCGCGCGTGCAGGGCGACGCGGAGCTCCGGGTCCACCCAGGTGGGCCAGTCGGCAGGGGTGGCGGTGCGTCGAGGCAGCACCTCCAGGTGCACCAGCCGTTCGGTGTCCCCGTGGCTGCCGGCGAGGGAATCGACGAGCTCCGCCGGTGACCGGAGCGAAGCGCGCGGACCGCTGCGGCGAGCCTCAGCGGCTGCGTCCCGTGCCTCCACAAGAGCGAGTCTGACAAAGCGGGCCGACACGGTGGGCGGACGATCGATACCGATTCCCTGGCCGGGGGCATAGGAGCGTGGGCGTGAGCGTGGTTTGATACTGCACGTGGACCTGACGCTGACCACAGGGGACCGAGACGGCAGGACCGTCGTCTCGGTCGGGGGCGAGATCGACGTCTATACCGCGCCCAAGCTGCGCGACCAGATCACCGAGCTGGTCGCCGACGGCAGCTACCACATCGTCATCGACATGGAGGCCGTCGAGTTCCTCGACTCCACCGGCCTGGGCGTCCTGGTCGGAGGCTTGAAGAAGGTCCGCGCCCACGACGGCTCGCTGGAGCTCGTGTGCACCCAGGACCGGCTGCTCAAGATCTTCCGGATCACCGGGCTGGCCAAGGTCTTCGCGATCCACGACTCGGTGGAGTCCGCGCTCGCGAGTTGACGGGGTCCACCCCGGACGGTGCCGTCCGACCAGTGGCACTCGACGTACCCGAGTGCTGAACTTCGGCGTCATCTGCGTAGACTCCCGCACGTTCATGCGATCTGCATCAGTCCAGGAGGAGATACATGACCGGGATCCTTCCCGCCGTCGTGGAGGTTGACCTCACCGGAGGCAACCTGTTGTTGGTGGTCCTCGTCGCGGTGATCGCGCTGGGCGCGATCGCTATGGCGGTGGTCTTCCGCGGCCAGGTGCTGGCCGCCGGTGAAGGCACCGACAACATGAAGAACATCGCGCTCGCCGTCCAGGAAGGCGCCAACGCCTACCTGACCCGGCAGTTCCGGACCCTGGCGATCTTCGCGGCCGTCGCGTTCCTGGTGCTCCTGGCCCTCCCGGCCGAGGACTGGGTCGTGCGCATCGGACGGTCGATCTTCTTCCTGCTGGGCGCCGGGTTCTCCGCGGCCATCGGCTACCTGGGCATGTCCCTCGCGGTCCGCGCCAACCTGCGGGTCGCGGCGGCGGCCAACGAACAGGGTCGCGACCCAGCCATGAACATCGGGTTCCGCACCGGAGCCTTCGTGGGCATGGCGACCGTGGGCCTGGGGCTGCTCGGCGCGAGCACCGTCGTCCTGCTCTTCAAGAACGAGGCCGCCCACGTGCTCGAGGGCTTCGGCTTCGGCGCCGCGCTGCTGGCCATGTTCATGCGAGTCGGTGGCGGCATCTTCACCAAGGCCGCCGACGTGGGTGCGGACCTGGTCGGCAAGGTGGAGCAGAACATCCCCGAGGACGACCCGAGGAACGCGGCGACCATCGCCGACAACGTCGGTGACAACGTCGGCGACTGCGCGGGCATGGCAGCCGACCTGTTCGAGTCGTACGCCGTGACCCTCGTCGCCGCGCTGATCCTGGGCTCGCAGGCGTTCGGCGACAAGGGTCTCGTCTACCCCCTGCTGATCCCGGCCATCGGGGCGCTGAGCGCCATTCTGGGCGTGTTCATCACCCGCCCGCGCGCCGGGGAGAACGGCCTTCGCACCATCAACCGGGCCTTCTACATCTCCGCCGCCGTCGGGGCCGTCGCCTCGGTGGTCCTGTCCTACGTGTACCTGCCGGCGAGCTTCGCCGAGTTCGACAACGTCACCGGCTTCGACATGCCCGGCGCCGAGGGCGACCCGCGCCTGATCGCATCCATCGCCGTCGTCCTGGGCATCGTGATGGCCGCGGGCATCCTGGCGCTGACGGGCTACTTCACCGGCACCGAGCACCGTCCGGTCAAGGACGTCGGCAAGACCTCGCTCACCGGCCCGGCCACGGTCATCCTGTCCGGCCTCGCCGTCGGGTTCGAGTCGGCGGTCTACACCGCGTTGGTGATCGCGGCGGCTGTGTTCGGCGCGTTCCTGCTCGGCGGTGCGACCGTGACCGTCTCCCTGTTCGCGGTGGCGCTCGCGGGCTGCGGCCTGCTGACCACCGTCGGCGTGATCGTCGCGATGGACACCTTCGGCCCGGTCTCCGACAACGCCCAGGGCATCGCGGAGATGTCCGGCGACGTCAGCGAGGAGGGCGCGCAGATCCTCACCGAGCTCGACGCGGTCGGCAACA
>CAZKEZ010000075.1:0-9156 GCA_964551905.1 uncultured Nocardioides sp. | reverse complement strand
TTCCAGCCCGAGACCGGCGAGCAGGAGGAGTTCGGGATGCTCTTCGAGAAGGGCAACCCGCTGGTGACCTGCGTCAACGAGGCGCTGGCCGCGCTCACGGAGGACGGCACGCTCGACGCCATCGAGCAGGAGTGGCTGTCCGACACCGTCGGAGTGCCCCAGCTGCAGTGAGCCGACCGCAGTGAGCCAGAGCTCGACCTGGCGGCCCAGCGCCAGGGAGCTGGAGCGGCGCGAGCTGCGCCGACGGATGCGGCGCCGGTCGGTGGTCATCGCGACCGGGGCGACGGTCGTGGTCTTCACGGTCCTGGTGCTGGCCGTCGTGTCGTCGCCCGGCTGGGAGCGGGTCAAGGAGTACTTCTTCAGCGTCGAGCACGCCAAGGCCGCCCTGCCGGACATCTGGGCGGCCTTCTGGATCAACGTGAAGATGTTCATGATCGCCGAACCGATCATCCTGGTGGTCGGACTGCTGGTGGCGCTCGCCCGGGTCGCCCGCTCCCCGTGGCTGGTCCCGCTGCGGCTGCTCGCCGTCGCGTACGCCGACCTCTTCCGCGGCATCCCGACGATCCTGCTGGTGGTTCTGTTCGGGTTCGGGATGCCGGCGCTGCAGCTCCAGGGCGTCACGAACGACCGCTTCTTCTGGGCCCTGGTGGCCCTGGTGGTGTCCTACGGCGCCTACGTCTCGGAGGTGTTCCGGGCCGGCATCGAGTCGATCCACCCCTCCCAGGTGGCGAGCGCCGACGCGCTGGGGCTGCGCCGCAGCCAGACCATGCGCCACATCGTGGTCCCGCAGGCGGTACGCCGGGTGATCCCACCGCTCCTCAACGACTTCGTCGCCCTGCAGAAGGACACCGCCCTGGTCTCGGTCGTGGGCATCTTCGACGCCGTCTTCGCGGCCCGCGACTACGCCAACTACAACTTCAACGACACCCCGCTCGTGGTCGTCGCGATCTTCTTCGTCGCGCTCACCATCCCGCTGGCCAGACTCACCGACTATCTGCAGCGCCGGATGGCCGAGCGGGAGCGGGCGGGGGTGCTGTGAGCGAGGCGGGTGGTGGTTTCGACAAGCTCAACCAGCGGACCGGGTCCGAGGCGGGTGGTGGTTTCGACAAGCTCAACCAGCGGACCGGGTCGGAGGCGCTGCTGGAGGTCCGCGGACTGCGCAAGTCGTACGGCGACCGGCTGGTGCTGCACGACGTCGATCTCACCGTGGCCGTCGGCGACGTGATCTGCCTGATCGGCTCCTCCGGGTCGGGCAAGTCCACGCTGCTGCGGTGCCTGAACCTGCTCGAGGACATCGACGACGGCGTGATCCGCTTCGAGGGCCGGGAGATCTCCGATCCTCGCGTGGACCGCCGTACCGTCCGCAGCCGGATGGGGATGGTCTTCCAGGCCTACAACCTCTTCCCGCACCTGAGCGTGCTGGACAACATCACCCTCGCACCGGTGCGGGTGCACGGGGAGTCCCGGACCGCCGCCCGAGCCCGAGCGCACGAGCTGCTCGACCGGTTCGGGCTGGACGAGCACGCCGACTCCCACCCCGACCGGCTCTCCGGGGGACAGCAGCAGCGGGTGGCGCTGGTCCGCGCCCTGGCCACCCGGCCGGCGCTGCTGCTGCTTGACGAGATCACCGCGGCGCTGGACCCGGAGCTGGTGGGCGACGTCCTGGGCATCGTCCGGGACCTGGCCACCGAGGGCACCACCATGCTGTTGGCCACCCACGAGATGACCTTCGCCCGGGACGTGGCCACCCAGGTCTGCTTCCTCGACGGCGGCCGGGTCCTCGAGCACGGCCCGCCCGAGGAGATCTTCACCGACCCGCGCGAGGAGCGGACCCGGCAGTTCCTGCGTCGGGTGCTGGCCCCCGAGTAGTGCCAACCGAGTAGTGCGCACAGAGTGATGCCAACATCACGCGCCGGCCCCCTTCCCGGCGCCCCGCACCGGCCGTAGGTTCAAGACAAGACCAGGGAGTGCGAGCGAGGAGACGCGATGAGCGACGAGAACCCCGTCACCGTACTGAGCACCGAGGAGTGCTGGGAGTTCCTGAGGGGCCTGGAGTTCGGACACCTCGCCTTCCACCTGGCCGAGCAGGTGCACATCACCCCCATCAACTACGCGGTCGAGAGCGAGACGCTGCTGTTCCGCACCGCCGAGGGGTCCAAGCTCCTGGCCGTGGTGATGAACCCCGATATCGCCTTCGAGGTCGACTCCTACGACGACGACCAGGCGACCAGCGTGATCATCCGCGGCACCGCCCGCCTCCTGGACGAGCACGAGGAGCACCGCGCCGAGAACGTGCCGCTGCGGCCGTGGGTGCCGACGCTGAAGTACAACGTCGTCGAGATCGCTCCCACCGAGATCTCCGGCCGCCGCTTCGAGCTGAAGCGGCCCTGGCTGCACCTGGCCCCCGCTCCTCCGGAGGACTGACCCGCCGTAGGGTGGGTCGGCGTGAAGCCCTTCCTGTTCCTCGGCATCCGCGCCGAGGACGAGGCCGCCGACGACGAGTACTCGGCGGTCCTGCGCTACTCCGGCCTCGAGGCCGGTGACCTGCGCCGGCACCGGCTCGAGCGCGACCAGCTGGGCGAGGTGGACCTCGACGACTGGGCGGGCATCGTGCTGGGCGGCGGGCCGTTCAACGTCAGCGACCCCGAGAAGTCGCCCACCCAGGTCCGGGTCGAGGCCGAGCTGAGCGAGCTCGCGACGAAGGTCGTGGCCGCGGACTTCCCGTTCCTCGGCGCCTGCTACGGCATCGGCACCCTCGGCATCCTGGGCGGTGGAGTGGTGGATCGGACCCACGGCGAGCCCGTCGGCGCGGCCGAGATCCGGCTCACCGAGGCCGGTCGCGACGACCCGCTGTTCGGTGTGCTCGCCCCGTCCTTCACCGCGTTCCTCGGCCACAAGGAGGCCGTGCGCCGACTTCCCGACGGCGCGGTTCTCCTGGCCTCCTCCGCCGCCTGCCCGGTCCAGGCCTTCCGGCTCGGCCGGCACGTGTACGCCACCCAGTTCCACCCCGAGCTCGACGTCGCCGGACTGAAGACCCGGATCGACGCCTACCGTCACCACGGCTACTTCGACCCGACCGAGGCCGAGTCGCTGAAGTCGATGGCCGACGCCAGCGTCGTCACCGAGCCGATGCGGATCCTGTCGCGGTTCGTGGAGCTGTACGCCGACGGGCGCCCGGTCGACCGCCCGGTGGCCTCGCCGGCGTGACCGCGGTCGAGCACGTCGACGTACTCATCATCGGCGCCGGCCTCTCCGGCATCGGCGCCGCCGCCACGCTGACCCGGACCGGCGCGGCGCGCAGCTACCTCATCCTCGAGTCGCGCGAGACCTCCGGCGGCACCTGGGACCTGTTCCGCTACCCCGGGATCCGGTCGGACTCCGACATGTACACGCTCGGCTACCGGTTCCGGCCCTGGCGCGGCGACCGGGCCCTCGCCGACGGGCCGAGCGTGCTGGCCTACCTCCGGGACACGGCGAGGGAGTACGGCGTCGACGAGCACATCCGCTACGGGCATCGCGTCGTCGCCGCCGACTGGGACTCCGAGACCGCGCGCTGGACCGTCACCGCGCTCCACGACGGGCAACCGGTGCGGGTGACCTGCCGGCTGCTGTGGAGCTGTGCCGGCTACTACGACTACGACGCCGGCTACACCCCGGACCTGGCCGGGCTCGACGCCTTCGCGGGGCCGGTGGTGCACCCGCAGCACTGGCCCGAGGACCTGGAGTACGCCGGGCGCAGGGTCGTGGTGGTCGGCTCCGGCGCCACCGCGATGACGCTGGTCCCTGCCCTGGCCGAGACCGCCGCCCACGTCACCATGCTCCAGCGCTCACCGACGTATGTGGTCGCGACCCCGGCGGTGGATCCGCTCGCCACTCGGCTTCGGCGCTGGCTGCCGCCGCGGGCGGCGTACCACGCGATCCGCTGGCGCAACATCGCGGTCTCGGCGGGGTTCTACCGGCTGAGCCGACGCCGACCCGACCTGGCCCGCCGTTTCCTGCGGCGCGGGGTGGCCCGGGCGCTGCCGGAGGGCTACGACGTGGACGCCCACTTCGCGCCCCGGTACGACCCGTGGGACCAGCGTCTTTGCGTGGTTCCCGACGGCGACCTGTTCCGCGCCATCCGCCAGGGCCGGGTGTCGATGGTGACCGACACCATCGACCGGTTCACCGCCGACGGGGTGCGGCTGGCTTCCGGCGCCGAGCTGGCGGCGGACATCGCCGTCCTGGCCACCGGCCTGGTGCTGGTCCCGTTCGGCGGGGTGGCGCTCACCGTGGACGGGGGAAAGGTGTCACTCCCGGAGACCATGGGCTACAAGGGGCTGATGCTCTCCGGGGTGCCGAACTTCGTGTTCACCGTCGGCTACACGAACGCCTCGTGGACGCTGAAGGCCGATCTGGTCGCCGACTTCGCCTGCCGACTGCTCGAGCATCTGGACCGCTACGGGTTCCGCGCCGCCGTCGCGGAGCGGGACCCGTCGGTCCCGGAGGAGCCGTTCATGGACTTCACCTCCGGGTACGTCCAGCGCGCACTCCACCTGCTGCCCGCCCAGGGTGCCCGGGAGCCGTGGCGGCTGCGGCAGAGCTACCTGCACGACCGGCGGCTGCTGCGGCGCGCCCCCATCGCCGACGGGGTGCTGCGGCTCCGCTGACCCGGCCGGGGACGTCAGAGCGATCGCGCGCTGCGACGTCCCCGACCGGGATCAGGCGGGATCGGGTCAGCCCCGGCTGATCTTCACGTAGTCGATCATCCCGGTGAAGTAGTCGCAGGTGGTCTTCACCTGGTCGCAGTTGATCTTGCCGCCGATCGTCATCGGGATCTTGTTGTCGATCACCCCGGTGACGCCCTTCTTGCGGTTCACGTAGACGCCGTCGACGTACACCGTCACGTTGGCGGTGGTCCGCACGCAGGTCAGCGTGTGCCACTGGTTGTCGTTGATCGGCTGCTTGACCTGGATCGCGACACGGCGGCCGTTGGAGTCCTTGAACAGGCAGGACGGCTTGCCGCCCGGGTTCTGGATCTTCCACTGGCCGCCCTTGCTGGCCGACTGACCCTTCTGGATGATGTTGCCGAACTTCCGGTTGGTGCGGAACCGGATCTCGACGGTGAAGGTGTCACCCTGCGGGTCCAGCCGCGAGTTGTCAGGCACCTGGATAACCCGCTCCGGCATCGCCGGTGGCTTCGCCGGCGGCGTGTACGCCCACGAGTAACCCACGGCGCCGCCGTAGGAGACCCCGGTGTCGAGGCCGGCCTGGTTGATCGCGCCGGTCACGCCGCTGCCGCTGGAGTCGGTCATCACGGTGGCGCCGCCCGGCTCGTTCATGTCGAACTGGACCTGGGTCGTCGGAGCCTTCTTCTTCGCCGCGACGGCAGCCTGGGTCGGAGCCGGCGCAGCGAGCGCGGCAGCGGTGGCGACCGCGGCCAAGCCAGCTGCCATCCGGAGTGCGAGTCTCATCGTTCTTCATCCCCATGTTTGTTGAGACCGCTCCGCCTCACCCCGTCTGTGATAGGCGGCAGCGGCAGATAGGTGCAGTATGCGTGACCTTCGGCCCGAACGAAACCCCTGGGCCGACTATTTGCCCGTCCGGACCTCCCCGCGGGGCGGTCCGGACCCCTGTGACACGATGAACGCCGACCGGCCGTACGGCGGCCCGGCCGCCGCAGCCCCGCCCCACCGTACCCCTTCCGCCGTACTCTGTGAGGCCCCCATGACCGACGCGTTCATCTACGACCATCTCCGCACCCCGCGCGGCAAGGGCAAGGCCGTCGGCGCCCTGCACGAGGTGAAGCCGGTCGACCTGGTGGTCGGCCTGCTGGACGAGGTACGGCGACGCAACCCCACGCTGGACCCGCACCGGATCGACGACGTAGTGCTTGGCGTGGTTACCCCCATCGGCGACCAGGGCAGCGACATCGCCAAGGTCGCGGCGCTCGCCGCGGGCTACCCCGACACGGTCGCCGGCGTCCAGCTCAACCGCTTCTGCGCCTCGGGCCTCGAGGCGGTCAACCAGGCCGCCTCGCGGGTGCGCGGCGGGTTCGAGGACCTGATCCTGGCCGGCGGGGTGGAGTCGATGAGCCGGGTGCCGATGGCCTCCGACGGCGGCGCCTGGGCCATGGACCCGGCCACGGCGCTGGCCACCGGGTTCGTTCCCCAGGGGATCGGGGCCGACCTGATCGCGACCCTGGGCGGCTGGAGCCGGACCGACGTGGACGCCTTCGCCGCCGAGTCGCACCACCGCGCCGCCAAGGCGTGGGCGAACGGGTACTTCGCCGACTCCGTCGTCCGCGTGCGGGACCGCAACGGCCTCCTGGTGCTCGACCACGACGAACTGATCCGCCCGGACACCTCCGTGGAGGGGCTCGCGGGCCTCCGGCCGTCCTTCGCCGCGATGGGCGACCAGGCCGGGTTCGACGACGTGGCCCTGGAGAAGTACCACTGGGTCGAGCGGATCGACCACGTGCACCACGCCGGCAACTCCTCGGGCATCGTGGACGGGGCGGCCCTGATGCTCATCGGGTCCGAGCAGGTCGGCGCGGAGCTCGGGCTGACCCCGCGCGCCCGGATCGTGTCCGCCGCCGTGTCCGGCTCCGATCCCACGATCATGCTGACCGGACCGGCCCCGGCGGCCCGGAAGGCGCTGGGCCGGGCCGGGCTCGCCGTCGAGGACATCGACCTGTTCGAGATCAACGAGGCCTTCGCCGCGGTGGCGCTGCGGTTCATGCGCGACCTGGACATCAGCGCGGAGATCACGAACGTCAACGGCGGCGCGATCGCGATGGGTCACCCGCTCGGCGCCACCGGGGCGATGATCCTCGGCACTCTCGTCGACGAGCTCGAGCGACGCGACCTGCGCCGCGGGCTGGCCACGCTGTGCGTCGGCGGCGGGATGGGCATCGCCACCATCGTGGAACGGATCTAGGGAGCGGCTGACGTGAGTGAGATGAGCAGCACGGTGGAGAGCTCGGTGGACAGCGCGGTGCGGTACGAGCGGGACGACGACGGCATCGTCACCCTGACCATCGACGACCCCACCGCCAGCGCGAACACGATGAACGAGCTCTACCAGCGGTCGATGGAGGCCGCGGTGGATCGCCTGTACGACGAGCTCGAGGGACCGGACGACGTCATCGGCGTGCTGATCACCAGCGGCAAGAAGACGTTCTTCGCCGGCGGGAACCTGCACGAGATGGTCAAGCTGCGCGCCGAGGACGCCACCTTCGCCTTCGATGCGGTGCAGGCCATCAAGGCCACGCTGCGCCGGCTCGAGCGCTTCCCGCGGCCGGTGGTCGCGGCGATCAACGGCACCGCGCTGGGCGGCGGCTTCGAGATCGCGCTGGCCGCCAACCACCGGGTGCTGGTCGACGCTTCCGGCGTCGAGGTCGGCCTCCCCGAGGCGACGCTCGGCCTGCTCCCCGGTGGGGGCGGGGTCACCCGGGTGGTGCGGATGCTCGGCCTCCAGCAGGCGCTGATGGACGTCCTGCTCCCGGGCACCCGGTTCAAGCCCGGGGCCGCCCTGGAGAAGGGACTGGTCGGCGAGCTGGTCACCGACCCCGACGACCTGCTGGCCGTCTCGCGAGCCTGGCTGGTGGCGCACCGCGACGACCCGGCGGCCGCTGCCAACCCGTGGGACCGGGAGGGCTACCGGATGCCCGGCGGCACCCCGTCCAGCCCGAAGCTGGCGCCGTTCCTCCCCATGTTCCCGGCGCTGCTGCGCAAGCAGGTCAAGGGCGCCGACTACCCGGCCCAGCGGGCGATCCTGTCCGCCGCCGTCGAGGGCGCGCAGGTCGACTTCGACACCGCCTCGCGGATCGAGTCGCGCTACTTGACCAGCCTGGTCACCAGCCAGAACTCCAAGAACATGATCCAGGCCTTCTTCTTCGACCTGCAGGCCATCAACTCCGGGTCCCTGCGGCCGGCCGGCATCGCGCCGTACCGGGCCACGAAGGTCGCAGTCCTCGGCGCCGGGATGATGGGCGCGGGGATCGCGTACTCCTGTGCCCGAGCCGGGATGCAGGTCCTCCTCAAGGACGTGTCGGCGGAGAACGCCGAGCGCGGCAAGGCCTACTCCGCGGGCCTGCTCGACAAGGCCATCGCCCGCGGTCGCTCGACCGAGGAGGCCAAGGCCGAGCTGCTCGACCGGATCACCCCGACCGAGGACGCCGCCGACCTGGCCGGCTGCGACCTGGTGATCGAGGCGGTCTTCGAGGACCCCGCCCTCAAGAGTCGGGTGTACGCCGAGGTCTTCGAGCACGTCGCCCCCGACGCGCTCCTGTGCTCCAACACCTCCACCATCCCGATCACCGAGCTGGCCGAGGGGGTCGACCGGCCGGCCGACTTCATCGGGCTGCACTTCTTCTCCCCCGTGGACAAGATGCCGCTGGTCGAGATCATCCGCGGTCGGGCCACCTCCGACGAGGCGCTGGCCAAGGCCTACGACGTGGTGCGCCAGATCCGTAAGACCCCGATCGTGGTCAACGACAGCCGCGGCTTCTACACCTCCCGGGTGATCGGCACCCGGGTGAACGAGGCGCTGGCGATGCTGGCCGAGGGCGTACACCCGATGTCGCTGGAACGCGCCGCGACCCAGGCGGGGTACCCCGTCGGCCCCCTCCAGCTCACCGACGAGCTCAACATGGAGCTGATGGCCAAGATCACCCGGGCCACCCGAGAAGCCGCCGAGCGTGAGGGTCTGGACTGGGTCTCCCACCCGGGCACCGCGGTCGTCGAGCGGATGCTGGAGCTGGGTCGGCCCTCCCGACTGGCCGGCGCCGGGTTCTACGAGTACGACGACGGACGGCGCACCCGGCTCTGGCCCGGACTGGTGGACGAGTGGCCGGTCGCCGAGGAGCAGATGCCGTTCGCCGACGTCAAGGAGCGGATGCTGTTCATCGAGGCCTTGGAGACCGCCGCCTGCTTCGATGAAGGGGTGCTCACCTCGGCCGCCGCCGCCAACATCGGCTCGATCATGGGGATCGGCTTCCCGCCCGCGACCGGCGGAGCCGCCCAGTTCATGACCGGGTACGAGTCCGCCTCCGGCGAGATCGGCCTCGCGGCCTTCGTAGCCCGCGCCGACGAGCTGGCCGACTCCTACGGCGAGCGGTTCCGGCCCACGCCGTACCTCCGCGACCTCACCACCTTCCCCCGTTGAAACGTGCCT
>CAZKEZ010000074.1:0-9235 GCA_964551905.1 uncultured Nocardioides sp. | reverse complement strand
CGCCGCCAGCAGCGCGATCACGTACTTGCTGGCCGCGATGGCATGTCGGCTCACCGGCTTGGCGAGCAGGTAGACGATCGAGCCGTCGTCGATCTCCGGCCCGAGTACGGCGGTGGTCGCGAGCAGTGCCACCAGCGGCACTGCCACCACCATGCCGAGCCCGACCACGATCTCGTCGTACCCCTCGCCGGGTCCCGCCAGGGCCCGCACCGCGACGGCGAGGGCGATCAGCACCAGGGGGAGCACGAGCAGCAGCAGGAAGCGGCGCCGGCCGAACAGGGCCTGGGCGGACAGCCGGAGGATGGTGGTGTTCACGTCGCCACCAGGTAGGAGAACACGCTCTCCAACGACTCGTCGGTGGGCGAGATCTCGTGCAGCCGGACCCCCGCCGCGCGCGCGAGCTGCGGCAGCGCGACGGCGAACTCGCCGAAGTCACCGACCTCGACGTCGAGCCCGCCGCGGGCCCCGAAGGCCACCGCCCGCACCGACTCGTGCCCGACGAGCGCCGCGGCCAGCACCCGGTCATCGCTGGAGACCACCGCGAACCGGTCCGGCCGGTCGGTCATCAGCCGCCGGATCGCCCCGAAGTCCCCGGACGCGGCGTGCCGCCCCGACACGACGACCTCGATCTGCCGGGCGACCTGCTCAACCTCCTCGAGGATGTGGGAGCTGAACAGCACGGTCCGGCCCTCGCCGCCCATCCTGCGCAGCAGCGTCATCAGCTGCACCCGCTGCCGGGGGTCGACGCCGTTGAACGGCTCGTCGAGCAGCAGCACCGCGGGGTCGTGCACCAACGCCGACGCGATCTTGATCCGCTGCCGCATGCCCTTGGAGTAGGTGCCGATCCGCCGCCCGGCCGCCTCGGCGAGGTCGACGACCTCGATCGCCCGGGCCGCCGCCGCGCCAGAGTCGGAGAGCCCGTGCAGCTCGGCGTTCGCGACCACGAAGCGGGTCCCGGTGAGGTAGTCGAAGCTCAGCTCGCGCTCGGGGACCAGGCCGATCCGCCGGTAGCAGTCGGTGTCGCGCCACAGCGGTTGCCCGTCCAGGTGGGCCGTGCCCGCCGACGGTGCGAGGAAGCCCGACATCAGCGCGATCAGGGTGGACTTGCCCGACCCGTTGGGCCCCAGCAGCCCGGTCACGCCGGGTCCGATCCGCATGCTGACGTCGTTGACGGCGACCACGTTGCCGTACCACCGCGACGCGTGGTCGAGCTCGATCACACTCACCGCGCCCCCACCCTCCGGTACCGCCACATCAGCACCGCCACGCCACCCAGCGCGAGCAGCAGCGCCACCGCGACGTAGGCGAGCTCCATCAGGGTCCCGGTGGGCGGGGTGATCGCCGGGGTAGAGGTGTCCAGCACCGCGGAGGCGATCCCGACGTAGAGGGAGTACGGCGCAAGCAGGCCGGCCACCTCCCCGACCCGGTCGGCGTCCTGCGACATCGCGACGCCCTGCACCGCCGCCACCACGCCGTACCCGAACACCAGGACGGCGATGCTCGCGACCACGCCCCAGCCGCGTCGCGTGGTCCACGCGCTGATCACGCCGGTGACGCTGGCCAGCATCCCGGCCAGCAGCAGAGAGACGGCCAGCGCCCCGAGCAGGTCGGTCGTCTGGTCGGTCAGGTCCGCCTCGTTCAGGAGCGCGCCGACGTACAGCACCAGGATCGGCACCACGAGGAAGCCCAGGAGGGCGGCGGTGAGGGAGGCCCAGCGCACCACCGCGAAGGTCTCGGCGCGCAGCGGACGCGCGAGGTACAGGACGATCGAGCCGTGGCGCAGGTCGCGGGAGAACAGGATCGGAGCCTGGGCCGCGGCGAACACCGAGATCAGCAGCTGGGTCTCGACGGCGTACCCGGCGTACTCCACCGGCAGCTCGTCCATGCCGACCACGACCATCACGGTGACCAGGATCAGCGCGGGCACCAGATTCAGCCCCAGCAGGAGGAACGGCAGCACCTTCGACCGACCCGACCGCCCGAGTCCGAACGCGTGCCGCAGCCCGGTGAGGAAGAGCGACCGTGCGATCACCCCCTCACCCAGGCGCGGCCCGTCGTAGGGCCGGTAGCCGATGTCGTGGATGACACCGGTCCGGCGCGGCGGCTCAGGCGGGGCGGCCGACATCGTGACCTCCTTCGGTCCGGAAGAGATCCTCGATCCGGTGGTGGTCGCGCTGGATCCGGACCAGGCCCACGCCGAGATCTGCCGCAGTGTCACGCACCAGGTCGAGCACCCGGTCGTCCGCCGCGTGCCCTTCGGGTGCTGTCTGGGCGGCCGGCTCGATCGCGATCAGCGTCCCCCGCGGCGCGCAGCGGAGGCCGGCGGCGGCCAGCGCGTTGCCCATCCGGTCCTGGGCACCGGTGTCGCCGATCACCTCGACCAGCAGGGTGCCCGTGTGCTCGAGGAACTCCGTCGTCGCCGAGGCCCGCAGCAGCCGGCCGCTGTCGAGCACGACGACGTGGTCGCTGACCCGCTCGAGCTCGCCGAGCAGGTGCGAGGTCACGACCACCGCGATGCCGAAGTCCTCCCCGATCCGCCGGACCAGCCCGAGCATGTCGTCCCGGGCGGCCGGGTCGAGGCCGTTGGTCGGCTCGTCCAGCAGCACCAGCGCCGGGTCGTGCACCAGCGCCTGGGCGAGCTTGGCGCGCTGCTTCATGCCGGTGGAGTAGCCGCCCATGGGTCGATATCGCTCCTCGGCGAGCCCGACATGACGCAGTACGTCGGCGGCCCGTTCCCGGGCGGAGCGGTGCGGCAGGCCGGACATCTCGGCCAGGTGGACGGTGAAGTCGCTGGCGCTCACGTCCGGCGGCAGACAGTCGTGCTCGGGGAGGTAGCCCACGGCGCGCCGGATCGCGGAGCCCTCGGTCGCGGTGTCGTGGCCCAGCACCCAGGCCCGTCCGGAGGTGGGCGGCAGCAGCCCCAGCAGGATCTTGATGAGCGTGCTCTTGCCCGCCCCGTTCGCGCCGACCAGCCCGGTGACGCCCGGCCCGATCGTGACGTCGAGGTGGTCGAGCGCCAGGACGCGGCCGTAGTCCTTCGTCAGGCCCTCGGTCCGGACGACCTCCGTCGCGGCCGCCACTACAGCGCGGCCAGCTCGGCCGCGGTGAGCCCGTCGAGACCCAGGCTGGCCAGCGTGCGGGCACCCTCAGCGACGAAGTCGCGGGCCAGTACGACGGAAGCGATCGCGGTCACCGCGTCCATCGTCGGCGTGGGCACGCCGAGCTTGCGGGCCAGGTCGGCGAGGAACACCAGGCCGTAGCCGACGTCCTCGGTGAGGTACCGGTGGTCGAGCTGGTGCTGGGCCCCGATCCCCAGGAAGCCCGGCGCCGTCGAGTAGCCGGTGGAGTAGTTCCGCTCCTCCATGTACCCCTGCGCCATGCCCAGCTCCGGCTCGGACAGCACCCGGACCCCCAGCGCGTCGGCGATCGCGAGCCGCTCCTTGTCCACGGCCTCGATGAGACGGCCGACAGACTCGGTCACCCCCTCCTCGTAGAAGAGGAAGCCGCCGTGCGTGCGCTCGATCAGGCCGGCGTTGAGCAGCGTCACCGCCGGGTGGATGACCGGGTTGCCGTTCTGCAGCGTGGTCTGGAAGACGCTCTCGGCCTTCTCCGCGGCGGGGTAGACCCCGCGCAGCATCTCGTAGAGCCGGTCGGTGCCGCTGCGCGGGAGCGCCGCGACGTACAGGCCCGCCCGCAGCTTGAGGAAGACCCGGACCGTGCCCGGCCGGGTGACGCGTACGGCGTAGGGCAGCGTGCTGGTCTCCCCGACCAGGATGCTCTCGTCGGCCAGGTCCAGTCCGGCGGCGCGCTTGAACGCGATGGAGCCGGCGCTGGAGGTCGGGCAGACCGCCACGGCCATGCCCGGGCGGAGGTGATCGCGCACCGCCGTGGCCAGCGGCTCGGTGGCGTACGACGGCCCGACCGGCACCACCAGGTCGGCGCCGTCGAGTGCCTCACCGGCGTCGTGCCCTGAGTAGCGCACCGGCATGAACCCCTCGAGGTCCCCGCTGGAGGTGATACCACCGGCGGCGGCGACGGCGTCGATGTTCGCGGGGTGGTCGGAGGGCCCGAACAGGGACACCTCGTGCCCGTGCTGGGCGAAGTCGAACGCGGCGGCGACACCGCCGTTCCCCGCCCCGAGGATGGCGACCCGCATGCGTGACCCTCCGCTCCGTGTGGCTCCCTGTGGCTCCGGGGACCCACGCTAGCGCCCCTAGGTGCCGGTCCGCGCGGGCCGGCCGACCCTGGCCCCTGGTGCGAGCGGACCGCTCACTATCCTGACCGCCATGGACCTGCTGGGCGACATCCTCGTGTTCGTGCACTTCGTCGGGTGGGCCGCACTGTTCGGTGGGCTGGTGATCCAGCTGCGCGAGCCCGAGCGCCGGGTCAACTGGGCGATGCGCGACGGCATCGGCACGGCGTTCGTCACGGGGCTGGCCATTGTCGGCGTCCGAGAGGCCCAGGATGCCGACCTCGACCACACGAAGATCGCCGTGAAGTTCGGGGTGGCCCTGGTCATCCTGGTGCTGGTGATGGCGAACCTGCGCCGGGACCGGATCCCCACCGGGCTGTACGCCGGCCTGCTGGCGCTCACCGTCGGCAACATGGCGGTCGCCGTCTTCTGGTGAGGCGGTCGTGTCGGCCGGCACACGTAGGGTGGTCGGCGAGATGAGCGACACCTTCCCGATCCCGGGTCTGGAGCCGGCCGAGGCCCCGCCTCCCGCTCCGGTGCGCACGGCCGATGAGCTGCTGGCCGGCCTCAACGACCCGCAGCGGGCCGCCGTCGTGCACGAAGGGGCGCCCCTCCTCGTCGTGGCCGGAGCCGGCTCGGGCAAGACCCGGGTGCTGACCCGCCGGATCGCCTGGCTGATCTCCCAACGCTCCGCGCACCCCGGCTCGATCCTGGCGATCACCTTCACCAACAAGGCCGCCAACGAGATGAAGGAGCGGGTCGAGCACCTGGTGGGGCGCCGCGCGCGCATCATGTGGGTCTCCACCTTCCACTCGGCCTGCGTGCGGATCCTGCGCAAGGAGATCGGCCAGCTCGGCTGGAAGTCCAACTTCTCCATCTACGACGCCGCGGACTCCAAGCGGCTGATGACGCTCGTGCTGCGCGACCTCGACGTGGACCCGCGCCGGTTCCAGCCCGGGGCCGTCCTCAACTGGGTCTCGGACCGGAAGAACGAGCTGATCGACCACGAGGAGGCCGCGGCCGACGCCCGGAACGGGTTCGAGGAGACCTGCGCGGCGGCGTACACCCTCTACCAGCGCCGGCTGCGCGAGGCGAACGCGCTGGACTTCGACGACCTGATCATGACCACGGTCCACCTGTTCCAGCTCTTCCCGGAGGTGCGGGAGAGCTACCGCCGGCGGTTCCGGCACGTCCTGGTGGACGAGTACCAGGACACCAACCACGCGCAGTACGCGCTGATCCACCAGTTGTGCGCCGACAACCCCGAGGGGGACCCGGTGCTGCCCACCGACGACGACGGCACCCGCGTGGCCGCGGCCGAGCTGATGGTGGTCGGTGACGCCGACCAGTCCATCTACGCCTTCCGCGGCGCCAACATCCGCAACATCTTGGACTTCGAGCTCGACTTCCCGGCCGCAAGCACGATCCTGCTCGAGCAGAACTACCGATCCACGCAGACCATCCTCAACGCCGCGAATGCGGTCATCGGGCACAACGCCGGGCGCAAGCCCAAGCGACTGTGGACCGATGCGGGGGAGGGCCCGCCGATCATCGGGTACGTCGCCGACGACGAGCGGGACGAGGCCCGGTTCGTCTCCGAGGAGATCGACGCGCTGACCGACGCCGGCCACGCGCGGCCCGGCGACGTCGCTGTGTTCTACCGCACCAACGCCCAGTCCCGAGTCTTCGAGGAGACGTTCATCAGGACCGGGATGGCCTACAAGGTCGTGGGCGGTGTCCGGTTCTACGAGCGGCGCGAGGTCCGCGACATCCTGGCCTACCTGCGGATGCTGGCCAACCCGGCCGACGAGATCTCGCTGCGGCGGATCCTCAACACCCCGCGCCGGGGGATCGGGCAGCGGGCCGAGGCGGCCGTGGCGGCGTACGCCGACCGCGAGGGCCTGACGTTCTGGGAGGCGCTGCGGCGGGCCGACGAGGCGCCGGGGCTGGTCGCCCGGTCACTCAACGCCGTCCGCGGCTTCGTGGCGCTGGTGGAGGAGCTCCAGTCGATGGTCGCGGCCGACGAGCGGCCCGACGTGATCGTCGAGACGGTGCTCGAGCGCACCGGCTACCTCGCCGAGCTGGAGGCCTCCGACGACCCGCAGGACGCCACCCGCGTCGAGAACCTCGCCGAGCTGGTCGCCGTGGCCCGCGAGTTCTCCGACGACCCGGTGGCCGGGCCGTCGGCGGACCCGGCGGACGTCGACGCCGGGATCGTCGCCCCCGGCCTCGGTGACTTCCTGGAGCGAGTGGCGCTGGTCGCCGACGCCGACCAGATCCCGGACGCCCCCGACGGTGACGACAGCGGCGTGGTGACGCTGATGACGCTGCACACCGCGAAGGGGCTGGAGTTCCCCGTGGTGTTCCTGTCCGGTCTGGAGGACGGGGTCTTCCCTCATGCCCGCTCGCTGAGCGACCACCCCGAGCTCGAGGAGGAGCGTCGGCTCGCCTACGTCGGCCTGACCCGGGCACGGGAGCGGCTCTACGTCTCGCGCGCGCTGATGCGCTCGGCGTGGGGGGCGCCGATGCACAACCCGGCGTCCCGGTTCCTCTCCGAGCTGCCCGTCGACCTGGTGGAGTGGCGTCGGGAGGAGGAGGCGCAGACCTCGTGGAGCCGGCCCGACCTCGCCGCCGGGTCCCCGGCGCGGATGGGGACGCCGACCGCCGCCGGCCGCCGGAACTTCTCCTCGGCCGCCCTGCGCATCGACGCCGCCGCCAAGGCCAAGCCCGCCCGACCCGTCCCCTCCCTCGAGCCCGGCGACCGCGTCCTGCACCCCTCGATGGGGATGGGCACGGTCGTGACCCTGGAGGGCACCGGCGACAAGACCGTGGCCTCCATCGACTTCGGGTCCGAGGGAGTACGCCGCCTGCTGCTCCGCTACGCCCCGGTCGAGAAGTTGTGACGCACCAACCATTTTGGTCGACTCACGGCCGGTTTCACGACAATTCTGGTTGGTACGTCGGGAGCCGGGCTACGGGGTGAGGCCGTGGGCGGTGAGTGCCGCGTAGGGGTCGACGGGGTCGCCACCGCCGGGGCGGACCTCGAGGTGGAGGTGGGGGCCGGTCGAGTTGCCGGTCGAGCCGACGTACCCGATCACCTCGCCGGCGGTGACCTTGTCGCCGACCTCGGCCGCGAAGGACGTCTGGTGGCAGTACCAGATCTCCGTGCCGTCCTCGAGGGTGACCACCGTCTTGTTCCCGTAGGAGCCGTCGTACCCGACCTCGGTCACGGTGCCGTTGGCGACCGACATGATCTCGCTGCCGATCGAGGTCGACAGGTCCAGACCAGTGTGGACGGTGGACCACAGGTAGCTGGTCTCGCCGAACCCGGCGGAGAGGCGGTAGCTGGCCAGCGGCATGACCCAGAGGTTCTTCTCGATCTTGGCCGACTGAGCCTCGGCCTTCTTGGCGAAGGCGGCGAGGGCGGCGTTGCGCTGGCGGGCCTGAGCCTCGGCCTGCTGGACCAGCTCCTGGTCCGCGGCCTCGGCCATCGAGTCGCGTGCCGAGTCGCGGCTGACCTCCCCGTCGCGGCCATCGAGCAGGCTGGCCTGGGTCACCTTGCTGGACCCGGTCAGCGCCGTCGCGGCACCGGTCCCGGTCGCCGAAGCGGTCTGCGGGAGCGCCTCGATCACATCACCCGAGGCCACCACACCCCCCACGGCGACGGCGAGTGCGGCCACGCCGGCCAGCACGGGGGCCGAAGGAAGGGTGCGGACGAACGGCGACCGCGGCGCCGCATGGCGGGAGGCCTTGCGCTTGCCGGCGACGCTCGCAGCCGGCGCGACGGGCGTCACGGACTCGGCCCTGCGGGCGGCCCGGCTCTCTTGGCGGGGGGCGACCCTGGTGCCGCTGGAGCGTCGGGTGGGTACCGAGGAGCGACGGCGGCCGGAGCCGCGACGGTCTGCTCGGTGGGCACCCACTGTTGTTCCTTCTGAACGGGGGATCAGGACAACGACCCCAGACTGTAACGGAATAGTCACGGTGCCCGACAATCGGCACCCCTTCGATTGTGCAAAACCCCGGCCATCCCCGTGGCGAAATGGCGGAACCGGCCCGATCCCGCCCCGTCGAGCCAACGGTCGATACCGACCCCTCGCGCGGGCCGGCGGGTCCGGGTTTAGGGTGCCAGTGACGCCCCGATGCCGAACGTGAGGACCTCGCGCCGTGGACCTGATGGAGTACCAAGCCAAAGAGCTGTTCGCCAAGCACGGCGTCCCTGTGACGCTCGGGACTGTGGTCACCGATCCCGCTGACGCGGCGGCGGCCGCCGCGGAGAACGGCGGCCGGGTCGTGGTCAAGGCCCAGGTCAAGACCGGTGGCCGGGGCAAGGCCGGGGGGGTGAAGCTGGCGACCGACCCCGAGGACGCGGAGGCGAAGGCCCGGGAGATCCTCGGGATGGACATCAAAGGACACACTGTCCGCCGGGTGCTGATCGCTCCCGCAGCCGACATCGCCGAGGAGTACTACTTCTCCTTCCTCGTCGACCGCGCCCACCGCAACTACCTGTGCATCGCCTCCATCGAGGGCGGGGTTGAGATCGAGGTCACGGCGGTCGAGAACCCCGACGCGGTGGCCAAGGTCGCCATCGACCCGATCACCGGCGTGGACGACGCCAAGGCGGCCGAGATCGTGGCCGCCACCCGGTTCCCCGCGGAGGTCGCCGACCAGGCGGTCACCGTGATCCGCAAGCTGTGGGACGTGTTCGTCAACGAGGACGCGACCCTGGTCGAGGTCAACCCGCTGGTTCGGCTGGGCGACGGCTCCCTCGAGGCCCTCGACGGCAAGGTGACCCTCGACGGCAATGCCGGCTTCCGGCAGCCCGACCACGCCGGCTTCGAGATCCACGACGAGGTCGACCCGTTGGAGATCCAAGCGGCGGAGAAGGACCTCAACTACGTCCGCCTCGACGGCTCGGTCGGCGTTATCGGCAACGGCGCGGGCCTCGTCATGTCGACCCTGGACGTGGTCGCGTATGCCGGTGAGCAGCACGGCGGGGTCAAGCCGGCCAACTTCCTCGACATCGGCGGCGGCGCCTCGGCGGAG
>CAZKEZ010000073.1:0-9676 GCA_964551905.1 uncultured Nocardioides sp. | reverse complement strand
CCTCCGGGCGGGTTGAAACGTTCCTCCGGGCGGGTTGAAACGTTCCCCCGGGCGGAGGCCGCCACAAGGCACCTCTCAACCCGCCACAAGGCACGTCTCAACCCGCCACAAGGCACGTCTCAACCCGCCGCAAGGCACGTTTCAACCGTGCATGGCGCCGACGGGTTCGGGGGTGAAGTTGGGGAAGACGGTGCCGAGCTGGCCAGCGGAGAGGCCGAACCGGTGCGCCATCACCTCGGCGAGGACGCTGCGGTAGTCCTGAGACAGGGGGACGTCGCCGTCGTTGAGGTTGCCGGGGCGCAGCGGCACCCAGTTCCCGCGTACGCCGCCGCCGTTCACGCCGGCCCCGAGGAGCAGCATGGCGTTGCCGTAGCCGTGGTCGACGCCGTTGTCGCCGTTCTCCTCCACCCGCCGACCGAACTCGCTGAGCGTCACCAGCGTCACCCGGTTCGCATGCCCGCCGAGATCGACGAAGAACCGCGCCAGCGACTCCGCCAGGTGCCGCAGGTGGCTGACCATCCACTCGTCGTCGTTGAGGTTCGTCGAGCCGAGACCGCTGTGCATGTCCCAGTCGCCGTAGTCGATGGTGATCATCCGGGCGCCGAGGTCGGCCTTGATCAGCAGCGCGGTGTTGGCGAGCACCTCGCGCAGCGGACCGGCGGGGTACGACGCCTTCGCGGCATCCAGCGTCTCGGTGGGGGTCTCCGCCACCGGCGCCAGCCGGTCGACCGCGGACAGCGCAGTCCGCACGCCCCCGTGCAGCATGGTCGCCGACCCGGTCCAGATGGTGCGCAGCGACTCCGCGACCTCGTGGTCGTTCCACACCGTGGGCAGGGTGAAGCCGGTGACCTCGTTCGCGCTCAGGGCGGGCGCCTGCCCGGCGAGCGACGTGGGCAGCATGCTGCCACCGAGCTGGATCTGCTCCTCGGGCAGCGGATCGGAGCCGGACTGCGCGGCCACCACTCCGGTGACCCGGTTGATCCACCCGACCCGCGAGCTGGAGCCGGGGTGCGCCTCCTCCACCTCCTCCATCGCGTCGAAGTGGCTGCGGTTGGGCATCGGCAGACCCACCCCGTGTACGGCGCCGAACGCGCCGGCGGTCCACAGGGGCAGCAGCGGCTCCAGCGATGGGTGCAGGCCGAACCGAGGGTCGGTGCCGACCAGTGCGTTCTCGGGTACGGCGGTGCGTGGGCGCAGCTGCTTGAGGTAGTCCCACTCCTCGCCCCGCGGGACGATGATCGACAACCCGTCGGAGCCGCCGCGCAGGGACACCACGACGACCACGTTGCCGCCGGGCGGGGCGCCGTACGCGACCTGCCGGAAGGCGTCACCGAACAGCGTGCCGCTCGCCATCACGCCGGCTCCGGCGGCGACACCGCCCAGGAACCGGCGCCGGCTCAGGCTGAACTCGGGGCAGCCGCAGGCCTTCTCGGCCGGGCGGGCGTCCATGCTCGTCATCGTCATCACCTCAGCGAGTCATGTGGGCCGGTGAGCCGAGCAGCGCCATCAGGATCTGCCGGGTGCGGTTGTCGAGGTCGTCGGCGGTCACCCGCCGGGTGAGCGGCACGTTCGTCCGCAGCGCGATGCCCTCGCGCAGCCGGGCGTTGGCGGGCTTGCCGAGGAGCTGCTTGGACATGTGGTTGATCACCGCGTCGTAGCGAGCCGGGAGCTTCGGCAGCCACACCGAGTCGGCCGGGAACGCTGCCTGCGTCGTCGGCCACCACTGCTGGGCCAGGCCGCGCTGGATGTTGAAGGAGTCGAGGGCCCGGCCGGCGCTCGCCCAGGCCGCGTTGACCTCGGGGAAGCCGTTCGGCGCGGGCCAGCTGTACGGCGTCATGCCCTGGCCCGAGACCGCCCAGTAGATCGCGTCGGCGAACGCCCCGTCGCGGGTGGGCTTGCGGGGCTGAATCCGCAGCGCCCGGATCGTCGCGATCGTCTCCTCGAGCGGCATCCGCACCTTCTCGCCGGTCGACGCCGCGAACTCAGGGTGCGTCACCATCGCCCGGAGCATCGCCTTGATGCTGGTCCCGCTGCGGGTGTAGGCCTTCGCCACCTTGTTGACCAGGCCCGGCGACGGGTCGTCGTGGACGAACTTCACGCACAGCCGACGCGCGAGCCGCTTGGCGGTGGCCGGGTGGGTCGCCAGGTAGCGCAGGTACTTCTCGGTCGCCTTCCGGCCGTCCCGGTCGGTGTTGGCGTGAGTGAAGCCGACCACCCGGATCCGGCCGGTGTGGTGGGCGGACTTGTCGTAGTACTCGGCGAACTTCGGCCACCACAGGTCCACCCGGTACCCGGTGAGCATCCGGGCGGAGTTCTTCACGTCGTCCTCGTCGTACCCGGCGTCGACCCCGACGGTGTGCAGCTCGAGCAGCTCGCGGCCGAGGTTCTCGTTGGGCGCCTGCTTGGTGGAGGTGGCGTTGTCGAGGAACAGGCCCATGGCGCCGTGGGTGGTCGAGCCGACGAGCATGTCGGAGAAGCGGCCGAGCGCGTGCCGGCGGATGTGCTGGTCGTAGGAGATCCGGTAGGGCCATGCCTCGTCGTCACCGGCCGGCACGTGCAGCAGGTTCGACCAGAAGTCGACCATCACCTCGTGCAGCTGCCGGGTCGACAGCACGCGGCGCATCATGGTCCAGCGCCCGAAGTCGGCCATCACCTCCCAGCCGGGAGCCACGCCGGACTCGTTGCGTCGCCACAGGCCGGCCGGGGAGTACCAGAGGTCCGGGTACCACCCCCGCACGCTGCCCCCGGGAGCGTCCTTGATCTTCGCCGGGTTCAGCTGCCGCTCGAACCAGGCCCGCCCGCCGCCGGCGGCCCGCACCTGTCGGGCGAGCGCCGGGGTGTGCCCGTAGCTGAAGCGGTCGGCATAGTGCCGGTCCTTGGGACGCAGCGGTGCCACGGCACGCGCAGCACGCGCGGTGGGGGTCGGATCGGTCAACGCTGCCTCCTTCGCCCGGATGAGTCTCAGCGCCGCTGACCACAGCGGTTCTCGATGATGGCAGCAGTCGCGGCGCCACCGCAGGAAAACGGTGGCACCGGTCCGACGTACCCTCGGCCGGCGGTCCGCGGCCGGCACAGAACAGAGATCAGCCCAGGGTGCCGACGTCGCCGTCGATGCGGACCGGCCGCCCCAGCGGTACGCCGAAGTTCGCGCGCAGGTGACCGATCGGCAGGTCGAGCACCATCGGCACCCCGAGCGGACCGAGCCGCGCCCGCAGCACCCGCGCGACCAGAGCCGGGTCGCCGCAGTCGGTGAAGTCGCCGCAGGCGATGCCGCGGACCCCGTCGAACCACCCGGCCTGGAGGAGCTGGGTGAGCATCCGGTCCAGCCGGTACGGCGCCTCGCCCACGTCCTCGAGCAGCGCGATCGAGTCCCGGGCGGGCCGGCTGTCGGGGGTGCCGGCGAGCGCGGCCAGGACGGCGAGGTTGCCGCCCACCAGGACGCCCTCGGCCACGCCCCCGCCACCAGGGGTCCCGGTCAGCCGCTGGATCGTCCGCTCGAAGAGGAGGGCCCGAAGGGCCTCCGCCGCGTCCGCCCGCACCGTGGGGAGGCCGGCGACGCCGGGGCCGTGCACGGTGGCCAGCCCGAGGCGGGCGGCGAACGCCTGGTGCAGCGCGGTGACGTCGGAGAAGCCGATGAGCCACTTCGGCCCGGCCGTCGCCAGGGCGGTCCAGTCCAGCAGGTCGAGCAGCCGCTGGGACCCGAAGCCCCCGCGGGTGCACCACACCGCTGCCACGTCGGGATCGGTCCAGGCCTCCTCCAGCGCGGTGGCCCGGTGGTCGTCCGGACCCGCGAGCCACGGCAGCTCGGGCTCCACCGGGAGGCGGGCGGAGCGAACCTCCAGCCCCCAGTCGCGCAGCACCCGCTCCCCCTCGACGACCCGCTCGGGCGCGGCGGGACCGGCCGGGGCGATCACCGCGACCAACGACCCGGGCCGCAGCCGCGGTGGGCGGGCCAGCGGCCGGCCGGGGCCGCGCCGGCCCAGCGTGGTGGCCTTGCGGCGCCGCAGCCCGGACCCGGCCAGGCGGACGATGAGCTCGCGGGAGGACACGGGCACGGCGCCGGCCGCGACCATGGCCTCGTAGTACTCCCCCGGCACGTCGTAGTGGTCACGGTCGAACCCGCGTTCGGGGATGCCGGCCGCGCGGGCGAAGTCATGCAGCTCGGCGAGGGAGGAGTCGGAGGCCAGGTGCGACCAGGTCCGGCCGTGCGCCGGCACCCGGGGCGGGTCGATGAACAGCGTCATCCGGCGGCCCGGGCGACGGCGTCGTCGACCAGCAGCCGCCAGGACCGCACCAGCCCGGCCTCGACGTAGGCGCGGGCCGACGCGCCAGGCCTGGCCTGAGCGCCGACGTGGAACTGGCGTACGCCGGCGCGGGCGAACCACGGCACCTGCTCGGCGACCAGCCCTCCGGCGGGCATCAGGAGGGCGGCGATCGTGGCATCCGACTCCGCCAGGGCCAGGAGGTCGTCGTACCCGTGACCGAGGCCCTGCGGCGAGCCCGCCGACGCCACGGCGGTCAGGCCCGGCAGGTCGCGGATCCGGCGCCATGAGCGGCGCGCGTCGAGGGTCGAGTCGATCGCGTCGTGGAAGGTCCACGGGACGCCGGGGAGCGCCTGCGCCAGCGCGGCGCAGGTGTCGACGTCGACCTCGAGGTCGGGGTCCAGGAAGCCGAACGAGACGCCCTCGGCCCCGAGCGCGAGGTACTCCTCGGCCAGGCCGACCAGGCGGGTGAACTCGCCCCCCGTGGTGGTGAAGGAGTCGTTGAGCCGGAGCAGCACGCGGACCGGCACCTCGCTCTCCCGCAGCACCGGCGACGCGGCCGCCAGGTCGGGGGACAGCCCCTCGGGGGTGGCCAGGCTTAGGCGGTCGGCCCCGCCCTCGAGCGCGCCCGGCACGTCACGCGCCTGGGCGACGGCGATCTCGAGGAGCCCCGGGGATGCGGCCATGGCGGCACTTTAGACCCGCGCGGGCCCACCGCGAGGCACAGCTCGAAGCGGTCGGTCAGGAGTCGTGGCCGAGCTGGACCCACATGGTGAAGCGGTCGGCGCGGTAGCTGGAGCGGGAGACCTCGACGGTCACCTCACCGCAGACGCCACGGCGGGAGACGCGGAGCACGGCGGCCCCCTCGTCGATCTCCAGCAGCTCGGACTCCTCCGGCGTGGCCACGCCGGCGGAGATCGCGTCCTCGCACCAGGTGGGGCGCAGTCCGCGCAGGCTGAGCGCGTCGAAGAGGCTGGTGGGCATGTGCTTCTCGTGGAAGCCGGGGAGCAGGACCTCGTTGAGGAAGGAGTCCTGGACGCAGATCGGGCCGCCGTCGGCGCGACGCAGGCGCCGCCAGTGCAGCACGGCGTCGCCCTCGGTGATCCCCAGGGCCCGCGAGACCCCCGGTCCGGCCTGCTCCAGCCGACACAGCAGCGTCTGCGACTCCGGCTGGAGCCCCCGCCGCTGCATCTCCTCGGAGAAGCTGATCGGCATCTGTACGCCGCGGCGCGGGCGCGCCACGAACGTGCCCTTGCCGGGCATCCGCTCCAGCAGCCCCTCGCTGACCAGGGCGTCCATCGCCTGCCGCACCGTCATCCGGGCGACCCCGAAGCGGGTCACGAGCTCCCGTTCCGACGGCGCAGGCGCCCCGGGCTCGAGGCCCTCGACGAGCGTCCTGACGTACTCACGCACCTGGACGTGCTTCAGCGCGCGGGGCCGCGACACCATCACATCGTCCACGTGCGGAACTCTATGTGCGCTCCAGTCCACGTGTCCGGGGAATGGGGGAACCTCTGTCATTCCGTCGCGATCATTCGGGCGATCACTCGGTGGCGATGGCGTGGAGGACGTCGAGCCGGCCGGCGCGACGGGCGGGGAACAGGGCCGCCACCAGTCCGATGAGGACGGCCAGTCCGAGGAACAGCGCGAGCTGGAGAGCCGGCACGCTGATCACCTCCAGTCCGTCGTCTCTCAGAGCCTGCATCATCGCACTTCCGAAGCCAACCCCCAGCGCCACCCCGAGGACCGCCCCCAGCAGCGCGATCACCACCGACTCCAGCGTGATCATCCGGCGCAACTGCGACCGGGAGAGCCCGATGGCCCGCAGCAGCCCGATCTCGCGGGTGCGCTCGATCACCGAGAGCGCCAGCGTGTTGACGATGCCGAGGGCGGCGATGAGGAGGGCCAGGCCCAGGAGGGCGTAGATCATGAGCACCAGCTGGTCGATCGGCGCGCGCTGCTCCTCCGCGAACCCGGCCTGGTCCTTCACCGTCACGATCGGCAGGTCGGCCACCACGGCGTCGAGGGCCTCCTGTATCTCAGGGGTGTTCTCGGCAGTGTTCACGATCAGGAAGTTGTCTGCGTCCTGGAAGTCAGCGTCGATCAGCGTCTGCGGGTCGGTGAGGACCGGGGAGGCCAGCAGCGGGGACTCCACGAAGATCGCCTTGATCGGGTAGCGCTGGTCCCCGGCGGGGGTCTCGACGACGATCTCGTCGCCCACGTCGAGTCCCTGCTCCTCGGCGAACGTGTCCGAGACCGCCACGGTGCCCGGACCGACGTCCGCCAGCGACCCCGACGCCGACTCGGTGCCCATCACCTCGACGATCGCGGCGGGGTCGGCGCCGAGGATCGTCTGGTCCTCGCCGTCGACGGGCGTGTAGGCCCAGCGCTGGGCCACCACCCGCTCGACTCCGGGGACCGCGGCCATGTCGCGGGCCACGGCCGGGCTGAACGGGTCGCCGATCAGGCTGCTCACCACGTAGTCGCCGGCGAAGTTGTCGGCGATCGCCTTGTCCACGCTGGCCTTGGCCGAGTCACCGACGATCGCCATGGTGCTGGCGAGGGCGAGTCCGATCATCAGCGCCGAGGCGGTGGCCGCCGTACGTCGCGGGTTGCGCAGCGAGTTCAGGCCGGCCAGGTTGCCGACGCTGCCGAAGACACCCGCCGACAGCCGCCGGGACAGCGCCAGGAAGGGCCGGCTGATGACGGGGCTCACCCCGGCCACCCCGAGCAGGACGACGAGGATGCCCAGCCCCAGCACCCAGCCGGCGCGAGGGACGTCCCCGAACAGTCCGGCCGCCATCGCCGCGGCGCCGACCACGATCATCAGCGTGCCGGCGACCAACCGGCGGCGCAGGGACGCCTCCGGCATCGCCACGTCGTCGCTGAGCGCCTGGACCGGGGTGATCCGCGTGGTGCGAATCGCCGGCAACAGCGCGGCCAGCATGGTGACCACGATCCCGACCGCGTACGCGACGATCACGGTGCGCGGGGCGAACACGAGCGCCTGGCCCCCGATGTCGAGGCCGAAGGCGGCGAAGAGGGCGCGGATGGCCATGGCGAGCAGTACGCCGAGACCCAGGCCGATGGTCGACCCGAGGACGCCCAGCACGAACGCCTCGACCAGGACCGACGACATCACCTGCCGCTGGGAGGCGCCCATCGCCCGGAGCAGGGCGAGCTCGCGGCTGCGCTGGGCGATCAGGATCGAGAACGTGTTGACGATCAGGAACGCGCCCACGACGAGTGAGATCCCGGCGAAGATGAGCAGGAAGGTGCGCAGGAACGAGATCGCCTCCAGCAGCTCGGTGGCGGTCTCGTCGGCGGCGGTGTCGCCGGTGACCGCCTCGATGCCGTCGGGGAGGGCCGCGGCCACGTTGTCACGCAGGTCCTCCTGGCTGACGCCGTCCTCGGCGGTGACCCACAGGTCGTTGAAGGCGTCGTCGCCGCCGAGGAACAGGTCCTGGGCGGTCGCGGTGTCGAACACCGTCACCGTGGCGCCGTTGAGGGAGCCGCCGTCCCGGTAGCCCGCCAGTCCCACCACGACGGGCTGAAGGATCGCCTCGGAGCCCGCGGTGATGACGTGCGCGGTGTCACCGACCTCGTAGCCGGCCGCCTCGGCGGTCTTCTCGTCGAGCACCACCTCCTCAGGCCCGGCCGGCTCACGACCGTCGACGATCGAGAAGCCCTCGAGGCCGTGACCCGCCGGGGCATCGTTCCAGCTCACCCCGATGCCGGGCGCGCCCTGGCCGCCGATGACCTTGCCGTCCTCGCTCACGACGTACACCCCGACCGCGCTCACGTTGCCGTCGACCCGGGCGGCGCCCTCGACGTCCTCCAGGTCGGTGACGAGTGAGGCCGGCAGCGTCTTGGCCGACGGTGCCCCGTTGGCGGTGGTGCCGCCCACCGGCCGGACCACGACGTCGCCGACGGTGGAGGCGAACAGGGCCGTGAAACTGCGGCTGAGGGTGTCGGAGAACACCAGCGACCCGGAGACGAACGCCACGCCGAGCACGATGGCGAACGTGCTCAGGAGCAGCCGCAGCTTGCGCCCGAGCAGGCTCTTCAGGGCGACGCGGAACATCAGGCGCTCGTCTCCACCGGCGCCGTCATCCGGGTCATGATCTCCAGGACGCTCTCGCGGGTGGGCCGGCGCACCTCGTCGACGACCTGGCCGTCGGCCAGGAAGACCACCCGGTCGGTCCAGGCGGCAGCCACCGGGTCGTGGGTGACCATGACGATGGTCTGGCCGTGGTCGTCGACGCTGCGCCGCAGCAGCTCCAGCACCTCGGCGCCGGAGTGGGAGTCGAGGTTGCCGGTGGGCTCGTCGGCGAAGACGATGCGCGGTTGGCTCACCAGAGCCCTGGCCACGGCCACTCGCTGCTGCTGCCCGCCGGACAGCTCCTTGGGCTTGTGGCTGAGCCGGTCGCCGATGTCGACGGTGTCGATCACGCTCGTGAACCACTCGGTGTCGGGCTTGCGGCCGGCGATGGAGAGTGGGAGGAGGATGTTCTCCTCCGCGGTGAGCGTCGGCACCAGGTTGAAGGACTGGAACACGAAGCCGATCTCGTCGCGGCGGAGCCGGGTCAGCGCCTTGTCCTTGAGGGTCGAGAGGTCCTGGTCACCGATGAACACCGAGCCGGAGTCTCCCCGGTCCAGCGCGGCGCAGCAGTGCATCAGGGTCGACTTCCCCGAGCCGCTGGGCCCCATCACGGCGGTGAACTCGCGCTCCTGGAGGTCCAGGGACACGTCGTCCAGGGCGACCACCAGCGCGTCGCCGGAGCCGTAGGTCTTGGTCAGGTTCCGGACCCGCGCGGCGGGGGTGCTCGTGGGTACGCCGCTCTCGGCGGGGGCTGCCTCGGTCATGGGCCCCACTCTTGCAATGCCGATCAAGGCGCCGCCACCGGGAATTGCCCGTTCTGGACCCCCGAGACGGCCCTGAGGCCTCCCTGATCACTCCGCCTCGGTGTTCGAACATCTGTTCGGCTGCTTTGGTACCGTGGCCCTATGAGCGGCGCGACGGGGCTGGAGTTCCAGGGCACGCTGTTCGACGCTGCCGGGGAGGTGGCTGGCGCCGACCCGGGGGCGCGGTTGCGGCCCCTGGCCGGCGGGGTGGACCGCACGCCGCTCCGACGTGGGGCGTGGATCGACCTGCGGCCCAACTGGGTGACCGACGCCGACGACGTACTCGCGGCTCTGGTCGGCCGGGCCCCCTGGCGGGCGGAGCGGCGAGCCATGTATGACCGGGTCGTCGACGTGCCCCGCCTGGTCGCGACGTACGGCGGTGGGGAGCCGCTGCCGCACCCGGTCCTGGAGGCCGCGCGAGACGCCCTGTCGGCGTACTACCTGCCCGAGCTCGGCGAGCCGTTCGTCACTGCCGGCTGCTGCTTCTACCGCGACGGCCGCGACTCGGT
>CAZKEZ010000072.1:0-9707 GCA_964551905.1 uncultured Nocardioides sp. | reverse complement strand
CTCCCGCTGCGCCCGCTGCGGTGCCCGCCACCCCACCCGTGACGGCGACCTCTGCACCACCTGCGCCTTCCGCGCCGCGCACCCCTTCGGCTCGGCCCTCCCCACCCCCATAGGGAGATAGTCCGCCGCGAAAATCATCCTTTCGGGTGCCCGGGAGATGATTTTCGCGGCGGACTATCTCCTCCTGGGGGCTACGAGAGGTCGAGGTAGCCATCGGCGCGGAGCTCGGTGAGTACGTCGTCGAGGGCGTCGTCGATGGTGCGGCCGGTGGTGTCGACCCGGACGGAGGCGTCGTCGGGCTCTTCGTACGGCGAGGAGATGCCGGTGAACTCCGGGATCTCGCCCCGGCGGGCCCTGGCGTAGAGGCCCTTCCGGTCCCGCCGTTCACACTCCTCCAGCGGGGTGGCGACGTGGACCAGGAAGAAGGCGCCGCCGGCGTCCTCCACCATGGCCCGGACCTGCTGGCGGGTCTCGTCGAAGGGCGCGATCGGGCTGCACACCGCGACACCCCCGTGCCGGGCGACCTCCGCGGCCACCCAGCCGATCCGGCGGATGTTGGTCTCCCGGTCCTGCTTGGAGAAGGTCAGCCCGGCCGACAGATGGCGACGTACGACATCGCCGTCCAGGCTGGTGACCGTGCGCTGGCCGGCCTCCAGGATCCTGTCGATGAGGCCCCGGGCGAGGGTGGACTTGCCGCTGCCGGAGAGCCCGGTGAAGAACAGCACCAGCCCCTGCCGGTCGACCGGCGGGCGGTCCCGCTCCACGATTTCGGCGACCTCGTCGCTCAGCTCGCCACCGTCGGCCAGGCCGAGCAGCGGGTCGCCGTCGGCGTAGTTCTCGACCACCTGTACGCCGAGGTGGTGGTCGACGTCGGGATCGCCGTGGGAGGCGAACGGGACCGCGACCACGTCTGCCTCGGGGAGCCGGGCGGCGGCGGCCAGCGTGGCCCGGATCAGGCCCACCGCGGACAGGTCGGGGGTGCCGTGTCCGACCAGGGCGAGCAGCACGACCGGACCGGTCGCCTGGAGCTGGGTGAGCTGGGTGTCGGTGAGTGGGTCGGCCACCGGGACCCAGGTGCGGCCGCTGAATTGATCCTGCGCCGCGGTTGGTGAGAGGTACAGCCGCCGGAACGGGCCGTGCTCGGCGTGGGCCAGCGGCGTGACCCGTCCGTCCAGGTCGACCCGGGCCAGCGGCAACCCCTCCGGGTCGACCAGCTCCACCACGCCGTCCTCGTGCGCCGCGTCCACCACGTCGTCGGGAAGGGTCAGCGTCACCGGGCTCCCGGGCTCGTTGAACCCGGTGGTCGGGTGCAGCGCCCCGGACACCAGGAGCTCGAGGTCGTCCAGCTCTCGGGGGGTGGGGTGGTACTGCGGCGTCGGCACGGCCTCATCCTGCCAGGGTCCCGGCCGGGGGTTTCGAGACGCTCGCCTCAACCGGTTGTCGCGGGTTGAGGAGGCCGAGGGACGAGGCCATCTCGAAACCCATGAGCCGCCATGGGGCTAGCCTGCGGTGCATGGCGCAGCCGGTGGTGGCCGAGATCGTCCGCTCGGGGTTCGTGGAGGGCCATCACTACGGGGCGGTCGTGGCGCTGGAGGCCGACGGGTCGGTCGCGTGGTCGGTCGGCGACGTGGCCGCGCCGATCCTGCCGCGGTCCTGCAACAAGCCGCTCCAGGCGCTTGGCATGGTCCGGGCCGGGCTTGACCTGCCGCCCGAACTGCTCGCTCTCGTCTGTGCGTCGCACTCGGGGGAGGACTTCCATGTTGAGGGGGTACGTCGGACCCTCGCCGGTGCCGGCCTCGACGAGGGCCTGCTGCGTACTCCGGCGGACCACCCGCTCGACGACCTCGCCTGGGAGGAGCTCGTCCGCGCCGGCGGAGACCGGGCGCCGATCTTCATGAACTGCTCCGGCAAGCACGCCGGCATGCTCGCCACCTGCGCGGTCAACGGCTGGGACCTTGCGACGTACCGCGACCCCGAGCACCCGCTCCAGCAGCGGATCATCGCCACGTTCACCGAGCTCACCGGCGAGCCGACGACGGTGGCGGTCGATGGCTGCGGGGCGCCCGTGTTGTCGACGTCGCTGGTGGGGCTGGCGAGGGCGTTCGCTCGGCTGGCCCGCGGCGTGGATGGTGACGACAGTCCGGACGGGTCGTCGGCGCGGATCGGGGCGGCGATCCGGGCGCACCCCGAGATGGTCTCGGGGAGCCGACGCGACGAGCGAGAGCTCCTGACGGCGATCCCCGGTGCCATTGGGAAGGCCGGCGCGGAGGGCTGCTACGCGGTGGCGCTGGCCGACGGGCGAGCCTGGGCGCTCAAGGTCGACGACGGCGGTGCGCGGGCCCGGCCGGTGCTGATGGCCGCGGCGCTGGTCCGGTCGGGGGTGCTGGATGAGCCGCGGGTCGACGGTGACGCGGTCCGGCGTACCGGGGACAGACCGCTGCTCGGCGGTGGCGAGCCCGTGGGGGAGATCCGGGCGGTCTTCTGACCGGCGGGGAGGTCTCGACAAGCTCGACCGGCGGGGAGGTCTCGACAAGCTCGACCGGCGGGTCTCGACAAGCTCGACCTGCGGCAGGGTGTGAGGGGGTTCACCTGGGCTGTGCTTGCAAGTGCTTGCAATAGTTAGCACAATGGAGGTATGGCAAGGAGCAAGGTAGGGAAGACCGTCGAGAACCTCGGCGACTACCTGCGCGAGCAGCGGCTCTCCGCCGAGCTCTCCCTGCGCCAGCTCTCCGAGCAGGCGGGGGTGTCCAACCCGTACCTCAGCCAGATCGAGCGCGGCCTGCGCAAGCCCTCGGCCGAGGTGCTCCAGCAGATCGCGAAGGGCCTGCGGATCTCCGCCGAGCAGCTCTACATCCGGGCCGGGATCCTCGATCCCGACGACGGGGGGCGCGGCACGGTCGAGCTCGCCGTACTCGCTGATCCAGCGCTGACCGAGCGGCAGAAGAACACGCTGCTCGACGTGTACTCCTCGTTCCTCGCGCAGAACGAGGCGGGCCAGTCCGGGAAGGACCAGCCCACGAAGAAGGTGCAGCCCAAGAAGGCGCAGAAGGCCCCGGCCAAGAAGGCGCCCACCACCAAGAAGCAGACCACCAAGGCCGCGAAGACCACCAAGAAGGCCTGACCGAAACCCGTCGGCGCCAGCCGACACCACCGAAGAAGGAGCACAACCACCATGGCACAGACCAAGTTCGACATCCGGACCGAGGCGGCCCGCCAGTTCTACGCCGGCGTCGGCGTGACCGATCTGGCCGTCGAGGTCGTCCGTGAGTACGTCGTCGACGTGCAGAAGCGGATCGGTGACGTGGACCTCCAGCCCCAGCACCTGCGGGAGCAGGCCACGAGCCGCTTCGAGACCCTCTCCAAGGACGCCAAGGAGCGCCGCGAGGCCGTCGAGGCTCGCATGAACGAGCTCCAGGCCGAGGCCAAGGAGCTGCCGGCGAAGGTCCAGAAGCTGGTCGACGACAACGTCACCACCGTGACCGACACCTACGACGACCTGGTCAAGCGGGGCGAGCGCCTCGTGAAGCGGATCCGGCGCCAGGCCTCCACCCAGGAGGCCATGAAGGACGCGAAGACCACCGCGACCAAGGCCAAGACCACCCGGACGCAGGCCACCAAGGCCACCAAGGCCGCCGCCAAGGAGGTCACCGAGACCGCCAAGAAGCGGACCGCTGCCGCTCGCAGCTCCGCCAAGGCGACCGCGACCTCGGCCCGCAAGACCGCCGCTGCGGCGGCCAAGGCCGTCGTCGACGCCGCCGAGAAGGTCGGCGACTGATCTCGACAACACGGCTGATCGTGGCTGATTGAGCGCCGCCCGTCGGTACACCCCTTCCGTGGGCCGGCGGGCGGCTTCCACAAACGGGTCCCGGGCGGGTGAGCGTCCGGGGCCCGTTTCGTGTCTGTTGGGACCGGTTCGGGCAGTTAGTCTTTGCCCGTGCCGACGTTCGAGAACACCCTGGCGGTCTTCGTGATCGAGTCGTGGATCACCCTGGGTGTCTCGCTGGCCATGCTCGGCGTCAAGGCGTACGCGTTCGTGACGGGTCTGTTGCCGAGCGGGCAGGAGTACGAGGCCGCCGGCAAGCTCTCCAAGGTGGCCTGGGTGGTGATCCTCTCGCTCGGCCTGATCTCCCAGATCGTGCTGCTCAACCTGGGGCCGATCCATCCGATCCACCTGGCGTTCACCGTGGCGGCGTTCGTGTTCCTGGCCGACGTACGCCCTGCCATCGCCGGGTTGACGCGGGGCTGATCCTCCCTGGGGTCGCGGGACGTCATACGGACGGTGCAGGCGTGTCCACGATTCGTATGACGTCCCGGCTGCCCGAGGGCCGCCCGGGGTCTGCCGGTTTCGCCTCGGGGGCGGTGGGGGCTGGGGTACCGTGGCGGGGTCGTACCGTCCAGTAGCACCGGAGCCCGAGCACATGTCACACGAGTCTGCCGTCCGACCCTGGGGGTCGTGGCACGTCTTGGACGAGGGCCCGGGCTTCAAGGTCAAGCGGATCCATGTGACGCCGGGGGAGCGGCTGTCCTACCAGACGCACACGCACCGGGCCGAGCACTGGTACGTCGTCGCGGGCACCGCCACCTGCACCATCAACGGCGCCACCGTCGTCGTGCCCTGCGGCGGCACCGTCGAGGTGCTGCTCGGCGCCGCCCACCGGCTCGCCAACGCCCACGACACCGAGCTGATCGTGATCGAGGTGCAGCGCGGCGACTACACCGGCGAGGACGACATCTGCCGGCTCGAGGACGACTACGGGCGGCAAGAGGTCACGCACTGACCTCGACGAGGCGCTGTACGAGCTCCTCGAACGTCACCGTCGGCTTCCACCCGAGCACCTCCCGGGCCCGGCTCGCATCGCCGACGAGCTCGACGGCGTCCACCGGGCGGACCAGCGCCGGGTCGCTCTCGACGTACTGCTCCCAGTCCTCGATGCCCACGCAGCCGAACGCAGCGGCCACCAGGTCCCGCACGGAGTGGGCGATCCCCGTCGCGACCACGAAGTCCTGGGGCTCGTCGGCGCGGGCGGCGCGGACCAGCGCGTCGACGTAATCCGGTGCCCAGCCCCAGTCGCGCCGGGCGTCGAGGTTCCCGAGCACCAGCCGGTCCTGCGTGCCCGCGGCGATCCGGGCGACGGCGTCGGTGACCTTGCGGGTGACGAACGTCGGCGGCCGGCGCGGGGACTCGTGGTTGTAGAGGATCATCGAGGCGACGTGCAGCCCCTTCGTGCGGAGCTCGGCGGCGGCGCGGTGCGCGCGGGCCTTGGCCTCGCCGTACGGGTTCACCGGCGCTACGGCCGTGTCCTCGTCCTGCGGGGAGGCAGTGGGCTGGCCGAAGATCTCGGCGCTCGAGGCCTGCACGAATTTGATGGGCCGCCCCGTCTCGTCCTGGAGGTCGAGCGCGGTGCGCATCAGCTCGATCGCGGCGGTGCCGTTGACCGCGTCGACCAGCTCCGGCTGCTCCCACGAGAGCGCGACCGAACTGATCGCCGCCAGGTTGTAGACCTCGTCGGGCGCCACCTCGCGCAGCAACCGCCGTACGGCGTCGTGGTCGGTCACGTCGCCGCGGTGCAGGTGGACTGTTCTTGGGCAGTACGGCGGTGGGCCGTCGGGCGGCGGGTGGAGGCCGTGCACCTCAACCCCGTCGGCGAGCAGCCGCTCGGCCAGGTAGCTGCCGTCCTGGCCGCCGATTCCGGTGACGAGCGCGCGGGTCACCAGCCGGCCCGCAGGGCGGCGATGTCCGCGTCGACCATCATCTCCACCAGCTCCTGGAAGCCGACCCGCGGCTTCCAACCGAGCGCCTCGTGCGCCTTGCTCGCGTCGCCGACCAGCCGGTCGACCTCAGCGGGGCGCATGAAGGCGGGGTCCTGGCGCACGTACCGCTGCCAGTCCTCGATGCCGACATGGCGGAACGCGGCCTCGACGAACTCGCGGATCGAGTGTGTCTCCCCGGTCGCGATCACATAGTCGTCCGGCTCCGGTTGCTGGAGCATCAGCCACATCGCCTCGACGTAGTCGCCGGCGAACCCCCAGTCCCGCTCGGCGTCCAGGTTCCCCAGCACCAGCTCCTCGCCGCGGCCGAGGTGGATCGCCGCCACGGCCTGGCTGATCTTGCGGGTCACGAACTCCGGGCCGCGGCGCGGGCTCTCGTGGTTGAACAGGATCCCCGAGGAGGCGTGCATCCCATAGGACTCGCGGTAGTTCACCGTCATGTGGTGGCCGAAGACCTTGCTGACGCCGTACGGCGAGCGCGGCCACAGCAGTGTGCGTTCGTGCTGCGGCGACTCCTGCACCTTGCCGAACATCTCCGAGCTGGACGCCTGGTAGAACCGCACCCGCGACGGGTCGTCGCCGCAGTGCAGCCGCAGCGACTCGAGCATCGTCAGGACGCCCTTACCGGTGACGTCGGTGGTGAGGGCGGCGTTCTCCCAGGAGTACGCCACGAACGAGACCGCCCCCAGGTTGTAGACCTCGTCGGGGTCGCTGTCGCGCAGCGCGCGGAGCAGGCTGCTCATGTCGGTCAGGTCCCCGTGGTGGAGCGTCACGTCCGGGAGGAGGTGCTCGACCAGGTCCCGCTTCGGGTTGTTCTGCCCGCGGATCACGCCGTGCACGTCGTACCCCTTGGCCAGGAGGAGCTCGGCCAGGTACAGCCCGTCCTGGCCGGTGATCCCGGTGATGAGCGCGGTGGGCATGAGGGCGATTGTCGCAGGGTCTGCTGCGTGCGTGGCTAGGGTGGCTCGGGTGAAGGTTCTGGTCACCGGCGGCGCCGGGTACATCGGTTCGACGACGGCGAAGGCGCTGGAGGTGGCGGGGCACACGCCGGTGATCCTCGACTCGCTGGTGAGCGGGCCGCGGGCGTTCGTGCGGGACCGGATCTTCTACGAGGGCGACATCGCCGACCGGGCGCTGCTGCGGCGGATCTTCTCGGAGCATCCCGACATCGCCTGCACCATCCACATGGCCGCGCTGATCGTGGTGCCGGAGTCGGTGGCGCAGCCTGGGGCTTACTACCGGAACAACGTGACCAAGTCCCTCGACCTGTTCGAGGAGCTGGTCGCGCTCGGCTATCCGCGGGTGCTGTTCTCCTCCTCGGCGTCGATCTATGCGCTCAAACCGGACTTCGAGGTCACCGAGGCCGACGCGCTGGCGCCCATGTCGCCGTACGCACGCACTAAGCAGATGATGGAAGAGGTGCTGGTGGATGTCGCTGCGGCGACGTCGCTGCGCGCGGTGATCCTGCGGTACTTCAACCCCGTCGGGTCCGACCCCGACCTCGAGTCCGGCGTCTATGCGCGCGAGCCGTCGCACGTGCTGGGGCAGCTGGTGCGGGCGGCGCGCGGGCAGCAGGAGCACTTCACGATCACCGGCACCGCCCACCCCACCCGGGACGGCACCGGGATCCGTGACTACGTGCACGTGTGGGACCTGGCGCGGGTCCATGTGCGGGCGGTGGAGCTGTTCGACGACGTACTCAGTTTGGTTGGTGAGCCGAGCGTCGTGATCAATGTGGGTACCGGGTCCGGGGTGACCGTGCGGGAGCTGGTGGCGTCCTTCGAGCGGGTCTTCGGCGCGCCGGTGCCGGTGGCCGAGGCGCCGCCACGACCCGGCGACGCGGTGGGTGCGTTCGCGAACGTCGACCGCTCCCGCGAGCTCCTGCAGTGGTCCGCCGAGCTGTCCCTCGACGAGGCGATCGCCTCCGCCCTCGCCTGGGGGGAGCGCCGGCGCGACGTCCTGGGCTATGAGTAGGTCTGCTCGTTTTCTCCGTCTGCCGCGGGGTTACCGTCGCTTCTGGGGGCGGAAATAGGGGGTACGGCGACGGTAGGGGCGCGGTAGTCGGGACGGGGGCGCGGGCGCTCAGGTGCGGGGGTAGGAGTCGCCGGCGCGCTGTCGGGCCGACCAGGCGCTGGCGACCATCTCGTGCAGCGAGTGCCGCATCTCCCAGTCGAGGTCGCGCGCGGCCAGCTCGCCGCTGGCCACGATCCGGGCCGGGTCGCCGGCGCGGCGCGGCGCGATCGTCGGCTCGAAGTCGACGCCGGTCACCTCGCGGATCGTGTCCATGATCTCGCGCACCGAGCTGCCGGTGCCGCTGCCCAGGTTGTAGACCGGCTCGACCGGCTCACCCTTGAGCAGCCGCTCCGCCGCCGCCACGTGGGAGCGAGCCAGGTCGCTGACGTGGATGTAGTCGCGTACGCACGTCCCGTCGGGGGTGTCGTAGTCGTCACCGTTGATGCGCGGAGTCTCCCCGCGGTAGAGCATGTCGAAGACCAGCGGGAACAGGTTGTGCGGGCTGGTGTCGAAGAGGTCGTCGCTGCCGGAGCCGACGACGTTGAAGTACCGCAGCGAGGTGTGCGCCATCCCGTGTGCGCGGCCGACGTCGCCCAGGATCCACTCGCCGATCAGCTTCGACTCGCCGTACGGCGACTCCGGGCGGGTCGCCGTCTCCTCGGTGACGAGGTCTCCCTCGGGGGTCCCGAACGTGGCGGCGCTGGAGGAGAACACCAGGTTCGGCACCCCGGTGTTGAGCATGGCGCGGAGCAGCTTCACCGTCGCCGTCACGTTCTGCTCGTAGGTGTGCAGCGGGCGTTCCATCGACACTCCCGCGTACTTGAACCCGGCCACGTGGATCACGCCCACCACGCCGTGCGAGCGGAGCGCGTCCTCGGTGGCGGCCTCGTCCAGGAGGGTGTTCTGGACGAACGGTACGTCGCTGGGGATGAACGCCCGGAAGCCGGTGGACAGATCGTCGAGCACCACCGGCGACAGGCCGGACTCCCGCAGTGCGCGCACCACGTGCGCGCCGATGTATCCAGCGCCTCCAGTCACCAGCCAGGTCATACCTGGCAGCGTAGTGCGACGGGTACGGCGGTCACGACGTAGGCTCGACCGGTGCGTTTCCGTGCCGGTGCCCCCTGGTTGGTGTCCTTGCTCCTCGTCGGGGGGCTGGTGGTCGGAGTGCCTGTGGGTGGCGCGGCTGCAGCTCCGGTGCGTGACCTGGCCTCGACGGGGGCGGCGCCGGCTGAGGCGCGCGCTGTCTTACGGTCCGGGCCGCTCGACGGGCGACTGATCGTGATCGACCCCGGCCACCAGCTGGGCAACCACAACTTCCCCTCGAAGATCAACCGGCTCGTCCCTGCCGGCGGATTCAAGAAGCCGTGCAACACGACGGGGACAGCGACCAACGGCGGGTACCCGGAGGCCACGTTCGCGTTCAAGGTGGCGAAGCGGCTCAAGGCCAAGCTCGAGCGGTCCGGGGCTCAGGTTGTGCTCACCCGCAAGAGCAACCGGCAGGACCGGTGGGGGCCGTGCGTGAACGTGCGCGGCCGGGCCGGCAACAAGGCGGGGGCCGACCTGAAGATCTCGGTGCACGGTGACGGCGCCTACGGGGGTGGGCCGGGCTTCCATGTGATCGCTCCCACCAACCGAAAGGGCTGGACCCGCGACATCTACCGGCCATCGAAGCGATTCGCGAAGACTACGCGGGCCTCCCTGCGCCGCGCCGGGTTCCCGGTGGCGGGCTACATCGCCGGTGGGGACGGCCTCGACTTCCGCGGCGACCTCGGCACGCTCAACCTGTCCGACGTACCAACCGTGATGGTCGAGTGCGGCAACATGCGGTCTCGTGCCGACGCGCGGCGGATGACCCGGGCGGCCGGCCAGGCGAAGTACGCGCGGGCCCTCGCCCGCGCCGTCCGCACCCACCTCCGCCCCGC
>CAZKEZ010000071.1:0-10127 GCA_964551905.1 uncultured Nocardioides sp. | reverse complement strand
AGATCGAGGAGGCCAAGCAGGTGTGCCGACGCTGCGAGGTGCGCGAGCAGTGCCTGGCGTGGGCCCTCGAGGCCGGTCAGGACCATGGCGTCTGGGGCGGTCTCAGCGAGGACGAGCGGCGGGCGCTCAAGCGCCGGAACGCCCGCGCCCGGGTGCGCAGCACCGCCTGACTCAGCGGCCGGGGTCTGCCCAGGCGTCAGTCCTCGGGTACGTCGAGGGAGACGCGGGTACCCTGCCCCGGGGCGCCGGACACGTCGAGCTGACCACCCAGCTCCGACTCCACCAGCGTGCGCACGATCGACAGCCCCAGGTGCGTGGAGGACTGGAGGTCGAAGTCGGCGGGGAGCCCGACTCCGTCGTCTGTGACGGTCACGGCCAGCCGACCGAGCACGCGGCGTACCCCGAGCTCGATCTCGCCGCGGTCCTCCGGCCCCGGATAGGCGTGCTCCACGGCGTTCTGGAGGACCTCGGTGAGCACCATCGCCAGCGCGGTGGCTACTTCTGAGGGAAGCTCCCCGAACGACCCCCGGCGCACCACCTGGACCCGCTCCCCGGCGGCACTGACGTCGGTGACCATCCGCCCGAGCCGGTCGGCCACCTCGTCGAAGACGACGTGGCCCTCGCCGGTCTGGCTGAGCATCTCGTGCACGATCGCGATCGAGCCCACCCGGCGCACCGCCTCCTCCAGGGCCGCCTTCGCCGGTGGCTCGTCGATCCGTCTGGCCTGGAGCCGCAGCAGCGCGGCCACGGTCTGCAGGTTGTTCTTGACCCGGTGGTGGATCTCGCGGATCGTCGCATCCTTGGTGACCAGCTCCCGGTCCCGGCGGCGCAGGTCGGTCACGTCGCGCAGCAGGATCAGCGCGCCGAGATGCCCAGCCTCGGAACGCAGCGGGATGGAGCGCACGATGAGCGACACGTGCTCGCCCTCCACCTCCAGGTCCCGGGCGTCGCGCCCGCCGAGGGCGGCACTGAGCATCTCCTCGTCGGGGCGGCGGCGCGGCGGGACCAGCTCGCGGGTCACCTCGGCCAGGTTGGTGCGGTCGAGGTCACCGGTCAGCCCCAGCCGCCGGTACACCGACAGCGCGTTCGGGCTGGCGTAGCTCACCCGTCCGGTCTCGTCGACGCGGACGAAGCCGTCCCCGACGCGGGGTGAGTCAGCGTGGTCGCCCCGGGGGCCGGGTGCGGGGAAGTACCCGTGGGCGATCATCCGGGTCAGGTCCGAGGCGGTCTGAAGGTAGGAGAGCTCCAGCCTGCTGGGGGTGCGCACGCCCAGCAGGTTGGTGTTCCGGCCCACCACCGCGATCACCCGGCCGCCGTGCCGGACCGGGATGGTCTCGACCCGGACGGGCACGTCGTCGCGCCACTCGGGGTCGCCCTCCCGGACCAGGCGCCCGCGCGAGTAGGCCTCGTCGAGCAGCGGCCTGCGGCCGACCGGGATGAAGGTGCCGACCACGTCGTCGACGTACGCCGTCGGGCCGGTCGTCGGCCGCATCTGGGCGCCCGCCCAGAAGCCCTTGCCCTCCCGGTCCGGCAGCCACAGCACCAGGTCGGCGAAGGACAGGTCGGCGATGATCTGCCAGTCCGCGAGGAGCAGGTGCAGCCAGGCGACGTCGTCGGCGTTCAGGTCCGTGTGGACCCTCACCAATTCGGTCATGGACGGCACGCGATTCAGCGTAGTGTGACGCTCAGTGTGCGCCGCGGGCGCGAGGGGGATCGGGAGGCTATGGGAACCGGCTACTGGCAGCAGGTGATGGCGACCGGACTGAGCGTTCCCGACGACCGCCCCCTCAGCGAGCTCACCGCCGAGCTGACGACGTTGCTGGGCTCTCCGGACCCGGCGGAGCGGGACGGTACGGCGTACCCGACACTGGCCACCTGGATCGCCCGCGGGGTGTACGACGACCTCCTCTCCGGCCTCGGCGACGGCATGGCCAGCGGACTGTCGGTGGGCCTGGGTGAGCGTGAGGGCGACGACGTCTTTCGGCGCAGCTTCTCGGTGCTGGTGCTGGGCGAATGCATCACCCGCGACAACCGGGTGGGCGTGCTGCCGCCGGCGAAGATTCTCGAGTGGGGCGACCGGGTGAGCACGTGGTACCTCCGTGAGCACGATGTGCGCGGCTACGTCCCCGGCAAGGGGTGGGCGCACACGATGGCTCACGGCGCCGACGCGATCGGCGCGCTGGCGGAGTCGCCGCACTTCGGCACCCCCGAGCTCACGGTCCTGCTCGATGTGCTGGCCGACCGGCTGGTGCTCCACGAGCCGCGGCTGATGGTCTCCGGAGAGCCCGACCGGATGGCGGCAGCGACGATGCGGATCCTGCGCCGCAACCAGGTCCCGCTGGGCGTGGTCGAGCCGTGGGTGTCGCGCCTGGCAGCGGTGGCCGGCCAGATGACCGGCGGCGCGGACCGCGACCCCTACCTCGACACCGGGAACGCGGAGGCGTTCCTGCGCGCGCTCTACCTCCAGCTCTCGCTCGCCCCGAACCCGCCGGACATCCGCTCGGACCTGCTGCTGGTGCTGGTCGATGCACTTCGGCACACCAACCCCCATCACCTCGCACCGGCGCCGGCGGTGACCGGCGAGTAACATCTCGCCATGACCACCACTGAGGACTCCACCAGCGCCGCCCCCGCCGAGGACTCCACCGGCGAGCTGGCCGGCCATGCCGGCGAGCTGGCCGTCGCGGTGGCCCGGGCACACGGCGTGGAGACCATGTTCACGCTGTCCGGGGCGCACGTGTTCCCGATGTACGACGGAGCGGTGAAGGCCGATCCGCCCATGCGGCTGCTCGACGTACGCCATGAGCAGACCGCGGCGTTCGCCGCCGAGGCCACCGGCAAACTCACCCGCGTGCCGGGTCTCGCCGTGCTGACCGCCGGCCCCGGGGTGACCAACGGGATCAGCGCGATCACCCAGGCCCACTTCGCCGGATCCCCCATGGTGGTGGTTGGCGGGCGGGCCCCCGCCAACCGGTGGGGCAGCGGCAGCCTGCAGGAGCTGGACCAGCCCCCGATCATTGCTCCGGTCGCCAAGGAAGCCCGCACCCTGCACGCCGCCGACGATGTGATCGGAGGCATCGACGCGGCCTTCAACGCCGCCCGCTCCTCCCACCGCGGCCCGGTGTTCGTCGACGTCCCTCTCGACGCGATCTTCGGCAGTGCCAGCGGCGTGATCCCGACCGGGCCCGCCCCGACGCGCCACGAGCCGGACGGCGACGCGCTGGCCGAGATCGCCGAGCTGCTCGGTGCTGCCGAGCGCCCGGTCTTCGTGCTCGGCACGGATGTGTGGGCCGACGGCGCAGAGGAGGCAGCGCTGCGGTTCGTCGAGCAGACCGGCGTGCCGGCGCTCACCAACGGCATGGGCCGCGGGGTCCTGCCGGGCGGGCACCCGCTCCTGGTCACCAAGGCCCGCAAGGCCGCCTTCGGCGGAGCCGACCTGGTCGTGGTCGTTGGTACCCCGCTGGACTTCCGGCTCGGGTTCGGCGAGTTCGGCGGCCGGGACGGCGCCCCGCGCGCCCAGGTCGTGCACATCGCGGACTCTCCCGGCCATGTCGCCACCCATGCCACGCTCGCCGCCTCGGCGTCCGGCGACCTGACCGCGGTCTTCGACGGCCTGCAGGCGTCCCTCGAGCAGCTGGTGCGCCGGCCCGACTGGTCGGCCTGGGTCGCCGACCTCCAGGGCCGTGTCGCCGCGGCCCAGGCCGAGGACGCCCGCCTGCTCTCGGCCGAGTCCGACCCGATCCACCCCGGCCGGATCTACGGGGAGCTGCTGCCGCGGCTCGCCGACGACGCCGTGCTCGTCGGGGACGGTGGCGACTTCGTGTCCTTCGCCGGCAAGCTCGTCGAGCCACGTCGGCCCGGCGGCTGGCTGGACCCGGGACCGTACGGCTGCCTCGGCGCCGGGCTCGGTGGCGCCATCGCCGCCCGCCTGGCCCGGCCGTCCGCACAGGTGGTGCTCCTGCTCGGCGACGGCGCCGCCGGCTTCTCGCTGATGGACGTCGACACCCTGGTCCGGCACCGGCTGCCGGTCGTCATGGTGGTCGCGAACAACTCGGCGTGGGGGCTGGAGAAGGGCCCCATGCAACTGCTCTACGGGTACGACGTCGCGGCCGACCTGGCGCCGCGCACCAGCTATGACGGGGTGGTCCGGTCTCTGGGCGGCGGCGGCGAGACCGTCACCGATCCGCGCGAGATCGGGCCTGCGTTGGACCGGGCGTTCGCGGCCGACGCGCCGTACCTGGTCAACGTCATCACCGACGTCGACGCCGCCTACGCCCGCACCACCAACCTGGCGTGAGGCAGACTCTGGCCCCATGCAGATCAGGAGGGCCCGGCCCGAGGACCTGGCGGCGGTCGGCGAGCTGACGGTGGCGGCGTATGCCGCCTACGGCACCGGCGAGGGGTACGTCGAGCACCTGCGCGACGCCGCCACCCGCGACCGCGAGGCCGAGCTCTGGGTGCTGACCGACGGTGTGGAGGACGAGGTCCTCGGCACGGTCACGATCTGCCCGCTGGGGTCGCCGTGGCGTGAGGTCAGCCGCGACGACGAGGGCGAGTTCCGGATGCTGGCGGTCGCTCCGGCCGCTCAGGGCAGGGGGTACGGCGAGGCGCTGGTCACGCACGTGGTGGACCAGTCCGCCGCGCGCGGGGAGCGGGCGGTGGTGATGTGCACGATGAAGGAGATGGGCACCGCCCACCGGGTCTACGAGCGGCTGGGCTTCGAGAGGATCCCCGAGCGGGACTGGTCGCCCGGTCCGGGTGTCGACCTGATCGCGTTCCGCCGGGTCCACGAGGCGGTGCCGTCGTGACCCCCGCCGAGGCGACCCTCACCTTCGCGGTGGGGCCCGACGACACCGCCCGGGCGGTCGGGTCAGGGTCGCTGGAGGTACTGGGCACGCCCCGTCTGCTCGCCTGGTGCGAGGCCGCCACCTGCGCCGCGATTGACCCCCACCTCGGCGACGGTGAGACCAGCGTCGGCACGCGGGTCGAGCTCGAGCACCGCGCCGCCAGCGCGGTCGGCCGGTCCGTCACCGTCACCGCCTCGGAGGTGTACGCCGACGGTCGGCTGCACCGCTTCACCGTGGCCGCCCGGCACTCCGACGACGGCCAACTGCTCGCCACCGGCGAGATCACCCGCGTGGTCGTCGACTCCGCCAGGTTCCTGGCGCGGCTCTGACCCCCGGCCGGGCGCGCGGGGTTTGGCGACGTACCAACCAAAACTGTCGAGAAATGTGCCCGGAAGCGACCAAAATGGTTGGTGCGTGGGGAACGGGCTAGGCGTTGGGGCGCTTGCCGTGGTTCGCCTTGTTCTTCCTGCGGGCGCGGCGCTTGCGACCGTTCTTGCTCATCTGCATCTCCCCTCTAGGTCTCGGTGATCCTGATCTGGACCTCGCGGATGGAGAGCAGGACCTTGCGTCGCAGCTCCTCGGGGGCGGGCTCGCAGCAGGAGCGGGCGACCAGGGCCTTGACGGTGCGTTGCAGATCGTACGTCGCCAGGCAGGGGCCGCACTCATCGAGGTGCAGGCGCACGGCGGTGATGTCGGCGTCGTCCAGCTCGTTGTCGAGGAAGTAGACGATCCGCTCGAGGTAGTCCGCGCAGGACTCGACATCCGTGCCCGGTGATCCGGGGTGCTCGTGCATCATCGTGGTCCCTCTCCGTCGCCGACCCGCAGCAGGTCGCCGGCGCGAACGTGGTCGGAGAGCATGTCGCGCAGCTGACGGCGTCCGCGATGCAGACGCGACATCACGGTGCCGATCGGCGTTCCCATGATCTCGGCGATCTCCTTGTAGGGGAACCCCTCGACGTCGGCCAGGTAGACCGCCAGCCGGAACTCCTCGGGGAGCCGCTGCAGGGCCTCCTTCACCTGGGTGTCGGGAAGCCGCTCCAGCGCCTCGGTCTCGGCCGACTTCAGGCCAGAGGAGGTGTGCGACTCGGCACGGGCGAGCTGCCAGTCCTCGATGTCCTCGGACATGGACTTCTGCGGCTCGCGCTGCTTCTTGCGGTAGGAGTTGATGAAGGTGTTGGTGAGGATCCGGTAGAGCCAGGCCTTGAGGTTGGTGCCGGGGCGGAACTGGTGGAAGGAGGAGTAGGCCTTGGCATAGGTCTCCTGCACCAGGTCCTCGGCGTCCGGCGGGTTCCGGGTCATCCGCATCGCGGCGGAGTAGAGCTGGTCGAGGAAGGGCAGGGCGTCCCGCTCGAACCGCGCCGAGCGCTCCTCCGGGGTCTCCTCGGCGAGCAGCCGGTCCGGGTCCAGCTCAGGCGGGTCGACCGCGGTGTCGTCGGCGGTGCCGTCCGGGGGGCCCTCAGCAGAAGTGGTCATCGCCCTCCAGCCTAACCGGGCCCCGGACAGGGTGGGCCCGGACAGGACAGCACCGGAGCCGGACGGCTTGGGGGGACTCAGCAGGGCGCGCACATCAGGACGAACACCTCATGGTCGCTGCTGATTCCCCACCACCTCCCGAATGATCCACTCCAGGGTGCTCTCGACCACGATGCCGAGCGCCTCCTCCTGGCTGACCTCCCCGCGGGCGGGCACCCGGAGGGAGTGGTCGCCGTTCGGTACCACGGTCATCTCGACGCCCGCGGGGAACTCCTCAGGACGGCCCATGGGGTCCCGCTCCCCCTGGATCACCAGAGTCGGCAGGCGGACCCCGAGCAGCTCGTCGACCCGCGAGGACTCGGGACGACCCGGCGGGTGCAGCGGGAAGGACAGGCACAGGCAGCCGCTGCCGCCGAGGCTGCGCGCCGTCCGGGCCGCGGACCGCGCCCCCGCGGAGCGTCCACCGACGACCAGCCGGGTCCGGGTGCGCATCGCGGACGCGGCCGCCCGCAGCCCTTCGTCGAGCGAGGCGGGCGAGGTGGCCACCTTCCGGCCAGCCCGGCGCCAGGGCTGCTCGAAGAGGGTCACCGTGACGTCGTTGCGCGGCAGGTTCTGAGCCAGGGTCTGGAGGTCGGCGGTCTCGATGCCGGCTCCGGCACCGTGGCTGAGCAGCACGGTGGCCACCGGTCGGCGGGCCCGGAAGGTGACGAGCCGGCCCTCTCCGTGGGGGGTGTCGATCACCCGTTCGACGCTGCTCACCTGCGCATCATGCCAGCCGCGTCACTCGAGCACGTCCTCCAGCGGGAGCGGCTCGACCAGCTCGGGCCCGTTGTTGCGCACGTTGCTGACCAGCGTCGCCACCGGATAAGCCTCCAGGACCCCCGGCCCCGCCGGCACCAGCAGGTCGAGCAGGTCGTCGTCCCCGGACCGCCGCGGATCCAGCCAGGCGCCCCACTGGGCGCGGTCCAGCGTCAGCGGCATCCGGTCGTGGATCCGGCCCAGCGCGTCCTCGGCCTGGGTGGTGATCACGGTGCAGGTCCACCGGAACCGCTCCGGGTCGTCCTCGTCGCGGGTGGGGTCGCGCCAGATCTCGTACAGCCCCGCCATCGCCAGCACGCCCCCGTCGCGCGGGGTGATGTAGAACGGCTGCTTGCGGGGCTTGCCGGCCTTGGTGAGCTGGGAGGTCGGGTACCACTCGTAGTAGCCGTCGGCCGGGAGCAGGCAGCGCCGCTTGGCGAAGGCCCGTCGGTACGCCGGCTTCTCGGCCACCGTCTCCATCCGGGCGTTGATCATCCGGTTGCCGATCTTGGGATCCTTGGCCCACGACGGCACCAGGCCCCACGTAACCACTCTCAGCTGCCGCTGAGGGTCGCTCGGCTCGTCCGCAGGTGCGTCCTGGGAGGGTGGGCGCTCGACGACGGCGTACACCTTCTTGGTGGGCGCGACGTTGTAGTCCGGAGACAGCTCCTCGGCGCGCACCTCTTCGATCTCGAACTCCTCGACGAGATCGGCTGGTCGTCGGCTGGAGGCGTAGCGGCCGCACACACGGCCACCCTACGCGGGCCTCAGCAGCGGGCCAGCTCGTCGATCAGCAGGGCGGCCACGGAGTCGGTGCTGGGGAGCCCCTCGATCCACACCCGGGCCTGGGAGCCGCGGTTGAGGGTGCGGGCCATCCGCCGCAGCAGGGCGACGCGCTGGCCGAGCCGGTCGTCGCGCTCGACGAGGATGACGATCCGGTCCGGCCCGAGCCGGCCGATCGTCTCGGTCCCGGAGAAGACGGTGCGGGCGGCTTCGCCCAGGTCGCTGAGCCGCATCGCCCGGGTCAGGACGTGCTTGGCACCCACCTGCTCCGACGGCTCGTCGTGTCGCTCCTGAGGGACCTCGGCCACCACCAACGCATGTGTGTCCCGCACCCGCATGGATGCGCGGAGCTCTCCCCTGTACAGCTCCGAGAGCCGGGTGCGGACGTGCGCCAGGCTGGCCAGCCCCGTGAGCGGGTCCTCGCAGGCCAGCTGGTGCAGATAGGCGAGGGTGGCGTCGCTCCAGGCCCGGGACAGCGCCCGTACCTGGTCGAAGGCGGGCTCGGTGCCGAGCACCAGGCGATAGGTCTCGCCCAGCGCCTCGAGCGCCTCATCGAGGGAAGCCCCGTCCTTGGCCAGCTGCGTGCCGGCCTCGGCGCAGGGAGCGAGTGAGTCTGAGCCCGACGCGAGCGCCTCTGCGACTGCCTCGAGACGGGGCGGCAACCCCTTCCGCACCGCCTCGAGCCAGTCGACTCCGGCGTCGGGCTCTACCGAGGCTGCGGGCCGTGAGCGCAGCGCAAAGATGGCCACAGGTCCTCCTCGGTTTCGACGCCTTCGGACATGAAACGGCCCGCGGTCTGGTCCATGACGCAGCTCTGGGCAAAATGAGGCGAAAAATCGTCGGTGAGGGGGTCCGATCCCTAGACTGGCGTCATCGACAGGTCCCCTCTTCGTTAGTACTCATGTGAGCACCACGCTTCCTCGCATCGACGGACCCGCCGACGCCGAGCTGATCTCGGCCGTCCGCGGTGGGGACCTCCACGCCTATGGGGAGCTCTTCGCCCGGCACGCGGACGCGGCCCGCCGGCTTGCCCGGCAGCTGGTCTCGCCATCGGACGCCGACGACCTGGTCTCCGACGCGTTCGCCAAGGTGCTGTCGGTGCTCCAGAGGGGCGGTGGCCCGGATGTGGCGTTCCGCGCCTACCTGTTGACCGCCGTACGTCGGCTGCACGTGGACAAGGTCCGGGCGGGCAGCCGGTTGCACACCACCGACGACCTGACCAAGTTCGACCCCGGCGTACCGTTCCAGGACACCGCCGTCGAGGGCTTCGAGAACGAGGCGGCGGCCCGGGCCTTCGCGTCGCTGCCCGAGCGCTGGCAGCTGGTTCTGTGGCACACCGAGGTCGAGGGACAGAAGCCGGCCGACATTGCGCCACTGCTGGGCATGTCGGCCAACTCGGTCTCGGCGCTGGCCTACCGGGCCCGGGAGGGGCTGCGGCAGGCCTTCCTCAACGAGCACGCCCAGGAGATCGACGACGACACCTGCTCCTGGACCCACCAGCACCTGGGCGCCTACATCCGCAACGGGATCAGCCGTCGCGACGCCGCGAAGGTGGAGGACCACCTCGACGAGTGCCGCAAGTGCATGGCGATCTACCTGGAGCTCAGCGAGGTCAACTCCAACCTGTCCGGCATCCTGGCGCCGCTGCTGCTCGGCGGAGTGGCCGCCGGGTACCTCACCAGCGCCGGCGGGGCGACGGCGGCCAAGGGTGGGCTGCTCTTCCTGCTGAGCCGGGCCCGGGACACGGTAGCGGCGAACGCGCCGGCGGCCGCGGTGGCCGGCGTCGCGGCGACCGCCGTCATCGGGGGTGCCACCTTCCTTGCGGTGACGATGGCCGCCGATAACCCGCAGGTGCCCAGCACGATGGACACCGTGCCGGGCCTGGTCCAGCCGACCGCCGACCCGGGCCGGGACGGCGGAGCGGGTGTCAACGGACGCACCCAGGACGGCCCGGGCGATGGGCCCGACGCCGCTGTGGTGCCGGTGGCGTCGGACTCGGCCGAGGAGTCCCCCAGCGCGTCGGACTCCGCGAGCCCGACCCAGGACCCGACGGACCAGCCCACCAGCCAGCCAACCACCCAACCGTCCGAGACGGCCGGTCCCTCGGACACCGCCAGTCCCTCGGACACCGCCAGTCCCTCGGACACGGCCAGTCCCTCGGACACGGCCAGTCCCTCGGACACGGCCAGTCCCACCGACACCCCCGGACCCACCGACACCCCCGGA
>CAZKEZ010000070.1:0-10155 GCA_964551905.1 uncultured Nocardioides sp. | reverse complement strand
CCGCGGAAGTTCACCCGCTGGCTGTCGCAGGGCTGAGGCCGGGGTCGCGCCGAGCCGGTTCAGCCGGCGACGACCAGGGCGATGCACGCCAGGCACAGGCCCAGGCCCACGGCCTGGGACCGGTGCACCCGTTCCCGCAGGAGCAACGCGGCGAGCAGCACCGTGAACGCCGGGTAGAGGGCGGTCAGCACCCCGGCCACCACGAGGTGGCCGGCGTGTCGCGCGGCGAGAAACAGGGCGGTCGAGGCGCCGGCCAGCACCCCCGCGAACACGCCGGCGGCCACCGCGGCGGCCTGCCCGTCCCGCAGCCGGGGCACCCAGTCCACCCGCAGTGCCACGGCGACGACGAGCAGCACGACCCCTCCGACGAACTGGTCGAGCACGATCGGGAGGTAGCCGGCTTCTTCGTCCACCTGGGCGATCGCGGCGAACATGCCGCCGAACCCGGCGCCGGCCAGCACGCCGTCCAGGAGCCCCGACCCGTGATCGCCGACGTCGTACTCCTCGGGGATCCGGGAGACCAGCCAGATGCCCGGCAGCGCGGCAAGCATCCCGAGCCAGACGAGGCTCGAGGGACGCTCCCCAGCGGCCAGGCCGACGAGCACCGGCACCAGTGCCGCGCCGACGCCGCTGACGGGGGAGACCACGCCCATCCGGCCCCGGGCCAGACCTCGGTAGAGGAACAGGGTGCCGAACCCGGCGAAGCCGCCCGCGAGCAGCGCCCAGGCGAAGTCGGCTGCGGTGGGCGATCCCGGCAGGAGAAGCGCCAGGACGGCGACACTGACCGCACCGGCCAGCTGGGAGACCAGCGCGACCATCCAGGGGGATCCGCGCTTGGACCCCAGTCCACCCGCGAAGTCGCCGAGGCCGTAGGAGAACGCGGCCAGCAGCGCGAGCACCGCCGCCATCGCGCTCAGGTCACCCCGAGCCCGACCAGCCAGGCGGCGGTCGCCATCAGGCCGGCCACGAACTCGATGAGGATGCTGAGCCCCAGGGCCTTCAGCGCCGCCTTGGTGGAGGGCCAGGCCCCCTCGGCGCCGATCCGGATCCGCTCGGCGACGTACACCCCGACGGGGAAGCCGACCAGGGCGCCGACCACCGGGATCACGAAGAAGCCCACCAGGGACGCCAGCGCACCGGCAAAGAGGGTGGAGTTGGGCACCGTGGCCTTGAGCTGCTTGCCCGGCAGTGCGTACTTCACGACCTGGCCGAGGGCGAGCAGGACCACGGCGACGGCGGCCACGCTCCAGGCGGTGTTGCCGCCGACCTCCGCCGCCCACACGACGATGGCTCCGAGGATGAGGAGGGTGCCGGGCAGCACCGGTACGACGATTCCGGCCAGGCCGACAAGGATGCACAGGCCGACGATCGCATCGGTCCAGGTCACGACGTCACCCTTGCACACCGGCTCCCGACGACGACGGCCCCGGACCGAGGTCCGGGGCCGTCATCGACGTCGTCTGGGGGTCAGCGCTCCCCGTCCGGAGCCGAGCTTGGCGTCCCGGCGAGCTTGTGCGTCTCGTCGGTGACGGTGACGGCGATCTCACGCAGCTTGTCCCCGTGCTCCCGGGCGTGGTGGGCGCAGAAGAGCAGCTCACCGCCGCTCCTGAGCTCTACGCGCAGGTAGGCCTGGGCTCCGCAGCGGTCACATCGGTCGGCAGCGCTCAGCGCTGCTGCGCTGGGGGCAACGGCAGTGCTCACTTCGGCCTCTCTCTCCTCCGTCGATGTCTGGCTAACGTAGCGGTTCGGCCCAAGATTCCCGTGCCCGCGTGGTGCACGACACTTTGTCAGGGCCACATACAACCACGGTCCCCGTCCCTTCCGCGGCGGATTTCCCAGTCTGGGACACCCGGCTGGACAACCCCGCTTGTGCCGTCGGCCCGGCGCTCCGAGCCGTTGGACCACGGTAGACCGCGCCCCGTCATCCCCAGCGCAGCGTGGCGACCGGGCCCGTCGGCGTGTCGCGGGTAGATTTGCCCGGTAGCCCCGACCTGACCCGCAGGAGCCCTCCCATCGTCGACAACACCTACAACGCCGCGCACCTCTTGGTGCTGGAGGGCCTCGAGGCCGTCCGCAAGCGGCCGGGCATGTACATCGGCTCCACGGACACCCGCGGCCTGATGCAGTGCGTGTGGGAGCTCATCGACAACGGGGTGGACGAGGCGCTGGCCGGCGCGGCGCACCGGGTCGAGGTCACCCTCCATCCGGACGACTCTGTCGAGGTGTACGACGACGGCCGCGGGATCCCCACCGACAAGGAGCCGAAGACCGGGCTCCCCGGCGTGGAGGTCGTCGCCACGAAGCTGCACGCCGGAGGCAAGTTCGGCGGCGGCTCCTACCTCGCCACCGGCGGTTTGCACGGGGTCGGCCTCTCCGTGGTCAACGCGCTGTCGGCCCGGATGGACATCGACGTCGACCGGTCCCCCTCCGCGCAGGGGATCAGCTTCCGGCGTGGCGTGGCCGGCGTCTTCGACGGCGACGGCAGCAAGGCGGCGTTCACCGCTCGCTCCGGGCTCAGCCGGAAGGGCAAGCGGGTCGCCAAGGGCAAGTCGGGGACCCGGATCCGATTCTGGCCGGACCGGCAGATCTTCACCAAGGACGCCCACTACCAGCTCGAGGGACTGCTCGGCCGAGCCCGACAGACCTCGTTCATCGTGCCCGGCCTGGAGCTGGTGATCCGCGACCTACGCGGGGACCAGCCCTCGGAGGAGAAGTTCCGCCACGACGGCGGGATCGCGGAGTTCGTGGAGTTCCTCGCCCACGACGAACCCGTCACCGACGTGGTCCGCCTCCGCGGCAGCGACACGTTCACCGAGACCGTGCCGCTGCTCGACGACCAGGGGCACATGACCCCCCAGGAGGTCGAGCGCGAGCTCAACGTGGACGTTGCGGTCCGGTGGGGCACCGGCTACGACACCGAGGTCCGGTCGTTCGTGAACGTGGTCGCCACCGGCAAGGGCGGCACGCACGTGAGCGGGTTCGAGGCCGCGCTGACCCGCACCTTCAACGAGACGATGCGATCGACCCGGGCGTTGAAGGCCAACGATGCCGATGTCATCAAGGACGACGTCCTGGAGGGGATGACCGCGGTGGTCACGGTGCGGCTGGCGGAGCCGCAGTTCGAGGGGCAGACCAAGGAGATCCTCGGCACGCCGGCGGCACGCACGGTCGTCCGCAAGATCGTCGCTGCCGAGCTCAAGAGGTTCCTCACCTCCACCAAGCGGCACGAGAAGGCGCAGGCCCGGCAGCTCATGGAGAAGGTGGTCGGGGCCTCCAAGACCCGGATCGCCGCCCGCCAGCACAAGGAGACCCAGCGTCGCAAGAATGCTCTGGAGTCCTCGGCGCTGCCCTCCAAGCTGGCCGACTGCCGCACCAACGACACCGAGCGGTCCGAGCTCTTCATCGTCGAGGGCGACTCCGCCCTCGGCACCGCGAAGCTCGCCCGCAACTCCGAGTTCCAGGCGCTGCTGCCGATCCGGGGCAAGATCCTCAACGTCCAGAAGGCCTCGGTCGGCGACATGCTGAAGAACGCCGAGTGCGCCTCGATCATCCAGGTGGTCGGCGCCGGGTCCGGCCGGACCTTCGACCTCGACGCGACCCGCTACGGCCGGATCATCTTCATGGCCGACGCGGACTCCGACGGGGCACACATCCGCTGCCTCCTCGCCACGCTCTTCTTCAAGTACATGCCTGAGCTCATCGAGAAGGGCCGGATCTTCTCCGCCGTACCGCCCCTGCACCGGATCGAGCTCGCCAACCCGAAGAAGGGCATGGACAAGTACGTGTACACCTACTCCGACGACGAGCTGCAGCGCCGGCTGGCGGAGCTGAAGAAGAAGAACGTGCGCTGGAAGGACCCCGTGCAGCGCTACAAGGGGCTGGGGGAGATGGACGCCCACCAGCTGGCCGAGACCACCATGGACCCGCGCCACCGGACCTTGCGCAAGCTGACGATCGACGACGCCGACGAGGCCAGCCACGTCTTCGAGCTGCTGATGGGCTCCGAGGTCGCTCCTCGCAAGGAGTTCATCGTCCAGGGCGCCTACGACGTCGACGTGGACGCCCTCGACGCCTGACCTTGGTGCCCGACCCCGATCCCGGTGCCCGACCCCCAACTACCGCGCCCCTACCGTCGCCCTGACGGGCGAAATGGGGGGTGCAGGCGACGGTAAGCCCGCGGGAGTTGGGGATGTGCGGGAGTTGGGGTGCGCCGGAGTCGAGGATGCGCTCAGAAGAGCTGGTCGAGCAGGCCGGTGTCGACGTCGTACAGGAAGCCGCCGATCGCCACGGAGGACGGGATCAGCGGGTGGGAGCGTACGACGTGAAGATCGTGCTGCAGCGAGCTGGGCTGGTCGCCGACGACGTGGAAGCGGTGCCAGGTGGCGTCGGTCCCGGACTTGGCGGAGATCTTGTCGTGGAGCTGGGCCTCGGTGTGGGTGGCCATCGCGCACCGGGTGTGGGGGACGACCAGGATCCGCTCGACCCCGAGCAGGTGGACGGCGAGCACCAGGGCCTCGAGAGCCGCCTCGGTGATCCGGCCGCCGGGGTTGCGGAAGATCTTCGCGTCGCCGTGCCGGAGGCCGAGCATCCGCAGCGGGTCGATGCGGGAGTCCATGCAGGTCACGATCGCGACCCCGGCATGGGCCACCCCGTCGAAGCCGCCGAGGTCGAAGTCCTTCGCGAACTCCCGGTTGGCCGCGATCAGGTCGTCGAAGTCGCCCACGCGCTCACGCTAGCGGCAACCGGTCCGGCGCAGCCCGCGATGGGCTGGGTGCCCGGCGTGCCGGACCCGTCCCGCTTCCCCGTGGCCTCGGGCAGCTCCACCGGTGCCCCGCTCGCGGCGGTGGCCCGCGCGGGCGCCGGCCCGGCCCAGGCGAACACCAGCGTGTCCTCGCCCTTGAGGAAGCGGTGGCAGCGCACGCCGCCCGTGCCGCGACCCTTGCCGGGGTACTCCCCGAACGGGGTCACCTTCACCGACCCGGCCTCGGTGCCCGGGAGGGCGGCCGAGGACCCGGCGACGGTGACCACGACCGACTCGTCGTGGGAGAGCGCCCCGAACCACACCACGCGCTGACCGGCAGCGAGCCGGATGCCCGCCATGCCACCGCCCGCTCGCCCCTGGGGCCGCACGGCGGAGGCCGGGAAGTGGAGCAGCTGCCCGTCGCTGGCGCAGAAGCACAGGGTCTCCTCGCCGGAGACCAGCTCGACCGCCCCGACGACCTCGTCGCCGTCCTTGAGGCCGATCACGTCCCACTCGTCCTTGTTGCTCAGCACCTCGGGGTTGACCCGCTTCACGACCCCGTCCCTGGTCCCCAGGGCGAGCCCCGGGCCGTCGGGCTCGAGTCGGGTCAGCGCCAGCGCCCTCTCTCCGGGGTGCAGCGCGGCCATCTCGGAGACGGGGACGGCTCCGACCAGGTGCGGATCGTTGGCCGTGTCGGGAAGCGCGGGGAGGTCCAGCACGCCGAGCCTCAGCACCCGCCCGGCGTTCGTGAGCAGCCCCACCTCTCCTCGGGCCGTCGACGGCACCACCGAGGCGACCACGTCGTGCCGCGCGCGGGCTCCTCCGGTGCCGGGCGCCTCGTTGGTGGTGGAGCGGGCCAGTAGGCCGGTCGCTGAGAGGTACACCAGGCACGGGTCGTCCGCCACCTCGAGGGGTACGGCGGTCGCCGCCGGTGCGCCGGCGGACTCGAGCAGGACGGTGCGGCGCGGGGTGCCGAACGTCTTCGCCACCTCGGTCAGCTCGTCGGCCACCACGGACCGGAGCAGGGCCTCGTCAGCCAGGATGGCGTCGAGCTGCTCGATCTGGGACCGCAGCTCGGCCTGCTCCTTCTCGAGCTCGAGCCGGGAGAACTTCGTCAGCCGGCGCAGCGGCATCTCGAGGATGTAGTCGGCCTGCGCGTCGGTGAGATCGAAGACCGCGATCAGCCGCTCCTTGGCCGCGGCGGCGTTCTCCGACGAGCGGATCAGCTGGATCACCTCGTCGATGTCGAGGATGGCGATCAGCAGTCCGTCGACGAGGTGCAGCCGGGCGGCCGCCTTGCCGCGCCGGAAGACCGAGCGGCGCCGCACCACGTCGATGCGATGGCCGAGGAAGACCTCGAGCACCTGCTTGAGGCCGAGGGTGCGGGGCTGGCCGTCCACGAGCGCGACGGTGTTGATGCCGAAGCTGTCCTCGAGCGGGGTCTGGCGGTACAGCTGCTCGAGCAGCGCGTCGGCGTGGAAGCCGTTCTTGACCTCGATCACCAGCCGCAGGCCGTGGTCGCGGTCGGTGAGGTCCCGCACGTCGGAGATGCCCTGCAGCTTCTTGCCCTGCACCAGCGTCTTGATCCGGTCGATGACCTTCTCGGTGCCGACTCCGTACGGCAGCTCGGTGACCACGATCCCTTTGCGCCGCCCGACCGCCTCGACGCGGGCGGTGGCCCGCATCCGGAACGTGCCGCGCCCGGTCTCGTAGGCGTCGCGCACCCCGTCCAGGCCTACGATCTTCCCGCCCGTGGGCAGGTCCGGCCCGGGGACGAAGCGCATGAGATCGTCCACGGAGGCGTCGGGGTGACGCAGCAGGTGTTTCAGGGCCTGCACCACCTCGACCAGGTTGTGCGGGGCGATGTTGGTCGCCATCCCGACCGCGATCCCGGTAGTGCCGTTGACGAGCAGGTGCGGGATCGCCGCCGGCAGCACGCTCGGCTCGAGCTCCCGGCTGTCGTAGTTGGGGCGGAAGTCGACCGTGTCCTCGTCGATCGACGCCGTCATCGCCACCGCCGGCGGCGCCATCCGGCACTCGGTGTAGCGCATCGCGGCCGGGGAGTCGTCGGGCGAGCCGAAGTTCCCATGGCCGTCGATGGTCGGCAGCCGCATCGACCATGGCTGGGCCATCCGCACCAGCGCGTCGTAGATGGCGCCGTCCCCGTGCGGGTGCAGCCGGCCCATCACCTCGCCCACCACGCGCGCGCTCTTCACGTGGCCGCGGTCGGGGCGCAGCCCCATGTCGTTCATCGTGTAGAGGATCCGGCGCTGCACCGGCTTGAGCCCGTCGCGGGCGTCGGGCAGGGCCCGGGAGTAGATCACGGAGTAGGCGTACTCCAGGAACGAGGCCCGCATCTCGTCGCTGACGTCGACGTCGAGGATGTGCTCCTCGAAGTCGTCGGGCACGGGCGGAGCGGGGGTACGGCGGGCCATGGCGACGATTCTCCCCGGTGCCGCCGACCGTTCCCCGGTGGGCACGCCGCGCCCGGGTGTTCAACGATAGATTCCTGGTGTGAGCCAGACCGACGAGACGCCTCTCGCGGCCCCGCCGAAGCACTGGGAGGCCGACGTGCTGCTGCGCGACGGCCGCACCGCCCACATCCGGCCGGTTCGTCCCGAGGACGAGGAGCTCATGACCGAGTTCTACGCGCGGGTCTCGCCGGAGTCGAAGTACTTCCGGTTCTTCGCGCCGATGCCCGAACTGTCCGACAAGGACCTGCACCGCTTCACCCACGTCGACCATGTGGAGCGGGTGGCGCTGGTGATGCTGGTCGCGGGCCGGATGATCGCGGTCGGGCGCTACGACCTGGTGCAGCCAGGGGATGCGGAGGTGGCGTTCCTGGTGGAGGACGCCCACCAGGGCCGAGGCATCGGCCAGCTGCTTCTCGAGCACCTGGCGCAGGCCGGCCGGGAGCGCGGCATCGAGCGGTTCGTGGCCGAGGTGTTGCCCGAGAACCAGGCGATGATCCACACGTTCAAGGACGCCGGCTACCGGCTGGGCAGCGGCTTCCACGACGGCGTGATGGTCCTGGAGTTCCCCATCGACCCCACCGAGACGGCGATCGGGATCATGGAGAGCCGCGAGCACCGCGCCGAGGCCGCCTCCATCGAGAAGTTCCTCAACCCCCGGTCGGTGGCGGTGATCGGTGCCAGCCGGCGCCGCGACACCATCGGCCACGCGCTGGTGCGCAACCTGGTGACCGGCGACTATACCGGTCGGGTGTACGTCGTGAACTCGCAGGCGGTCGCGGTGTCCGGGCTGCCGGCGTACGCCTCCGTCGCCGAGATCCCCGACGACGTCGACGTGGCGGTAGTGGCGGTGCGCGCGGAGTCGGTGCAGGACGTGGTGCTGGACTGCGCCGCCAAGGGCGTGCACGGGCTGGTGGTGATCTCGAGCGGGTTCGCCGAGATCGGCGAGGCCGGCCGCCAGCGGCAGCGTCGGCTGGTGGGACTCGCTCGGTCCTACGGGCTGCGGCTGATCGGCCCGAACTGCCTGGGGATCATCAACACCGACCCGGCGGTGAGCCTGAACGCGTCGCTCGCGGTCGTGATGCCGCCTCGGGGTCGGGCCGGCTTCTTCTGCCAGTCCGGTGCCCTCGGTGGCGCCATCCTGGAGCAGGTGGTCAACCGCGGGCTGGGCCTCTCGACGTTCGTGAGCGCCGGGAACCGGGCCGACGTCTCGGGCAACGACCTGCTCCAGTTCTGGCTGGAGGACGAGGCCACCGAGGTGGTGCTGCTCTACCTCGAGTCGATCGGGAACCCGCGCAAGTTCTCCCGGGTGGCCCGTCGGGTGTCGCGGCGCAAGCCCGTGATCGCCGTCCGCTCGGGCCGCAGCACCCAGGGCGTGCCGATGGGCCATGCGGTACGTCGGATCGGCGCCCCGCCGGCCGCCGTCGACGCGATGTTCCGCCAGGCCGGGGTCATCCAGGTGGACACCCTGGAGGAGATGTTCGACGTCGCCCAGCTGCTGGCCCACCAGCAGCTGCCGAAGGGCCGCCGGGTCGCCGTCGTCGGCAACTCCGACGCCCTCGGCCTGCTCGCCACGGACGCCGCGCATGCCGTGGGCCTGGTGGTGAACCGGTCGGAGTCGCTGGGCGCGGACGCCACCGCCGAGGACTTCGAGGACGCCCTGGACGCCGCCATCGACAGCGAGGACGTGGACGCCGTCGTGGCCGTCTACATCCCTCCGCTCAACGTCTCGGGTGACGACGTCGCCAACGTGCTGGCGGCAGTGGGGGAGCAGTCCGACAAGCCCCTCGTGTCGACCTTCCTCGGGGCCCGCGGCCTGCCGGAGCTGCTCCGGGTGCCCGACGTGGCCGGCCACACCGCGGGACGTGGGTCGGTGCCGTCGTACCACGGCGTCGAGGCCGCGGTCCGCGCGCTCGCCCACGTCGTCGAGTACTCCATGTGGCTGCGCCACCCCACCCAGGCCTCCCAGGAGCCGGATCTCGAGGCCAGCTCCCGGACCCCGGCCGGCAAGCGCCTCGTCAACGAGGTCTTGATGAACCACCCGGAGGGACACGACCTCGACGCCGAGCAGCGGGCCCAGCTGCTCGCCGCCTACGACATCGCCGCCTGGGAGGCGCGACCCGTCCTGACCAAGGACGAGGCGCTCGCGATGGGGGAGCAGCTCGGCTGGAACGTCGTGCTCAAGGCCACCCACCCCCGGCTGCGGAACCGCCCGGACCTGGCCCACGTGTGGCGCAACATCGACACCGCCGCGGAGATGGCCGATGCGTGGGAGACGCTGACCGGGCTGCTCACCGATCCTGAGGACGCCGGCTTCGTGGTCCAGCGCCACGCGCCTCCCGGGATCCCGGTCGCCGTCACCTCCATGGAGGACCCGCTGTTCGGCCCCGTGGTGTCGTTCGGCATCTCCGGCCCGCTGACCGAGCTGCTGGGGGACCGGTCGTACCGGATCCCCCCGCTGGGGCCCCAGGACGCCGCGGACATGGTGCGCGAGATCCGGTCCTCGCCGCTGCTGTTCGGCTACCGCGGCGGCGACCTGGTGGACGTGGACGCCGTCGAGCGGCTGATCCTCGACGTCGCACAGCTCCAGTACGACCTGCCCCAGGTGCGCTCCCTGGAGCTCTCGCTGGTGCTGGCCGGCCCGGAGGGCGCGAGCGTGCTGACCTCGGCGATCAGGGTCGAGCCGGTGATCGACCCGCGCTCGGACTGGTTCGTCCGACGCCTGAGCACCCCGCCGGGAGACACCCTGCCGGAGTGAGCAACGGCACGCCGATATCGGTTGGCGGTCCACCCGTCGCGTGCCGGAGACTGAGCGGTTGTGAGCCGCACGCACGCCCCCGCGACACCCGACGAGGACCGGGTGCGGCTGCGCGACCTCGATCCGCGGGTCACCCGGATCCTGGTCGGCTTCGGGTTCTCGGCGGTCGGGACCGGTCTGACGAT
>CAZKEZ010000069.1:3786-10608 GCA_964551905.1 uncultured Nocardioides sp. | reverse complement strand
CTCGAACTCGCGGGTGCGGAAGATGAAGTTGCCCGGCGTGATCTCGTTGCGGAAGCTCTTGCCGAGCTGCGCGATGCCGAACGGCGGCTTCTTGCGGCTCGAGGTGACGACGTTGGCGAAGTTCAAGAAGATGCCCTGGGCGGTCTCGGGGCGCAGGTAGGCCAGGCCGGACTCGTCCTCGGTGACGCCGAGGTAGGTCTTGAGCATCATGTTGAACTCGCGCGGCTCGGTCCAGGCGCCGCGAGTGCCGCAGTTGGGGCAGGCCAGCTCGGCCAGGTCCACCGTGTCCGGGTCGTCCAGGCCCTTCTTCTGGGCGTACTGCTCCTGCAGGTGGTCCGCGCGGAACCGGTGGTGGCAGGCGAGGCACTCGGTGAGCGGATCGGTGAAGGTGCCCACGTGGCCGCTGGCCTGCCAGGTCCGGGGCGGCAGGATGACGCTGGAGTCCAGACCGACGACGTCGTCCCGGCCGGTCACCATGGCCTTCCACCACTGCCGCTTGACGTTCTCCTTCAGCTCCACGCCGAGCGGGCCGTAGTCCCAGGCCGAGCGGGTGCCGCCGTAGATCTCACCGCAGGGGAAGACGAACCCCCGGCGCTTGCACAGGGAGACGACGGCATCGAGGGCAGACGGGGACTTGGCCACGGGTTGGTCCTTCTGGTGGTCATCGGCCGGCTTCGGGGATCGCCCGCGCGGCCGGTGTCGAACGGCCGACTGGCTGTCGGTCGTGAGGGTTCAGCCTAACGACCGGGTGGAGGCGACGTTGAGGTCGGCTCCCGGCGTGGCGATCTCGTAGGCGCTGGGCTCGTCCAGCGCCCGACCGAGGAGCGGCACCGCCCCGATCTTGACCTCGTACGTCGACAGCGCCCGGCGGTAGGCGCCCACCGACTCCCATCGGGTGACCAGCACCCACAGCTGCGGATCGTCGACGTTGCGCCCGAGCGTGCCGTCCAGGTAGCCCGGCCGCCCGGCGAGCAGCTCCCAGGCCCGCTCCGCCTCCGCTCGAAAGGCGTCGTCGTCGGCCGGGACTCGGAAGCGGGTCACCACCAGCACGGGCTCCACGCTAGCGCCGCCGAGGTGCGGCGTCGCGTGCCGGTAATTGACAATGATTCTCATTCTCAACGAGGATCGTGCAATGAGGTCCCTGCTGGGTCGCGGCACGCTGCTCGCGGTCGCCGGCGCCGTACTCGCCGTCGCGCTGTCCGGCTGCGACGGCACAGCGGACGAGGGAGGGGACGGCCCGCGGGTGGTGGCGGCCTTCTACCCGCTCGCCTTCACCGCCGGCCGGGTTGCCGGCGACGACGCCGAGGTCGCCAACCTCACGACGGCCGGGGGTGAGCCGCACGATCTCGAGCTCGGCGCCCACCAGACCCTGGACCTGGCCGCAGCGGACATCGTCGTGCTGCTGGACGGGTTCCAGCCCGCCGTCGACGACGCGGTGGCCGACGTCTCTGACGCCGCGGTGGTCGACGCGGGCGACCTCCTGGGAGGCAACCCCGACCCGCACTTCTGGCAGGACCCGCTGCTGGTGGCGGACCTGGGCGACGCCGTGGCGTCGGCCCTCTCAGAGGCGGACCCCGCCAACGCAGAGGTCTACCGGCAGCGGGCCGAGGAGCTGCGCGGTGAGCTGGAGCGGCTGGACGCGGAGTTCACGACCGGCCTGCAGGAGTGCGACCGGAACGTCGTGGTGGTGAGCCATGACGCCTTCGGCTACCTGGAGCGGTACGGGCTGGAGCTCGAGGCGATCAGCGGGCTGTCGCCCGACGCGGAGCCCTCGGCCGCGGACCTGGCCCGGCTCCATGAGCTGGCGAAGCGCGAGGGGCTGACCACCGTCTTCTCCGAGCGGTTGGCCAGCCCCAAGCTCGCCGAGACCCTCGCCCAGGACCTGGGCCTGGAGACCGCCGTACTCGACCCGATCGAGGGACTGACCGACGAGACCGCCGACGAGGACTACCTTTCCCTCATGCGTGCCAACCTCGCGGCGCTCCGAGAGGCCAACGGATGCTGACGCCGGCGGTGGTGGACGCCCGGGGGCTCGGCGTGGCCATCGGCGGCCGGCCGGTGCTGCGTCGGGTCGACCTCACCGTGCGAGCCGGCGAGTTCGTCGCTCTGATGGGCGCGAACGGCTCCGGCAAGTCCACGCTGGTGCGGGCGCTCACCGGGCTGCGACCCCTCTCGTCAGGCACGGTCCGGCTCTTCGACGTACCACTGGAGGACTTCCGGGACTGGTCGCGGATCGGGTACGTGCCGCAGCGGGCCGGTGCCGCCGGCGGCGTGCCCGCTTCAGTGCGCGAGGTGGTCGCGGCCGGCCGGCTGACCCACCGGCGACTGTTCCGGCCGATGACGCGCACCGACCGGGCCGCGGTCATGAACGCGCTCGACGTGGTCGGTCTCGCCGACCGCGCCGGGGACGGCGTCTCGACGCTGTCGGGCGGCCAGCAGCAGCGGGTGCTGATCGCGCGGGCGCTGGCCTCCGAGCCGGACCTGTTGTTCCTCGACGAGCCGACCGCGGGCGTCGACCTGCCCAACCAGCAGGTGCTGGCTGAGACGCTGCGGCTGCTCTCCGCCCACGGCGCCACCGTCGTGCTTGTCGCCCACGAGCTGGGGCCGATGGCGCCCCTGGTCACGCGCGCTGTGGTGATGCGCGACGGGCGGGTCGCCTACGACGGGGCACCGCTGGACGACCACGCGGTCCACCAGGCCGAGTTCGGCGACCACCCGCACGCCCACCACCATCCGCGTCCGTCGCACCACGACCACGTCCCCCACGTGGAGTCACCGCTCGACCTTCCCGACCCGGAGCTGGTCGCGCGGGCAGAGCACAGGCGGTTCGCGGAGGACCCTCCGGGAGGTGAGCTGTGAGCGAGCTGTTGGCGTTCGACTTCATGCAGCGGGCGCTGCTGGCGGCCTTCCTGACCGGGCTGGCCGCGCCCACCATCGGCACCTTCCTGGTCCAGCGGCGGCTCTCCCTGATGGGTGACGGGCTCGGCCATGTCGCCGTCACCGGGGTCGCCATCGGTCTCGCGACCAGCACCTCCCCCACGTGGACCGCCGTGGTGGTGGCCATTGTCGGCGCCGTGGCCATCGAGGTGATCCGCGACATCGGCCACACCAACGGCGACGTCGCGCTGGCCCTGCTCTTCTACGGAGGCCTGGCGGCCGGAGTGATGATCACGGGGATCGCGGGTCAGAGTGCCGCCCGGCTCCAGGAGTACCTCTTCGGTTCGATCCTCAGTGTGTCGGCCACCGACGTGCGCGTGACGCTCATCCTGTCCGTGGTGCTCCTGGTCTGCTCGCTGGGGCTGCTGCCGCAGCTGTTCGCAGTCGCGCAGGACCCCGACTTCGCCCGGGTGGCCGGGCTGAACGTGCGCTTCTACAACCTGCTGGTGGCCGTGCTCGCCGCCGTCACGGTCACCGTGTCCATGCGTACCGTCGGCCTGTTGCTGGTCTCCGCTCTCATGGTCGTGCCGGTCGCGACCGCCCAGCAGCTCACCGGCTCGTTCCGGTCGACCATCGGCGCCGCCATGGTGCTCGGGGCCGTCTGCTCGGTCGGTGGCCTCCTCCTCTCGGCGAGCATGTCGTTGTCCTTCGACGCCATGGTCGCGCCCGGCCCGACGATCGTGCTGCTCTCGCTGGCCGGGTTCGCGCTCACCTGGCCGCTCGGCTCCTGGGTCCGGCGGCGCCGGCGGCTCGCCGTACCGTTCCCGCTCGGCTCCCCCGACTCGCACGAGGTGACCGACCACGACCACGTGCACGGACCCGACTGCGGCCACGTCGCCGTGCCGCACGAGGACCACGTGGACTACGTGCACGGGGGCCATCGGCACGCCCCGCACGGGGAGCACTATGACGAGCACTGAGCGCGAGCTCGGCACCGCGCCCCGGCCGACGCGGCAGCGGCGCGCGGTCGCGGAGGCGATGGCGAGCTTCACCGACTTCCGCTCCGCCCGCGAGATCCACGACGCGCTCGCCGCGGCCGGCACGCAGGTGGGTCTGGCCACCGTCTACCGCACCCTGCAGCTGCTCGCCGAGCGCGGTGACGTGGACGTGCTGCGCACCGAGGACGGGGAGGCGGTCTACCGGGCCTGCTCCGACACCCACCACCACCATCTGGTCTGCCGCTCCTGTGGCGCCACCGTCGAGGTCGAGGGGCCGGCCGTCGAACGCTGGACCACCGGCATCGCCGCCGACCACGGCTTCACCGACGTCTCCCACTCCCTCGAGATCTTCGGTACCTGCCCCTCCTGCCGCTGAGGAACTGTTGAAACGTTCCTCCGGGCGGGTTGAAACGTTCCTCCGGGCGGGTTGAAACGTTCCTCCGGCGGTGTGAGTACGGCGGCCCGGGCGCACTAGGCTGCCGGTCGTGCCCGCGCCTCGTCCGCCTTCACCTCACCCGTCCGGCACGCGACCACCGCGAATCCCGACCGAACTGGTGCCGGGACACGTCGCGATCGTGATGGACGGCAACGGTCGGTGGGCGAAGGAGCGGGGGCTGCCACGCACCGTCGGCCACGAGCGGGGCGAGCACTCGCTCTTCGACGTGGTGGAGGGCGCGATCGAGATCGGCGTGAAGGCGATCTCGGCGTACGCCTTCTCCACCGAGAACTGGTCGCGATCCCCCAACGAGGTGCGGTTCTTGATGGGGTTCAACCGCGATGTCATCCGACGCCGACGCGACGAGATGCACGCGCTGGGCGTCAGAGTGCGGTGGGCCGGGCGGGCGCCGCGGCTGTGGAAGTCGGTGATCAACGAGCTCAAGGTGGCCGAGGAGCTCACCCGCCATAACGACGTCCTGACGCTGACCATGTGCGTCAACTACGGGGGACGGTCGGAGCTGGCGGATGCAGCTCGCGCGGTCGCCCGTGAGGTCGCGGCCGGCCGGCTCAAGGCGGACCGGGTGGACGAGCGTGCGTTGGCGCGACACCTCTACGTCCCCGAGCTGCCCGATGCGGATCTGGTGTGGCGTACGTCGGGCGAGCAGCGGCTATCCAACTTCATGCTGTGGCAGGCGGCGTACTCCGAGTTCGTTTTCACCGATGTGCTGTGGCCCGAAGTCGACCGTCGGCACCTGTGGGAGGCGATCGAGATCTATGCCCGACGAGACCGCAGGTACGGCGGTGCCGTACCGAATGCTTGACCGCCCGGAGGAACGTTTCAACCCGCCCGCAGGAACGTTTCAACCCGCCCGGAGGCACGTTTCAACGCTCCACGTGGGCCAGCGAGCGCAGGGAGCGCTCGAGGTGCCAGGACAGGTAGGCCGCGACGACGCCGCTCGCCTCTCGCAGGTGGCGCTTGTCGGCGGCGTCCACGACCGCCCAGTCACCGGCGAGCAGGGCCCCGAGGACGGTGATCGTCTCCGCGGCGGGGGTGGCCGAGCCGGGCAGCCGGCAGTCGCTGCAGAGCACCCCGCCGGCCGAGGGGTTGAGCCACCGGTGTGGCCCCGGTTCGCCACACCGCGTGCAGTGCTCGAAGGAGGGTGCGTAGCCGGCCACCGCCATGGACCGCAGCAGGTAGGAGTCGAGGACCTGTCCGTGCCCCCGCTCCCCCGCCGCCAGGGCCCGCAGCCCGGCAACGAGCAGCAGGAACTGCTGGACGGCCGGCTCCTTGTCCTCGACGGCCAGCCGCTCGGCCGTCTCCAGCATGGCGGTGCCTGCGGTGTACCGGTCGTAGTCTCGGCCCAGCCCCGCCGAGAACGGGGTGAGGGTCTCTGCCTGCGTGATCACGTCGAGCGTGCGCCCCTCCGCGATCATCAGGTCGACGTGGGTGAACGGCTCGAGCCGCGACCCCCAGCGTGAGGTGGTCCGCCGTACTCCCCGCGCGACGGCGCGGACCCGCCCGTGGTGCCGGGTCAGGAGGGTGATGATGCGGTCGGCCTCGCCCAGCTTGTGGGTGCGCAGGACGATCGCCTCGTCACGATAGAGGGGCACCGGGCCATTGTGCCGCGGTCAGGAGCTGGCCCGGCGACGCCGCCGCGGCGTTTCCCAGCAGGAGGTGACGAACTCGGCGGCGAGGGTGTCGAGGCGGTCGGGAGCGACTCGCCACTCCAGGAAGCTTCGGGCCTGGACGAAGTGGGCGTTCGGCAGCTCGTCGGCGAGCATCGCGGCATCGGCGGCCGGGTGGATCGGGTCCTTCGGGTGGCCAATGACCAGCGCGGGGGCCTGGATCTGGCGGCGCTGACGGGCGGTCGGTGCGGCCCGGCCGAAGAACATCCCGTGCACGACCGCCGCCATCGCGTCCGGTCGCTGGTCGAGGGTGTCCAACACGATCCCGGCCCAGAACGGCACCAGGCCGCGGGGGATCGGCCGGGTCACGGCGCGTACGGCGGACACGGTGAACGGCAGGAACCGGGCCGCGAACAGCAGCGGGCCGAAGGCGACGATCGCCGCCTCCAGCGCGTTGTTGAGCACCGGCATCTCAATCAGCAGCCCCTGCACCCGCTCGGGGGCGAGTACGGCGACCTCCAGCGACACGTTGGCACCCAGCGACGTACCCCCGACGACCGCCCGGTCGACACCGAGGTGGTCCAGCAGCGCCACCACCTGGTCGGCGAAGTCGGTGAGGGAGTAGGCCAGCGGGTCGGCCGGCCGGTCCGACCTTCCGTGTCCGAGCAGGTCGAGGGTCACCACGTGCAGTCCCTGACCGGCGAGGTGCCGGGCGAGCGGTTCGTTCATCCGGCGCGGCATCAGCTGCCCGTGCAGCAGCACGACCCACGCGTCGCCCGAGCCGTACTCGGTGTACTCCAGGCGGTCCCGCCCGTGGGAGCCCTCGATGAAGAACTGCCCGATGCGCTCGGAGATCAGCATGGCGGCCAATCTACCCAGCACC
>CAZKEZ010000069.1:0-3686 GCA_964551905.1 uncultured Nocardioides sp. | reverse complement strand
GGCTCGACCCGGTTGACGGCGGAGACCACGGCCTTGAGGGAGGCGGTGACGATGTTCGGGTCGATGCCGACGCCCCACAGGATCCGCTCGCCGATGGCGCACTCGACGTACGCCGCGGCGACCGCATCGCCTCCGGCGGACAGCGCGTGCTCGGCGTAGTCGAGCACCCGGATCTCGCCGCGACCCGCCCACTGCGGGTCCCCGGCGGCCTGCCGCCGGGCCTGCAGGTCATTGAGGGCGTTGACGAAGGCCGCGATAGGACCGTTGCCGGTCCCGTCGAGGGTGTGCGGTTCCCCGTCGACGTACACGTTCACGGTGAGCGCGTCCTTCTCCCCCGCCGCGGAGGAGGTGTGCACGGAGTTCAGCCGCAGCGGCGCCTCCCGGTCGAGGTACTCCGCCGAGAACACCTGCCAGATCTCCTCCGGGGTGATCTCGCCGCCCTCGTCGTCGGTGTGCTGCTGGATCACCCGGCTGAACTCGATCTGCGCGCGCCGCGGCAGGTCCAGCTTGTGGTCTGCCTTGAGCACGTAGGCGACCCCACCCTTGCCGGACTGGCTGTTGACCCGGATCACTGCCTCGTAGGTGCGGCCGACGTCGTGCGGGTCGATCGGCAGGTACGGCGCCCCCCAGGGCAGCTCGGCCACCGGCACGCCCCGCTCCTCGGCCTGCCGCTCGAGGTCCTCGAGTCCCTTCTTGATCGCGTCCTGGTGAGAGCCGGAAAAGGCGGTGTAGACGAGGTCGCCGGCGTAGGGGTGGCGCGGGTGCACGGGCAGCTGCGTGCAGTACTCGACCGTACGGCGGATCTCGTCGATGTCGGAGAAGTCGATCTGCGGGTCGATGCCCTGGCTGAAGAGGTTCATGCCGAGCGTCACCAGGCACACGTTCCCGGTCCGCTCGCCGTGGCCGAACAGGCACCCCTCCACCCGGTCCGCCCCGGCCATCATCGCCAGCTCGGTGGCCGCGACCGCCGTACCCCGGTCGTTGTGGGGGTGCAGGCTGATCGTGGTGAACTCGCGGCGGCTGAGCTGGCGGGAGAACCATTCGATCTGGTCCGCGTACACGTTCGGGGTGGCCATCTCCACGGTGGCCGGCAGGTTGAGGATGATCTCGCGGCCGTCGTCGGGCTGCCACACGTCGGAGACCGCCTCGCAGACCTCGACCGAGAACGGCAGCTCGGTGCCGGTGAAGATCTCCGGGGAGTACTCGTAGCCGATGACTGTCTGGCCCAGGTGGTTCTCGGCGTGCTTCATCACCAGCGTGGTGCCGCGGACGGCGATGTCCTTGACCTCGTCCTTGCTGGCGTGGAAGACCACGCGTCGGAACAGCGGGGCCAGCGCGTTGTAGAGGTGGATGTTGGCGTGGTGGATGCCGACAAGGCTCTGCACGGTGCGCTCGATCAGGTCCTCGCGGGCCTGGGTCAGCACCGAGATCGTCACGTCCTCCGGCACCCGGTCCTGCTCGACGAGCTGCCGCACGAAGTCGAAGTCAGTCTGGCTGGCGCTGGGGAAGCCGACCTCGATCTCCTTGTAGCCCATCGCCACCAGGAGCTCGAACATCTTCATCTTGCGCGCCGGGGTCATCGGGTCGATGAGGGCCTGGTTGCCGTCGCGGAGGTCGGTGGACAGCCAGCGCGGCGCGCGGGTGATCTGTGTGGTCGGCCAGGTCCGGTCCGGAAGGTCGATCGCCTCGAACGGGCGGTAGCGCTGGATCGGCATCCCGCTGGACTGCTGGGTGTTGGTGAAGCCGGAGTGCTGCAGGGTCATGAGGGGTCCTCGCCAGGAGCAGGGGGCCGGTCGCGCACGCGCTCTCCGCAGCGAGGGGGTCCGGCGGGAGCTAGACCTCGCTGCGGCAAGGAAGAAGGAGGCTGCGGAGCGTCATGATGGGCTTCACCCTAGCGCATCGGCTGCCCCGGTCCGGCCGCTGCGCTGACGGTACGATCTCCCGCAGGACCGGCGCCGGTGTCGGCCGGTCGTCCACAGGGGGTGTGTCTGCCGATGCGGCACCCCGGCCCACCAGCGCTGATCTCGATGGTTCTCCTGGGTCTCCTGGCCGGGTGCGCCGGCAGCGGCTCGCCCGAGGACCGCGCCGACGGGACCGAGCTGCCGCGGGTCGGCGAGTGCCGGATGCTGACCGCCGACGACGTCGCTCGCCCCAGCAACACCTCCCCCACCGTCGAGTGCGACGACTCCCACACCGCCGAGACCTTCCTCGTCGGCGAGCTCCCGTCGACGCTGACCGACGCGACCTACGACGCGCCCGCCCTCGGCCGCTTCGCCTACCAAACCTGCGCTCCCGCGTTCGCCGAGCACCTGGGCGCCGACGAGAGCGCGGTGATGCGCACGGTGCTGAGCTGGGCCTGGTTCCGGCCGCCGGAGGCTGCCTGGGAGGACGGCTCGCGGTGGTTCCGCTGTGACCTGGTCGGCGGCGGTCCGCAGAGCGCTGAGTACGTCGAACTGCCGGAGCGCACGGAGGGCCTCCTGCTGCGGCCCAGCGACGAGTGGCTCGTGTGCGCCATGGGCCCGACGGTGAGCGGGTCGGTGAAGGTGCCGTGCTCGGAGCCACACGACTGGCGGGCCGTGACCACGATCAAGCTGGGCGAGCCCGAGGACGACTATCCCGGGGACCGCGTCGTCGAGGTCCGGACCCGCGACTTCTGCTCGGAGTCGGTGGGCGCGGTGCTGGGCTACCCGAACGACTACGACTTCGGCTACACCTGGTTCCACGAGGCCGAGTGGAAGGTCGGCAACCGGCGGTCGGTGTGCTGGGCGAAGACCGACCAGTGACCCCTCGGCCGAGGAACCTCGGGAGGCCCGCCGCGTCGTGGCCGCTGGTGGCCGTGACGCTGCTGGGCTGGTGGCTGGTGGCGGGGTGCTCGGGCGGGGGCGAGGCGGGGAGCGCGGCGTCGCCTTCGGTCGCGGAGTCGACCTCCGCCGCCGCCTCCCCGACGCCCACGCCCAGCCCCGCGCCGCCCGCCCCGCGCCCGGAGGTGGGTGCGTGCTACCGGCTCGGGTATGCCGACGCGCTCGCCCCCACCGCCGAACGCCCGCCGGTGACATGTCGACGTACTCACACCGCCACGACGTACCGGGTCGGGACTCTGGATCTGGTCGTCGACGGCCATCTCCTGGCGGTGGACGCGCGGCGGGTGCAGCGGCAGCCGGCGGCCTCCTGCCCGGAGCGGCTCGGCCGGTTCCTCGGGGCGACGGAGCAGCAGCTACGGCTCTCCTCGTTCCGCGCCGTATGGTTCACCCCGACGCTCGAACAGTCTGATGGCGGTCAGGACTGGTACCGGTGCGACGCCATCGCGCTCGCCGGCCCGGAGCGGCTGGCAGCCCTCCCCGCCCGCGTGGCCGGCGTGCTGCGCAGCGCTGAGGGCCGGGCGCGCTTCGGCATCTGCGGGACCGCCGAGCCGGGCACGCCCCGCTTCGAGCGGGTCATCTGTAGCCGGCCGCACGGCTGGCGGGCGATCGCGTCGTACGACGTCCGCGGCCGGCGCTACCCCGGCCAGGCGGCCGTCCGCGACCTGGCCCAGGACCGGTGCCAGGCCGCCGCGCAGGCGGTCGCGGAGGACTCGCTGAACTACCGGTGGGGCTACGACTGGCCGACCGCCGCGCAGTGGCGAGACGGTCAGCGCTACGGCCTCTGCTGGGCGCCCGACTGACCGACCCGGCCCAAACGGCGCCATA
>CAZKEZ010000068.1:0-11206 GCA_964551905.1 uncultured Nocardioides sp. | reverse complement strand
GGTCAGCCGAGGATCTTGGCCTTCTGGGCCGCGAACTCCTCGTCGGTGAGGATGCCCTGGTCACGCAGCTCGGCCAGCTGCTTGAGCTGGGTCACCACGTCGTTCTGCGCGGGGGCCTCGGGAACAACCGCGGCAGCCGGGGCGTAGGTCGTGGCCGGGGGCACCGGCTGCGCCTGCGGCGCCTGCTGGTGGTAGGCCTGCGAGCGCTGGGCAATGATGTCGGCGTCCCGCTCGGCGAACTTCTCGGCCTGGTGGCGCTGCACCCGGCCGCTCACGGCGCTGGCGGTGCCGGCGACGACCGCCGTACGGGCGACTCCACGAAGCAGTCCTGGCATGGTCTGGTCCTCTCAGTTGTTCTCGAGCGCCTCGAGGGCGTCGATGACGTCGGCGGCGGGGATCCGGCCCGAGGCGACGACCTCGCCCCCGTTGCGGCGGGCGGCGGCGACGAACGGCGCGGCCCAGGTGTTCTCGTAGACGATGACCGCGGCGACGGTGTTCGGCTCCAGAGCCGCGGCCGCCTCGGCGATGTCGTCGTCGTCGAGGATGCCCGACTGGGCTCCGGTCAGCTCTCCGAAGATCGCCTCGAAGACGGGGTCGGTGGCCTCGAGCGCCACGGCGTTGCCGTCGGCGCCCTTGGCGATCAGCACCAGGTCGAGCACGCGGACGGTGCCGGCCTCGACCAGGTTCGCAAGCTCGGCAGCGGCGCTGCCGTCCAGCCGGTCGGCCGGGAACTCGAGAATGACGAAGTCGATGGGCCCTACGGCCTCATCGGGGGTGATGGTCATCTGGATCCTCCTGTGGTCCTCACGAATATTGTTTCAGTCGTCATCGAGGTCGATGCCGACCAGCCACGCCTTGGCCTCGGCGACCTCGTCGGTCTCGAAGACCTTGACGTCACCGGGGATCATCCAGCCGAGCGCCTTGACCGCGTTCTCCAGCCAGTCGGCGTCCGAGATCAGAGCCAGGCGCTGCCAGGACCTCCACTGGGAGGTCCCCAGCCGCGCATCCGCCCAGACGGCCTTGGCCGTGTAGGAGTCGAAGTCATCGCCCAGCACGTACATCAACCGCACGTCCCCACGCTCGAGGGCAGCCTCGAGCGCGGGGACGAGAACGGTGCTGTAGTCCTCGGCGGTGACCGTGCCGACCGCTTCGACCCCGAGGGTCCCCGGCGGCATGTCCTCCAGAACGCGGATCACGGCAGGTCCAGTCGACTCAGGCGAGAGCCTTGGCCTTGAGCTGGTCGAACTCGGCCTGGGAGATGGCGCCGGAGTCCAGCAGCTCCTTGGCACGCGCGATCTGGTCGGCTGCCGAAGCACCGCCGCCCGACCCGGCAACGGACCGGATGTAGTCGGCCTGGGCGGCCTGGGCCGCCGAGACGTCCGCCATCCGGCGCTCCGTCATGTCCTTGCCCTTCGCGATCAGGTACACCAACGCGGTGATGAACGGCAGGAAGATCAGGCAGATGACCCAGATCGCCTTGACGAATCCCGAGGAGTCACGGTCCCGGAAGATGTCCACGACGATCTGGAACATCACCATCAGGTAGGCGACGAACAGGAACGTCCAGATCATCAGCCAGAAGAAGTCCCAGAAGCTGTCCACAAGTTGTCCTTTCGGGGGGCTTCCCCGGTCTGGCCGACTGAGCGGCCGCTGATTGGCCTGCTCAACTTAATGCACGCCGACCCCCATCGCCATAGGCGGGGGGTGACTGCCTGTTGGTGTCTAGCAGGGCCGGCGGGCGGCCGGTTCAGACGGCGTACGACGTGAGCGCGGCCGCCAGGTCCTCGTGGGCCCGTCCGGACACGAGCGTGCCGGTGGGAGTGTGCTCGAGAGACTCGATCTCGCCGTGCTGGTGGAGCCGGTTCATCAGGTCGCCACGCTCGTAGGGGACCAGCGCCTGGAACTCCACGCCGGGCCGGGGCAGCTCGCCCTCGATCCGAGCGACGGCCTCGGGGATGCCCTCTCCGGTCTTCGCCGAGACGACCACCGAGTGCGGCTCGCGCTGCCGGAGCCGGGCCAGCACCATCGGGTCGGCCACGTCGGCCTTGTTGACCACGATCAGCTCGGGCACCCGGTCCGCGCCGATCTCGGCGAGCACCTCGCGCACCGCGGCGATCTGCCCCTCGGGATCGGGGTGCGAGCCGTCCACGACATGCAGGATGAGGTCGGCGTCGGCCACCTCCTCCAGCGTCGAGCGGAACGCCTCGACGAGCTGGTGGGGCAGGTGCCGGACGAAGCCCACGGTGTCCGACATCGTGTAGACCCGGCCGTCGGCGGTGGTCGTGCGCCGCGTGGTCGGGTCGAGGGTGGCGAACAGCGCGTCCTCGACCAGCACCCCGGCACCGGTCAGCCGGTTGAGCAGCGAGGACTTCCCCGCGTTCGTGTAGCCGGCGATGGCCACACTGGGGACCTGGTTGCGGCGCCGCTCCCGTCGCTTGGTGTCGCGGGTGCCCTTCATGTCCGCAAGCTGGCGGCGCAGCCGCGCGATCTTGGTGTTGATCCGGCGCCGGTCGGTCTCGATCTTCGTCTCGCCCGGACCGCGACCGCCGATGCCGCCGCCGTCGGCGCCCACGCGGCCACCGGCCTGGCGAGAGAGGCTGCCGCCCCAGCCGCGCAGCCGCTGCTTCATGTAGTTGAGCTGGGCCAGCTCGACCTGCGCCTGGCCCTCCTTGGACTTGGCGTGCTGGGCGAAGATGTCGAGGATCAGGGCGGTCCGGTCGACGACCTTGACCTTCAGCCGGTCCTCCAGGTTCCGCAGCTGGCTGGGTGCGAGCTCGCCGTCGCAGATCACCGTGTCGGCTCCGCTGGCCAGGACGATCTCGCGCAGCCCCTCGACCTTGCCGCGGCCGATGTACGTCGCGGGGTCGGGCTTGTTGCGGCGCTGGTAGATCGCCTCCAGCACCTCCGACCCGGCCGTCTCCGCGAGCAGGGCGAGCTCGGCCAGCGAGTTCTCCGCGTCGGTCACCGAGCCCTCGGTCCATACCCCGACGAGCACGACCCGCTCGAGGCGCAGCTGGCGGTACTCGACCTCGGAGATGTCCTCGAGCTCGGTGTGCAGGCCGACCACCCGGCGCAGCGCGTGTCGCTCCGCCAGGTCCAGGTCGCCGCCCGACGCCTCCTCGGGGTCCGGTCCGTCGAGCCGCGGGACGGTCTCCTCGTCGGCGTACCCGGACTCGAACTCGTCGTCCTCCCACCCGCGGGTGGCGTCGAGGGCCGCGCTCAGGTCGATGTCTCGTGCGTTCGTCATCGGTTCCAGGGTAGGTCGACGCACCGAGCGATGCGACCCGTTAACCCGGCGCTAGGTTGTCCGGGTGACCGTCGATCTGCCCGCCCGTGCCCGCGTCGTCGTCATCGGGGGTGGGGTGATCGGCTGCTCGGTCGCCTACCACCTGGCCCATGCCGGCTGGTCGGACGTGGTGGTCCTCGAACGGGACCGCCTCACCTCCGGGACCACCTGGCACGCCGCCGGCCTGATGACCTGCTTCGGCTCGACGTCGGAGACCAACACCGGCATCCGGCTCTACTCCCGCGAGCTCTATGCCCGGCTCGAGGAGGAGACCGGACAGGCCACCGGCTTCCGGCCGGTCGGCCTGATCGAGGCGGCCGCCGACACCGATCGGCTCGAGGAGTACCGCCGGGTCGCGGCCTTCCAGCGTCACCTCGGCCTGGAGGTGCACGAGATCGGGCCGGGCGAGATGGCCGACCTGTTCCCGTGGGCGAAGACCGACGATCTGCTGGCCGGGTTCTACGTGCCCGGGGACGGCCGGGTGAACCCCGTCGACCTGACGACCTCGCTGGCCCGCGGTGCTCGGCAGCTGGGCGTTCGCGTGGTCGAGGGCGCGACGGTCACCGACGTGCTGGTCGACCGTGGCGCCGTGACCGGCGTACGCGTCGACGGTGCGGAGATCGAGTGCGAGTACGTCGTGAACTGCGCGGGCATGTGGGCGCGTGAGCTCGGTGAACGCAACGGCCTGGTGATCCCGAACCAGGCGGCCGAGCACTACTACCTCATCACCGACACGATCGACGGGATCGACCCGGACGCGCCGATCTTCGAGGATCCGTCGTCGCACGGGTACTACCGCGAGGAGGGCGGCGGGATGATGGTCGGTCTCTTCGAGCCGCAGGCCGCGGCCTGGCGGGTGGACGGCATCCCGGGCGACTTCTCCTTCGGTCAGATCCCACCCGACTGGGACCGGATGGCGCCGTTCCTGGAGAAGGCGATGGCCCGGGTGCCGGTCACCCTCGAGGTGGGCGTGCGGACGTTCTTCTGCGGTCCCGAGTCCTTCACACCGGACCTGGCGCCGGCGGTCGGCGAGGCGCCCGGCATCCGCGGCTACTTCGTCGCGGCCGGGATGAACTCGGTCGGCGTGCTGTCGGCCGGCGGCCTTGGCCGGGTGCTGGCGCACTGGATCACGACGGGTCGTCCGGATGTCGACGTGACCGGCTTCGACCTGGACCGGTTCCGCCCCGACCAGCTCGCGCCGGCGTACCGAGCCGCCCGCACCACCGAGATCCTGGGCACCGTCTACGCCGCGCACACCCCCGGCAAGCAGCTGCGGACAGCACGTGACGCGCTGCTCTCGCCGGTGCACGACCGGCTGGTCGCGCAGGGCGGCTACCTGCGCGAGGTGTCGGGCTGGGAGGGCGCCGACTGGTTCGCGGGTCCCGGGGTGACACCCGAGGCGACTCCGACCTGGGGTCATGCGCCGTGGTTCGGGCAGTGGGCAGCCGAGCACCGCGCCGTCCGCGAGGGCGTGGGGCTGATGGACATGTCGTTCATGGCCAAGTTCGAGGTGACCGGCACTGGCGCGGGCCGGCTGCTGGACCGGCTCTCCGGGGGTCCGATCGACGGGGAGCCCGGCGTCATCACCTACACCCAGTGGCTCAACGACGACGGTCGCATCGAGGCCGACCTGACCGTCACCAAGCTCGGCGCCGACGACTTCTTCGTGGTCGCCTCCGACACCGCGCACGGCCATGTGGCCGAGCGGATGCGCCGGGTCGCCACCTCGGCTGGCGAGACCGCGGAGGTGACCATCACCGACGTCACCCGTGACCTCGCCCAGCTGAACGTGCAGGGGCCCGCGTCGCGAGACGTGCTGGCCGGGCTGACGTCGACCGACCTGTCGACCGAGTCCTTCCCGTTCCGATCGGCGGCGCGGGTGGAGCTGGCCGGGGTGCCGGTCGTGCTGGCGCGGATCACCTATCTCGGGGAGCTCGGCTACGAGATCTACGTGCCCGCATTGCACGCGCTGACGGTGTACGACGCGGTGCAGGCGGCGGGGGCGGCGTACGACTTGCGACCGGTCGGACTGAAGGCGCTGAGCTCGCTGCGGATGGAGAAGGCCTACCGCGACTTCGGCCACGACATCGACAACACCGACTGTCCGCTGGAGGCGGGGCTCGGCTTCGCCCTGGCTCTGGACAAGCCCGGCGGGTTCATCGGCCGCGACGCGGTGCTGGCGCGCAAGGCGGCCAACCAGGCGGCCGGCGGGATGGCCCAGCGGATCGTCCAGGTGCGCCTGCTCGACCCGGAGCCATTGCTCTACCACGCCGAGGTGGTGCTCCGGGACGGTGTCGCCGTGGGCTACGTGCGCGCGGCGTCGTACGGCTGGACCCTCGGCTCGGCCGTCGGCCTGGCCCAGGTCTCCGGGCAGGGCGGGCCGGTGACTCCGGACTGGCTGGCCGCGGGGACGTGGGAGGTGGACGTCGCCGGCAGTCGTCACGCCGCGGAGGTCTCGCTGCGCCCGATGTACGACCCCACCTCGGCGCGGGTGCGCGCCTGACGGGTGCGGCCCTACTTCGGCGGCATCCGGATCCCGCCGTCGACGCGGATGGTCGCGGCGTTGAGGTAGGAGTTGGTGAGGCACTCGACCACCATCGACGCGAGCTCGGCGGGGTCACCGAGGCGGCGCGGGAACAGCACGCTCTCCCCCAGCGCCGCCTTGAACGCAGCGGAGTCCTCGGCGAAGTCGTAGATCGGGGTGTCGATCAGCCCGGGCGCCACCGTGTTGAGCCGGATCCCGGCGGCGGCCAGGTCGCGCGCCACGGGCAGGGTGAGCCCGACCAGGCCGCCCTTGGAGGCCGCGTAGGCGGCCTGCCCGATCTGGCCGTCGAAGGCCGCCACGCTGGCGATGTTCACGATCGCCCCGCGCTCACCGGTCTCGGTCGGCTCCAGCCGGCTCATCACCGAGGCGGCCTGCCGGATCGCATCGAAACTGCCGACGAGGTTGACGGCAATCACCTTGGTGAACGCCGACAGGTCGTGTGCCGAGGCGAGCTCGCCGTCGCGCCCGATCGTGCGCTGGGCGAGCGCGATGCCCGCACTGTTGACCAGCACCCGCAGCTGCCCGAGACCGGCGGCCCGCTCGACGGCCGCCGCGATCTGGTCGGAGTCGGTGACGTCGACGCGCGCGAACTCGCCCCCGATCTCGGCGGCCAGCGCCTGGCCCTTGTCCTCCTGGAGGTCGGCGACGACGACCCGAGCACCCTGCTCCGCCAGGACCCGGGCGACTCCCGCGCCGATCCCCGATGCCCCTCCGGTGACGAGTGCTGCGGCTCCGCTGATGTCCATGCACGGGAGCATAGGGCGGGGCGGTTGCACCCCTGATCAGAGGTCAGTGGTGCCTTCGGCGACCAGCACGGCGGGGCCCGCGAGCAGGACGTGGTCGCCCTGGGTCCAGGTGACCTGGAGCGTGCCGCCGGGAACGTCCACCCGGTACGTCGATCCGGTGGCCGCCCCGTCCGCGACGGCGGTGGCCACCATGACCGCGCAGGCGCCGGTACCGCAGGACCGGGTCTCGCCGGAGCCGCGCTCGTGCACGCGCATCGCCAGGTGTCGGTCGCCGCGCCGGGTCACGAGCTCCACGTTGGCGCCGTCGGGGTAGACGGCTTCGTCGAGATCAGGGGCCGGCATCGGGGAGCCGGCGACGGTCAGGTCCTCGACGAACACGACCGCGTGCGGGTTGCCGGTCGAGACGTGGACGGCCGGCCAGACCCGGCCGCCGAGTCCGACCTTGGTCTCCCCGTGCACGATCGGGTGGCCGAGGTCCACCGTGATCCACTCCCCCTCGACACTCAGCTGCTTGTCGCCGTCCCGGGTGGCGATCGCGAAGCGGTCCTGGCTGACCAGACCGTTGTCGTGCAGGTAGCGCGCGACCACCCGGATCCCGTTGCCGCACATCTCCGACAGCGACCCGTCGGCGTTGCGGTAGTCCATGAACCACTCGGCCGTCGAGTCGGGCAGGTCCAGCGCGGCGGTGCGCACCAGCCGCAGGACGCCGTCGCCGCCGATCCCGGCCCGCCGGTCACACAGCGCCACGACCCGGTCGCGGCTGAGCTCCCCGTGGACGGTGCCGTCGGGGTCGGGCAGCAGCACGAAGTCGTTCTCGGTGCCGTGGCCCTTGAGGAAGGGGTAGCTCACCGGTTCAGTGTGCCACCCAGGACCCGCCGGCGGTCAGCGCACGACGCCGTACCGGGCGCACACGAAGTCCCGGTTGTGCGCCACCTCAACCAGTCGGAGCTCGACATGATGGGGCAGGATCGGCGCCCCCGAGCCCAGCGCTACGGGTGCGTACTGGACCCAGATCTCGTCCAGCAGCCCGGCCCTCGCGAAGCGGCCGGCCAGGTCGCCGCCACCGATCATCCACACGTTCTTCTCGCCGGCCTCGGCCACCAGCTCGGCATGCACCTCCTCGATCGGTGCGGAGGTGAACGTCACGTCCTCGCTCTCCGGGAACTCCCGGTGCGTCATCACCCAGGACCGTCCGGTCGCCGGCTGCTCTTCGTCCGTCAGGTTGTCGAGCATCCACTGGTAGGTGTTGGCACCCATCACGGAGGCACCGACGCCCGGCATGAAAGAGCTGAACCCGAACGGACCCTCGTGGTCGATGTCTCGGGAGAGCAACCATTCGAGCGAGTGGTCGTCCGTGGCGATGAAGCCGTCCATGGACGTAGCGGTGTAGTAGATGGTGGCCATCGGGCCAGTGTTGCGCCCTCAGTCCAGCGCAGCCAGCGCCCTCTCGAGGTGGTCCCGCGCATCGTGTGGGATCCAGACGATCCGGGGATCCTTGCGGAACCACGAGTCCTGCCGGCGCGCGAACCGTCGGGTGGCCCGCACCGTCTGCTCGCGGGCTTCGTCGAGGGTGACCTCACCGCGGAGGTACGCCGCCACCTGGCGGTAGCCGATCGCTTCCCTGGCGGTCCGACCGCGTTCGAGCCCGGCCTCGAGCAACCGCTCGACCTCGGTGACGAGACCGGCGTCGAACATCCCCTGCACCCGCTGCTCGATCCGGTCGTCGAGGGTGGTGCGGTCGATGTCGAGCCCGATCTGGACGGTCGCCGGGTCGGCGTACTCATGGCTCGGCAGGGTGGCCGAGAACGGCCGGCCGGTCAGCTCGATCACCTCCAGCGCCCGGACGATCCGGCGACCGTTCTCGACCCGGATGCCGGCCGCGGCCGCTGGGTCGACCTCCTGCAGCCGCGCATGCAAGGCCGGGGCGCCGACCCGCTCCAGCTCGGCCTCCCAGCGCGCCCTGATGGTCGGGTCGGTGCCCGGGAACTCGAAGCGGTCCAGGACCGCCCGTGTGTAGAGGGCCGAGCCGCCGACCAGGATCGGGGTCGCTCCGCGGTCGCGGACCTGCTGGATCACCGCGCGGGCCCGCGCCTGGAACTCCGCAACGGTCAACGGCTCCGTCACCTCGAGCAGGTCCAGGAGGTGGTGCGGGATGCCGCGGCGCTCGGCCTTTGCCGGCTTGGCGGTGCCGATGTCCATGCCGCGGTACACCGCCATCGCGTCGGTGTTCACGATCTCGCCGCCCACCCGCTCGGCGAGGTCGAGGGACAGCCCGGTCTTGCCCGTCGCGGTCGCCCCGACGACGGCGACGATCCGGGGAGGCATGGCATTAGTCTTTCAGGATCCGGGCACACGCCCGGCGAGCACGAAGGAGCGGGGATGAGCTTTCTCGACGACGCCAAGAACAAGCTGGAGGGCCTGGTCGACCAGCACGGCGACAAGGTCTCCGACGGCATCGACAAGGCCGCTGACGTGATCGACCAGAAGACCGGCGGGAAGCTGGGCGACAAGGTCGACCTGGGTGCGGAGAAGGCCAAGGACGCCCTCGACTCGCTCGACGGCAAGAACGACGACATCCCCTGAACCACGAGCGATTCGTCGTCGTCCCGGCGACCTACGTCCTGCTGATTCGCGGCAGCGAGGTGCTGCTCCAGCTGCGCCAGAACACCGGGTTCATGGACGGCCACTGGGCAGCCGCTGCCGCCGGGCACGTGGAGCGGGGCGAGACGGCGTACGACGCCGCCCGGCGTGAGGCCCGGGAGGAGATCGGCGTCGACGACTTGGAGCTGGAGTTCGTCACCACCATGCACCGGACCCGCGGCGACCTCCCGATCGACGAGCGGGTGGACTTCTTCTTCCTCGCCAGGTCGTGGGCCGGTGAGCCTCGGATCCTCGAGCCGGCCAAGTGTGCGGAGCTGCGCTGGTGCGACCTCGACGCGTTGCCCGATCCGGTGGTGCCACACGAGCGGGTAGTGCTGGAGAGACTCCGCTCCGGGTCGCTCCCGCCGTACCTCACGTTCGGGTTCTGACCCCGCACAACTGTGGACCGATCCGCCACTGCCACCAGGCGCTCACGCGGCACCGCACACCAGACAGCGGCCTTCGGTCCACGTTTGTGCCACGGTCTTGAGCACGCGCAGCACGTACTCCGGGTCGTGCATCACATCCTCCCAAGCGAACCGCAGCACCAGCCACCCATGGACGACGAAGGCGTTGTAGCGGTGGGTGTCACGCCGCAGGGCCGCCCGGTTGCCATGCCAGGCGAACGAGTCGGCCTCCAGCACCAGCCGCCGGTCGGCATCAACGAGGTCCGGTTGGCCGAGGAAGCCGTCGGCGTAGAGAGGCACCTGCGGGCGGACCCGCAGGCCTGCCTGCAGGGCCAGACCCCGGAGCACCGACTCGAAGACGTTCGCCGCAAGGGGTGAGGCTGCCTCGGCGACCGTCCGCACCCGAGCCGAGCCCGGTCCGCGTGCTTGGGTGGCCACCGCGGTCAGTCTCTGGGAGCTCATCCCTGCCCGGAGCGCCGTGTCCGCGATGGGCAGTGCCTCGACGAAGGGCAGGGAGCGCAGGCAATCGACGACGGTCCGCTCGGGGCTGGTGACTCCGTCGACGACGTCCTCCGGGGTCAGGTCCGCCACGAACACCCGGACACCCTGGCGCCGCTCGGCACCGAGCACCCGGTGTTTGGGGACGGTGACCTCAGGAATCTCGGGGACCCGCTGCTGCTCCCACCCCCACGCTGCAACTGCGCTGCGGTGGGACACCACCCCCGAGAGCCGGTTGGCCGCCCGGCGGGCGGCGTCGGCGGTGGGCAGGCTGTAGCGACCGCGGGCATCGACGACCACATCGCCGGCACGCACCGCCCGCTCGATCGCCGCCCGCCCGACGAGGCGCTGCAAGGTGCCCCAGGTGGACACACCACCCAGCTCACGCAGGACCTCGACCGCCACAGGGCCAGCGTGACCGATCTGGGCCGGGGGCGTCGGCGTCATCCACAGGCCGCGGGTGGCGTGCTCACAGTGCCCGGCGCAGAAGTGTGGACCGATCGAGTGCTGACTCAACGTAGCCACGCGGAGCACACGGCTCGCGCACCCCCGATAGGTCCACAGTGGTGCGATCAGCGGCCGGGCAGCGCCGGCATCCCGAGAGCGACCGCCGGGGAGCGGGGCGCGGTCCGGGCTTCCCACGCGTCGCCGGCCCGGGTCCGGCGTACCGCCAGCACCGGACCATCGGCGATCAGGTGGTGTGGCGCGGCACGGGTGATCTCGACCGTCACCATGTCACCGGGGCGGACCGGCTCGGCCGCGAAGTGGACCAGGCGGTTGTCCGGGCCGCGACCGCTCAGGCGGTGGGTGGCAGCGTCCTTGCGGCCTTCACCCTGGGCGACCATCAGCTCCACCTTCGTGCCCACGAGACGCTTGTTCTCCTGCCAGGCAATGTCGTTCACCAGCGTCACGAGCCGCTCGTACCGCTCGTGCACGACCTCCGGCGGCACCTGGTCGGGGAGGTCGGCGGCAGGGGTGCCTGGCCGCTTGGAGTACTGGAACGTGAACGCCCCGGAGAACCGGGCCCGCTGCACCACGTCCAGGGTGGCCTGGAAGTCCTCCTCGGTCTCGCCGGGGAAGCCGA
>CAZKEZ010000067.1:138-11617 GCA_964551905.1 uncultured Nocardioides sp. | reverse complement strand
AGCGCTGGGGGCGGCAACCACCCACCGCCAGTCACTGATGAGCAACACCCACGGACGTGTCACAAGAGCCGCAAATGGCGGCCGACCCGGCTGAGCGAGCGTCCCCCGCTGGTTGAGGAGCGAGCGTTCCGCTGGTTGAGCTCAGTTGCACGGACAGCGTGGGATCTCCGGCACATGCTGCCGAATTTCACACGCTGATCGCCCACGCGTCGGGTGCTCCGCAGTCGACTGCTCAGGGTTTCGACGCGCGGTCGCGACCTCGCGGGCTCGGTCGCGCGCTTGCTCAACCTGCCTGAGCCCACGTCGGGTGCTCCGCACCCGACTGCTCAGGCAAACTCCAGGGCGGTGCATTGCCAGCGGTCGGCGACCAGGTCGAAGCGCGCCGCGAGCGCCCGGGACCGTTCGCCGTGTCGCACGTGCACGCTGACCTCGACCGAGTCCGGGCCCACGAAGCAGGTCCGCACCCCTTGGACGTGCGCCCGGACCACTGGACCGGGTCGCCCGCCGAGCCCGGCTTGGTGGCCGGCGGCGCGGGCGATGAGCTGGGCGCGGCGGGCCAGGTCGTTGTAGACCTCCGGCGCGCTCCAACGCAGCAGCTGGCTGAGCGGGCGGTCGCCCTCGATGATCTCGATGACCGCCTGGGCGTAGAGACGCGCCCACTCGGCGACCCTGCGTCGGCGGACCCGTTCACTAGTCATGCCCTCCGGGCCGGGGCCTACCGCCACCACCTCCGCGGGCGGGAACGGCAGATCCTGGTTCGGCTCGAGCCGGAGCGCCAGGGTCCCCTGGACGCTGCCGACCGACACGAGCGGTGGCAGTAGCGGCGTCAGACTCATCGTGGTTCCTCTCCGGTCGGGCCCCACGCGACGGGCAGGGCCAGGCGGGTGCCGGGGAAGATCAGGTCCGGGTCCGGGCCGATGGTGGCGCGGTTCTCCCGGTACAGGTGGTGCCAGCGCTGGTTGATGGCGGCGTCCTCGGCGCCCCGTGGCAGGGTGGCTGCGGCCAGGCCCCACAAGGTGTCGCCGGGGACCACTACCAGGGAGTCGGGCAGCAGGGAGCCGGGGACCGGAGAGCCGGGCAGCGACTCGACCCGGTCCGGCAGGGTCAGCCCCCGGACCAGCACCGGGACGGGGGAGCGCGGCCGGGCCGGCTCCGTGGCAGCGGGCGCCGCCAGGGTGCCGGTCAGCGTGCCGGTGAGCGCCAGGCCGCAGAGCGCGGCAAGCAGCCGACGGATCGCCTCCGGGCAGGTCCGCACCCGGCCCAGTCGGATCCCACGCAGGCCCGCCACCGCCACCAGGGTGACCACGCCCCACAGCCACGCCGCCGTGACCGTCGCGACGATCCCGGCCAACGCCGTCAGCAGGGCGACGAACGTCGGGGCCTCCCCGGCCCCGGCCAGCGCGAGCCCGGCGCGGACCTGGTCCGGCACCGCGAGGGCGGCGACACCCCCCGTCAGCAGGGTGCAGGCCAGCCACACCACCAGGATCCGCAGATGCCCGAGAACGTCCATTGAGTACCGTTTACCTCAGTTTGAATCCATGACCCGCTCTTTGGTGGATTGAAGACCCGTTCGGCGTCTGAGTCAACCGGCTTTCCACAGGGCGACGCTGAGTCGGTTGGGAGGGTGCCGGTGGGAGGGTGCCGGCGGAAACGGTGCCGTGGGAGGGTCGACCCATGGGCTGGGAGGAGGAGCTCTTCGCGCTGTTCGACGAGCTGGAACTGCAGGCGGAGGCCGCTTACGACGCGGAGCGGGAGGTGGACCTGGTCGACCGGAGCCGTGCCGAGTACTCCACCGTCTCCCTCGGCGCCCGGCTGATGGCGTCCGTCGACAGCGAGGTCACGGTGACGCTGCTCGGGCACGGTCCTCTGACCGGCCGGGTGTCCCGGGTCGCCGACGGGTGGTTCCTGCTGGAGGCGCACGGCCAGGACTGGATCGTGCGAATCGCCTCGGTGGTGGCGCTCTCCGGGGGCTCCGACCGTGCCGTCGCGGAGCTCGCCTGGCCTCCGGTGGCCCGGCTCGGGCTCGGCTCCGCGCTGCGTCGGCTCGCGGACTCCGGCGACCGGTGCCTGCTGCACTGCGTGGACGGCCAGCGGTACGACGCCGTGGTCGGACGGGTCGGCCGGGACTTCGCCGAGGTCACCGATGTCTCCGGACGGGGGGTGCTGGTGGCGTTCGAGGCCCTCGCGGCGGTCCAGAGCCTTCGCTGAGCTCCGCCCGGGCTAGGCAGCCCCGGCCGGGGTCAGGTCGCGTCGGTGTCGAAGGGTGGGATCTCGCCAAAGGCGAGCGGACGCTCGCGGGCCGGCTTCTTCGGTGCCGGCTCCTCGTCGTCCTCCTCCATCGCCTCGATGATGTGCTTGCGGACGATGGTGCGCGGGTCCAGGTCGCGCAGCTCCAGGTCGGCGAAGTCCGGACCGAGCTCGGTGCGCAGCTCGTCGCGCGCGGAGTTGGCCATCCGTCGGACCTGGCGCAGCATCCGGCCGGCCTGCCGGGCCAGGTCCGGCAGCCGCTCGGGTCCGACCACGAGCACCGCGATGAACGCGATCACCGCCAGCTCAGGCAGCCCGACACCGAACACGGCTCAGAACTTACTCGTCGGCGTCAGCCCGAGCTGGCGACCCGCCAGCCCGCGACCCCGCCCGGCGAGCGCGCCGGCGATGCGGCGCAGCTCCTCGGCCGCCGGCGCGGCCGGGTCGGACTCCACGATGGGCTTGCCCGCGTCTCCGCCCTCGCGCAGGGAGACGTCGAGCGGCACTCGGCCGAGCAAGGGGACGTCGTACCCGAACCGCTCCGACAGCGTGCGCGCCACCCGCTCGCCACCACCGGTTCCGAAGACCTCGATCGGGTGCTCGGGGCCGCAGTGCGGGCAGGGGAGGAAGGCCATGTTCTCGAGCACACCCACCACTCGCTGGTGCAGCATCGAGGCCATCGTGCCGGCCCGCTCGGCCACCTCAGCGGCGGCCGCCTGCGGGGTGGTGACCACCACGACCTCGGCGTTGGGGAGGTGCTGGCCCAACGAGATGGCCACGTCACCGGTGCCCGGGGGCAGGTCGAGCAGGAGTACGTCGAGGTCCCCCCAGTAGACGTCGGCCAGCATCTGCACGAGCGCCCGGTCCAGCATCGGCCCGCGCCAGGCGACCACCTGGTCGCGGCGTGGCTTGAGCATGCCGATCGAGATCACCGACACCCCGGAGGGGGTCGGCACCGGCATGATCATCTCCTCCACCTGGGTGGGGCGCTGGTCGGCGACGCCGAGCATCGCGGGCACCGAGTGCCCGTAGATGTCGGCGTCGACCACGCCCACCCGGAGGCCGTCGGCGGCCATCGCCAGCGCCAGGTTGACCGTGACCGACGACTTTCCGACGCCGCCCTTGCCGCTGGCGACCGCGATCACCCGGGTGAGCGACCCGGGCTGGGCGAACGGGATCTCCCGCTGCGCCTGGCCGCCGCGCAGCGTCTGCTGCAGCTCCGCGCGCTGCTCGTCGGACATCACGCCGAGCCGCACCTCCACGCCGGTCACGCCCGGCACCGCGGAAACCGCGGCGGACACGTCCCGGGTGATGGTCTGCTGGAGCGGGCAGCCGGCCACGGTGAGCAGGACGCCGACGTCCACGCTGCCGTCGGCGGCGATGTCGACCGCCTCGACCATCCCGAGCTCGGTGATCGGCCGCTTGATCTCGGGGTCGTTGACGCGACCGAGCGCAGCGGTGACCTGCTCAAGAGTGGGGGTGTCCATGATGTCCCAGCGTAGCCGCGCGGGTCACAGACGACGGTGGCCGGGGCGGCCGCTCACGACGACGTTGCGTCGGGCTCCGGCTGCTGGGCTTCGAGGTCCTCGAGCTGTGAGCGGAGCTCCGAGCGCAGGAAGTCGCGGGTGACGACCTCGCCGACCGCCATCCGCAGCGACGCGACCTCTCGGGCGAGGTACTCCATGTCGGCATGGGCCCGGGCATTGGCCTGCCGGTCCTGCTCGCCCAGCACCCGGTCGCGGACCTCCTGCCGGTTCTGGGCGAGCAGGATCAGCGGCGCGGCGTACGACGCCTGCAGGCTCAGCATCAGGGTGAGGAAGATGAACGGGTACTCGTCCCAGCGCAACCGCTCCGGGGCCAGCACGTTCCAGCTCAGCCAGACGCCCACGAACAGCGTCATGTAGAAGAGGAACCGGGCGGTGCCCATGAACCGGGCGAACTGCTCGGCGAAGATCCCGATCGCGTCCGACTCGGGGTCCGGGCGGCGCAGCAGCGGGCGCCGGGCCTCGCGCGGGGTGTCCAGCCGACCCCGGGTGCTGCGCGTCTCGCTCATCCGCGCTCACCCACCGCTGTGTCGACGTCCTGCAGGTCGGCGGCGTGGTCGCGCCAACCGTCGGGCAGCAGGTGGTCGAGCAGGTCGTCGACGGTCACCGCCCCCAGCAGCCGACCCTGGTCGTCGACCACGGGCGCCGCGGTCAGGTTGTAGTAGGCGATGTGAGCGGCGACGTCCTCGATGGTGGCGTCGGCGTGGATGTAGGTGGTCTCCTGGTCGAGTACGCCGGCCACCAGGGCCGAGGGCGGCTCCCGGAGCAGCCGCTGGATGTGGGCCAGGCCGAGCAGCCGCCCGGTCGGGGTCTCCAGGGGTGGGCGGCACACGTAGACCTGCGCCGCCAGCGATGTCGGCAGCTCCTCGCGGCGCACGTGGGCGAGCGCCTCGGCCACGGTCGCGTCGGGCGGCAAGATCACCGGCTCGGGGGTCATCATCCCGCCCGCGGTCTCCTCGCCGTACACCATCAGCCGGCGCACGTCCTCCGCATCGTCGGGCTCCATCAGCTCCAGCAGCGTGGCGGCGGTCTCGGGCGGGAGATCGGCGATCAGGTCGGCGGCGTCGTCGGCGGACATCTCGCCCAGGATGTCCGCCGCCCGCTCCGGGTCGAGCCGACTGAGGATCTCCACCTGGTCCGCGTCGGGCATCTCCTCCAAGATGTCGGCGAGGGTCTCGTCGTCGAGGGCGGAGACCACTGCGGTACGTCGTTCCTGGGGCAGGTCGTGCAGCGTGCTGGCCGCGTCGGCCGGGCGCATCTCGGAGATCGCGTGGATCAGCTGGGTGGCGGCCTGACCCTCGTGGTGCTGGGAGAGCCCCTCCACGGCGTTCCAGGCCACCACGTGGGTCTGGCCGCGACGACGCAGGCCGCGACCGGGCTCCTGCACCGCCACCCGGCTCAGCACCCAGTCCCGGGTCCGACTCTGCTCCATCGCGACGTCGAAGATGGTGCCGCGGACGCCCGACTCCTTGATGACGACCTGCCGGTCGAAGATCTGGCCCACCACCAGCGTCTCGGTGGGCCGCTGCTCGAAGCGGCGCATGTTGAGCAGTCCGGTGATGTAGACCTCTCCGCTCTCGATGGTGGTGACCCGGGTCATCGGGACGAAGATCCGTCGTCGGCCGAACACCTCGGCGACCAGCCCGAGCACCCGCGGCTGGCTGGCCTCGGAGCGCACCGCGACCACCAGGTCCCGCACCTTCGCCACTTGGTCACCGCGCGGGTCGAACACCGGCAGCCCCACCAGGCGGGCGGCGTACACACGGTTCGGGGCGGTGGTCACGGCCACACGGTACCGGTCTGGACGGCCCCGATCGCGGTGCCGCGAGGGGCGTCGGGTCACGCCGGGTGAGCCTGCCGGTTCGAATGTGTGACGGCGGGGGCCGCAGGTAGAGTGAGGCTTCGACGTCACCCCCGACCTCAGCAGCAGAGAGGATCGTCCATGTCGCGGCATGCGCGCCGTCCTCGCCTGAGGCTGGGCCGGGTCGTGGCGACGAGCGCCGCCATCGCGGTCGTCATCACCGCCGCGGTGGCGGGTGTGTCGGTCGGCGTGCTGGCCGGGCCCTCGGAGCAGAACGTCTCGCTCGATGCCGTCGGCGCCGCCCCGGAGGTGGCGGGCGGTTCCGCCGCGCCGACCGCCGGCTCCGACGGGGCCGACTCCGAGGGGGCGGGCTCCGACGAGAACGGTGCGGACACCTCCGGAGCAGCCGACTCCGGTGCGGCCGATGCCAAGCTGGCGGAAGAGTCTGAGGTCGAGTACGTCGGCGCCGCCGACGCACCGGCGATGCGCATCATCATGCCGGTGACCACCCTGGAGCGGCTCCGCGGTGGCCAGGGGAGCGGCAAGAACGGCGCCGGTCTGCGCGACCGCACCGAGCGCGCCCTGCTACCGCCCACCACCTTCCGGGTGGCGACCTTCAACATCCTCGGCCACGCGCACACCACGGCCCGCGGCAACAAGCCCCGCTTCGCCGACGGACAGGTCCGGATGGGCTGGGCGATGAGCCTGCTGAAGAACACGAACGTGTCCGTGGCCGGGCTGCAGGAGCTCGAGCCGCCCCAGCTCGCGGCGTTCCGGCGCAACTCGCCGGGCTGGGCCGTGTGGCCGGGTCTGGCCGTCGGCAAGTCGGCTCTGGCCAACTCCGTGGTCTGGCGCAGCGATGTGTGGACCTACGTCGAGGGGCACACCATCCCGATCCCCTACTTCCACGGTCAGCTCAAGCCGATGCCCTACGTGAAGCTCCGCCACCTCGGCACCGGCCAGGAGGTGTGGTTCGCCAACTTCCACAACCCGGCGAGCACCCGTGGCCCGGCCGAGAAGTGGCGTCGTGCCGCGACGGCGAAGGAGGCCGCGCTCGCGAACCAGCTCACCAGCGCCGGCACCCCGCTGATCCTGACCGGCGACATGAACGACAAGTCGGCGTTCTTCTGCCCGTTCACGGCGAGCACGAGCATGAAGGCCTCGAACGGGGGCTCGACCGGCGGCTCGTGCCAGCCTCCGGGCAACATGGCTATCGACTGGATCTTCGGCTCCGCCAGCATCACCTTCGCCAACCACAACCGGGTCAAGGGCGGCTTGGTGTCCCGCGCCACCGACCACCCGCTGATCTGGGCCGACGCCACCGTCAACCCCTCCTGAGGACCGGTGGCGAGCGGCCGACGGAGCCGCTCCCGCGGGGGCCGGAGAATCACACGATTGTAGTTACCACGAAACGGTAGCGCCCCTTACGTAACACCAGTAACACTGACCCCGCAGGCGCTGCCGGGTCACATCGGTCGCGTCGGCCCAGAACCCCGTCGGACTTCCCCAGGCAGGCTCATGTCGACCACCGCCCTCCGCCCCTCCGTTCGTCGTGCCCACCCCCCGAGGGGGAGCCGGCTCGCGCTCCTGGGTGGCGTCTTGGCCCTGGCCCTCGCCCTGACGTCGGCCCCCGGCTCGCCCGCGGGCGCGGCCGAGCGGGCCAGCGGACGGCTCGCCGAGCAGCCGGCCGCCGCCACGGTCTTCCAGATCAGCTCCTTCAACCTGCTGGGGGCGGCGCACACCAAGCCCCGGGGGAAGAAGCCGCAGTTCGCCTCCGGCAAGCGCCGGATGGCCTGGGCCACGCAGATCATCGAGCAGGACGGGCTGGACGTGATCGGGTTCCAGGAGATGGAGCGCCCCCAGTACGACCGGTTTCAGCAGCTGAAGAGCACCGAGTTCGGGATCTACCCGGGGATCCGTCTCGACGGGCCGGCCCGCTCCAACTCCATCGCGTGGCGGCTCTCGGAGTGGTCGCTGGTGGACGCGATGACCTACCGGGCGCCGTACTTCCACGGCCGGATGCAGCACCGCCCGGTGGTCCGCCTCGAGAACCGGGCGACCGGCCAGCAGATCTACGTCCTCAACACCCACAACCCGGCCAGCGTCCGCGGCCCGGCGCAGCGCTGGCGCGACAAGGCGGTCGCGATCCAGGTCCAGCTGATCAACCAGCTGCGGACGGAGTCGCCCGAGGTCCCGGTCTTCTTCCTCGGAGACATGAACGACAAGGCCAAGTTCTTCTGCCCGGTGGTGTCGACCACCGACCTGCACGCGGCCGACGGCGGCACCTACCTGGACGGCGTGTGCACGCCGCCGGTGCCAACGCGCATCGACTGGATCATGGGCAGCGCGGAGGTCGCCTTCACCAGCTACACCGCCCGGAAGGACGCTCTGGTGAGCCAGACGACCGACCACCCGGTCGTCATGGCCACGGCCAGCATCCCGCCGCCCGCCATGCAGGCGTCCTCGGTACGGCGGATCGTCGTCATCGACGTCGAAGGCCTCAGCTCCCGTGCGGTCCGCCGGGCCGGCGCCACCCGGGCCCCGAACCTCTACCGGATGATGGCCCAGGGCGCCTCCACCCTGAACGCGCGCACCGCCACCGAGCGGACCACCAGCCTGCCCAACATCATGAGCATGCTCACCGGCCGGCGGGTGCGGGTCAGCGCCGGAGGCCACGGGGTCCGCAGCAACGTGGACAACGGCTCGACCGTCCGGGCCACCGCCGGGCGCTACATCTCCAGCACCTACGATCTGGTCCACAACTTCGGGCAGCGCACCGCGCTGCTGTCCAGCAAGCCGCAGATCCAGTTCGTTGCCCGCAGCTGGGACGCGACCAATGGCGGACTCGACCCCTACGGCCTCGATGACGGCCGGAACAAGATCACCCGGGTCGTCCAGACCCCCGACGACCAGCGGCTGGCCAACCGGCTCACCAGAATGGTGGCCAAGGCGCCGAAGGCGTTCACTTTCGCCCACGTCTCGATGCTGGCCGACGTCGGCCGGGAGCGCGGTTGGCACCGGCCCCGCTACATGCGGACCCTGACCGAGGTCGACGCCATGGTGGGCCGGCTGCTCGACACCGTCTCGGCGAGCCCCTCGCTCAAGGCGAGCACCCTGGTCGTCGTGACCGCCGACGGTGGCGGCGTGGGGACGACGCAGACCGACCCCTCGGCGCCCAGCACCTACACGGTGCCCCTGCTGGTCTGGGGGCCGGACGTCGTTGCGGGAGCCGACCTGTACGCCATCAACCCCGCCTACAGCGACCCCGGCACGGCCCGGGTGGGGTACCGCACGGCCGGCCAGCCGATCCGCACCGCCACGGTGGCCAACCTGGTGACCGCCGTCTTGAAGCTCCCGGTCATCCCGGGCAGCCAGGTCAACAACCGTCAGGACTTCAACATCTTCGTGGGGTCCCGCTGACGGGCCCTTCCTGACGGGTGGCCTGTGACGAAGGCCGCACCCTGTGGCCGGGGGCAGGCCCGGTGGATTCAAGTAGCGTGCTCGCATGGGCCGGCTGTGCGAGACCGAGGGACTGACCGAGGACCAGATCGAGATCCTCAAGGCGGTCCGACAGTTCGTCGAGGCGAAGATTCTGCCGGTGGCGACCGACCTGGAGCACCGCGACGAGTACCCCACCGAGATCGTCGAGGGGCTCAAGGAGCTCGGCCTGTTCGGCCTCATGATCCCCGAGGAGTACGGCGGTCTCGGTGAGTCGCTGCTCACCTACGCCCTGGCCGTGGAGGAGATCGCCCGCGGCTGGATGAGCGTGTCGGGGATCATCAACACCCACTTCATCGTGGCCTACATGCTGCTCCAGCACGGCACCGAGGAGCAGAAGCAGAAGTACCTGCCCCGGATGGCCGAGGGTGAGGTCCGTGGCGCGTTCTCGATGTCGGAGCCCGGCTGCGGCTCCGACGTCGCCGCGATCACCACGAAGGCCGTGGTGGCCGACCGGGACGACGCCGGCGCCGCGACGACGTACACGATCGACGGCCAGAAGATGTGGCTCACCAACGGCGGATCCGCCAACCTGGTCGCGGTGCTGGTGCGCACCGACGAGGGGGCCGTGGAGGACGCCAGCGTCTACCGCAAGATGTCCACGTTCCTGGTCGAGAAGGAGCCGGGCTTCGGCGAGACCGCGCCAGGTGTCACCGTCCCCGGGAAGATCGACAAGATGGGCTACAAGGGCGTCGACACCACCGAGATGGTGTTCGAGGGCCACCGGATCTCCGCGGAGCAGATCCTCGGCGGCGCTCCCGGGCGCGGCTTCTACCAGATGATGGACGGCGTGGAGGTGGGCCGGGTCAACGTCGCGGCCCGTGGCTGCGGGGTCGCGAACCGGGCCTTCGAGCTCGGCGCCGCGTACGCGCAGCAGCGCGAGGCGTTCGGCAAGAAGATCGCCGAGCACCAGGCGGTGCTGTTCCGGCTGGCCGAGATGGCCACCAAGGTGGAGGCGGCGCACCAGATGATGGTGCGCGCGGCCCGCAAGAAGGACTCCGGCGAGCGCAACGACCTCGAGGCGGGGATGGCGAAGTACCTCGCCTCGGAGTACTGCTCCCAGGTCGTGGAGGACTCCTTCCGGATCCACGGCGGCTACGGCTTCTCCAAGGAGTACGAGATCGAGCGGCTCTACCGTGAGGCGCCGATGCTGCTCATCGGCGAGGGCACCGCCGACATCCAGCGGATGATCATCGGCCGGCGGCTGCTGGAGGACTACAAACTGCGCTGAGCCCCTCGGTGACGCCGTAGCGTCGTGTCACTCCATGGGCACGACGTCACTCCACGGGCACGACCCGGCGCACCTCGTAGCCGACCTCCTCGTCGGCGGCCATCTCATCGCGGTCGACCCACACGCTGGTGGGGTAGTCCTGCCCGCTGGGCCAGGTGACGTCCACTCGGTCGGCCTCGGTGTCGTTGGCCGCCGCGATGACGTCGGCCAGCGTGATCTCCGCCCACGGGCCCTCGACCGGGTCACCGGCGTGGTGCTCGAGCCCCCCGCGCAGGAAGACCGCCGAGACCGCCTCGCCGTCCCGCACTGAGATCCGCATCGGCTCTCCCGCATTCGGGCAGTAGCAACTGACCCGCAGCGTGTAGTCGTAGTCGGTGTTGGGGTACTCCGGATAGGTCCCGACCGTGAGCGGGACGTCGGTCGACGCTGATGGCGACACGGACGGGGACTCGCGCGGTGCGTCGGTCGCGGTCGCGCCGCCCTCGCCGCAGCTCGCCAGCCCAGCCACGAGGAGGCCGGCGGCGAGGAGGCTGGTCAGGATCCGCATGCCCTTTGGACGCCCCGGTCCCGGCGTCGGTTCCCCGCTGAAGACCTGCTGGCTCAGGTGGAGCTGGCTCAGGCGGAGCTGGCTCAGGTGGAGCTGGGTCCGGGCCAGTTCTTGTCCGCCACCGGCGTGGGCCGACCCGGCTGCTCGCCCCCGCGGGCCTCCAGGTAGTTCTCCTTGGGCACCATCACCTTGCGCCGGAAGATGCACACGACCTTGCCGTCCTGGTTGTAGCCGATGGTCTCCACGTGCACGACCCCGCGGTCGTCCTTGGAGGTCGACTCCCACTTGTCCAGCACCGTGGTCTCGCCGTACAGGGTGTCGCCGTGGAAGGTCGGCGCGACGTGGCGCAGCGACTCGATCTCCAGGTTCGCGATCGCCTTGCCGGAGATGTCGGGGACCGACATCCCGAGCAGCAGCGAGTACACGTAGTTCCCGACGACCACGTTACGGCCGAACTGGGTGGTCTCCTCGGCGTAGTGCGTGTCGAGGTGCAGCGGATGGTGGTTCATGGTGAGCAGGCAGAACAGGTGGTCGTCGTACTCCGTGACCGTCTTGCCGGGCCAGTGCCGGTACGTCGCGCCGACCTCGAACTCCTCATAGCTGCGGCCGAA
>CAZKEZ010000067.1:0-128 GCA_964551905.1 uncultured Nocardioides sp. | reverse complement strand
GGGGGGGGTTGGCGGGGGGGGGGGCGGCTTGGGGGGGGAGGGGCTCCCGGGGGTGGGTAACCCCTATCGTGCCGAACCCGGCCGGGTGGCGTCAGCGTCGTCGCGCGTGGGGTTTCTCACCCGGCGCG
>CAZKEZ010000066.1:0-11948 GCA_964551905.1 uncultured Nocardioides sp. | reverse complement strand
GGTTGCTGATCCTGGCGGGCGTGGTCGCCGTCAAGCTCGGCGAGCGCACCACTGCGACGGCCGGGACGCGCTGACCGGTTTCGAGACAGCTCGCTGACGCGGTTCCTGAGGAGGCCGAGGAACGAGGCCGACCGGCGGGGCGGCGGGTTTATTCGGTGTCGTCGGCGAAGCCGGCGACGACGTCCTTGAGCGAGGCCAGCTGGGCGGTGATCGCGTCGCGTCGCTTGGTCATCCGGTCCAGCTCGGCACGTACGGCGGACAGGTCGCGCTCGGCGTCGGCCTTCGCCCCGGAGGAGATCGAGTCAGCCTGGGCCTGAGCCGCGGCGACGATCTGCTCCGCCTCCCGGCGGGACTTCGTCAGCAGCTGCTCGCTCTCCTTCTGGACCTGCTGCCGCTGCTCGGTTGCCTGTCGGGTGGTCTCCCGTGCCCGCTCGTCGGCGGCGGCCGCCCGCTGCTCGGACTCCTCCACCAGCCGACGAGTCTCGGCGAGCGCGCTCTCGTGGTGTTCGGAGGCCTCGCGCGCGAGCCGCTCCTTCTCCACCGCCAGCGTGCGACGCGCCTCCTGCACCTCGCGGTCGGCCGCGGCCCGGGTCTGCTCGGCATCGAGCTTCGCGGCGGTCCGCAGCTCGGTGGTCTCCTGCTCGGCGGCCAGCCGCAGCTGGTCGGCGTTGCGGGTGGTCGCCGCCAGCAGATCCTCCGCCTCGGCCTTGGCCAGGGTCCGCTCCTGCTCGGCCTCGGTGAGGATCCGGGCCCGGGTGTCGTCGAGCTCCTTGAGCTGGACCACCCGCATGTCGTCGGCCTCGCGCCGGGCGTCGTCGCGGATCGCCTTGGCGTCGACGGTGGCCTGGGCGCGCATGTCGTCGGCGGCCCGGCGCGCGGAGTCGCGGATGTCGGTGGCCTCCTCCTCGGCCAGGCGGAGCACCGCGGAGGCCCGACCACCGAGTCCGGCGTACGACGGCGTCTGGTTCTCCGCCAGCTCGGCCCGCGCCGCCTCGAGCTCGGCGCGCAGCGAGGCGAGCGTGCGCTCGTGCTGGGTGACCAGCCCATGGAGCTCGCCGCGCTCGGCGACCAGACCACGGACGGTGCTGTCGACCGCCTGCTGGTCGTAGCCGCCGCGCCGCACCAGCGGCAGCGCCGGGACCGGGGAGGGCTCCGGTCGGACCGGGGGGATCACCGCGGTGACGGGCTCGACTGGTCGCTGCGGCGGCAGCTTCTGGGTCGGAGCGTCGGCTGCCGGCGCCTCAACTTTGGGGGCTTCAGCCGGGGGAGCCACAGCCTTGGGGGCGTCCGTCTTGGGGGTCTCGGCCTTCGGGGCCTTGGCACCACCCTCAGCAGCACCCTTGCCGGTGCCCTTCTTCGTGGCCGGCGTCGCCTTGGCGGGCGTCGCCTCCTCCTCGATAGGTGTGTCGGAGTCCTCGAAGATGGACAGACCCTCATCGCTCATGCGGATGGGCACCTCTTCCCTGAGATCGTCGGCATGCTCAGTCTCACACACCGCGGAAGCGGTTGATCTCCTCCAGGTGCCGGTCGCGGAGCTCGTGGTCGCGGACACCGAGACCCTCCTGCGGGGCCAGGCACAGCACCCCCACCTTTCCCTGGTGGGCGTTGCGGTGGACGTCCAGCGCGGCCTGCCCGACCTCCTCCAAGGCGTAGGTCTGGGAGAGGGTCGGGTGGATCATCCCCTTGCTGATCAGCCGGTTGGCCTCCCAGGACTCCCGGTAGTTCGCGAAGTGCGAGCCGATGATCCGCTTGAGGTTCATCCAGAGGTAGCGGTTGTCGTACTGGTGCAGGTAGCCGCTGGTCGACGCGCAGGTGACGATCGTGCCGCCCTTACGAGCCGCGAACACCGAAGCGCCGAAGGTCTCCCGCCCGGGGTGCTCGAAGACGATGTCGACGTCCTCACCACCGGTGAGCTCGCGGATCCGGGCGCCGAACCGACGCCACTCCTTCGGGTCCTGGGTGTCCTCGTCCTTCCAGAACCGGAACTCCTCGGCGGTCCGGTTGATGATCAGGTCCGCCCCCATGGACCGGCAGATCTCCGCCTTCTCGTCGCTCGAGACGACGCAGACGGGGGTGGCGCCGCCGTTCAGGGCGTACTGCGTCGCGAAGCCGCCCAGGCCGCCGGAGGCTCCCCAGATCAAGACGTTGTCGCCCTGCTTCATGCCGGCCCCGTTGCGCGACACCAGCTGCCGGTAGGCCGTGGAGTTGACCAGTCCCGGCGAGGCGGCCTCCTCCCAGGTGAGGTGGGCCGGCTTGGGCATCAACTGGTTGGACTTCACCAGCGCGACCTCGGCCAGGCCGCCGAAGTTGGTCTCGAAGCCCCAGATCCGCTGCTCGGGGTCGAGCATGGTGTCGTTGTGGCCGTCGGGGGACTCCAGCTCCACGGACAGGCAGTGCGCCACGACCTCGTCGCCGGGCTTCCACAGGTGGACGCCGGCCCCGGTCTTGAGCACCACGCCGGCGAGGTCGGAGCCGACCACGTGGTAGGGCAGGTCGTGCCGCTTGGCCAGCGGGGAGAGCCGCCCGTAGCGCTCCAGGAAGCCGAAGGTGGGCATCGGCTCGAAGATCGACGTCCACACGGTGTTGTAGTTGATCGCGCTGGCCATCACGGCGACCAGGGCCTCACCCGGGCCGAGCTCCGGGACGGGCACGTCGTCGATGTGCAGCGACTTGCGGGGGTCCTTGTCCCGGCTGGGGACGCCCTCGAACATGTCAACCTCGTCCCGGTGGACGGTGACACCCCGGTAGGCCTCGGGTAGGGCGAGCTGCGCGTAGTCGTCGGCGCCGGTGTCGCCGGCAAGGATGGCGTCGAGGATCTGCTGCACGTTCTCTCCTGGGAGGGTCGGGTTCCGGGGTACGGCGCTCAGTCGTGGGTCGCCGGCTCGACCAGCTCGACCAGAACGCCGCCGGCGTCCTTGGGGTGCACGAAGTTCACCCGGGAGCCGGAGGTGCCCCGGCGCGGGGCGTCGTACAGCAGCCGCAGACCGCGGGCGCGCAGCGTCTCCGAGACCGCCTCGACGTCGCTCACCCGGTAGGCGAGCTGCTGGATGCCGGGCCCGGACCGGTCGAGGAACTTCGCGATGGTCGAGTCCTCGTTGAGCGGGGCCAGCAGCTGGATGCAGGAGCCGGAGTCGCCCACGGCGACCATCGCCTCACGCACCCCCTGCTCCTCGTTGGTCTCCTCGTGCACGACCGTCATCCCGTACCGATCCCGGTAGAACGCCATCGCCTCGTCCAGGTCGGGCACGGCGATCCCGACATGGTCGATCGCGGTGAACAAGGGATCGGGCACGAGCGGGGAGGCCATGCCCTCATCGTGGTCGGTCCACCGGGTGCGCGGTACCCCTTGTGACCTTTTCCTCACCCCCGAGCGGGTCTCCACCCCTCGCCGCGGGCCGCGCCGGTGGGTAGCCTCGCCAGTGTCGGCACCTGCGGGCCCGGTGTCCGGCTCGCACTCGACGTTGCCCCCTGGAGGAAGTCATGTCCGCATCCGTGATCGTCGCCGGCGCGCGCACCCCGATCGGTCGCCTGCTCGGCGGTCTGAAGGACCGGTCCGCCGCCGACCTCGGCGGGGTGGCCATCCAGGGCGCCCTGGAGAAGGCGGGGGTCGCCCCCGACCAGGTCGACTACGTGATCATGGGCCAGGTGATCCAGGCCGGCACCGGCCAGATCACGGCACGTCAGGCCGCCGTCAACGCCGGCATTCCGATGACCGTGCCGTCCATCACCATCAACAAGGTGTGCCTGTCCGGGATCAACGCCATCGCCATGGCCGACCAGCTGATCCGCGCGGGCGAGCACCAGATCATCGTCGCCGGCGGCATGGAGTCGATGACCCAGGCGCCGCACCTGCTGCCCAGGTCGCGCGAGGGCTTCAAGTACGGCGACACCGCGCTCGTGGACTCCATGGCCTACGACGCCCTCTACGACCAGTTCACGAACCAGGCCATGGGCAACCTCACCGAGGCCTGCAACGCCGCCGGGGCGAATCTGACCCGCGAGGAGCAGGACGCGTTCTCGGCCCGCTCCCACCAGCGTGCCGCCGAGGCGTGGAAGAACGGACTGTTCGACGACGAGGTGGTCCCCGTCGACATCGTCTCCCGGCGCGGCACGGTGACCGTGTCCCAGGACGAGGGGGTGCGCGGCGACACCACCGCGGAGTCTCTCGGCGCGCTGCGGCCGGCGTTCGGCAAGGACGGCACGATCACCGCCGGCTCCGCCTCCCAGATCTCCGACGGCGCCTGCGCCGTCATCGTGATGAGCAAGGCTCGTGCCGAGGAGCTCGGCCTGACCTGGCTCGCCGAGATCGGGGCGTCCGGTCAGGTGGCCGGGCCCGACTCGACCCTGCAGCTCCAGCCGGCCCGCGCCATCCGGGCCGCCGCGGCCAAGGAGGGCATCGCCGTCGAGGACATCGACCTGTTCGAGCTCAACGAGGCGTTCGCCGCGGTGGGCATCGAGTCGGCTCGCGACCTGGGCATCGACGACGACCGGGTCAACGTCAACGGCGGGGCCATCGCCCTGGGCCACCCGGTGGGCATGTCCGGCGCCCGGATCGTGCTGCACCTGGCGCTGGAGCTCAAGCGCCGGGGCGGCGGGATCGGAGCGGCCGCGCTGTGCGGCGGCGGCGGGCAGGGCGACGCCCTGATCATCCGCGTGGCCTGATCCGGCTGAGCGTCCCGTGGTGGAGGAGTCGAGCCGCTCGACACCCCCCGCCCGGGACGCCTCCGTCGGCGACCTCGTGGCCCGGGCGCGGTCGGGGAACGCCCGTGCGGTCGCCCGGCTGATCTCCCTGGTGGAGGACGCCTCGCCGCTGCTGCGGGACGCGATGGCGGAGCTGGCCCCGTCCAGCGGCCGGGCCCGGGTCGTGGGGCTGACCGGAGCGCCGGGCGTGGGGAAGTCGACGCTGACCTCGGCGCTCGTCACCGGGCTACGGACGGCGGGACGCCGGGTCGGGGTGCTGGCGGTGGACCCGTCCTCCCCGTTCTCCGGCGGCGCGCTGCTGGGGGACCGGGTCCGGATGCAGGAGCACGCCACCGATCCGGAGGTGTTCATCCGGTCGATGTCCTCGCGCGGTCACCTCGGCGGCCTCTCCTGGGCCACCCCGCACGCGCTGCGGGTGCTGGACGCCGCCGGGTGCGACGTGGTGCTCATCGAGACCGTCGGGGTGGGGCAGAGCGAGGTAGAGGTCGCCCGACTGGCCGACACGACGGTGGTGCTGCTAGCGCCGGGGTTGGGCGACGGGATCCAGGCCGCCAAGGCGGGGATCCTCGAGGTCGGCGACGTGTACGCGGTCACCAAGGCCGACCGGGACGGCGCCCGCCAGGTCGCCCGCGACCTGCGCGCGATGCTGGCCGCCGGGCACCGTGCGCCCGAGGACTGGACGCCCCCGGTGATCGCCACCTCGGCCCTGGCCGGCCAGGGGGTCGAGGACCTGCTCAACGCCATCGACGGCCACCACGACTGGCTGGTGTCCTCGGGGCGGCTGGCCGAGCGCCGTCACGTCCGGGCCCGCGAGGAGGTCGAGGCGGTGGCGCTCACCCGGCTGCGATCCCGCTGGGGCGACCTGTCGGGACGCTCCGGTCTGGCCGACCTGGCGACCGCGGTCGCCGAGGGTCGGCTGGACCCCTACACCGCGGCCGACCGGCTGCTCGGGGAGTGACCGGCCGGGTTTCGAGACGGCCTCGTTCCTCGGCCTCCTCAACCCGCGGGGGGCCCGCGGGGGTTGGGAGAGGAGCGTCCGTCGCTGGTCAGCGGGTCACAACGTGACGCCGTACGACTCGGCGAAGAACGCTGCCCGGATGTAGGCCGGCTTGAGGTAGGCGAAGCCGTTGTCGCCCCAGCCGGTGCCCCAGGAGTTGCGGGCGATGAACCGACCGTCGGTGCGGTAGCCCACGATGGAGATCGCGTGGCCGCCGCGTACCGTCGCCGGCTTGAACGTGTCCACCTTCCCGCCGTTGGCGGTCGCGTTGTCCCAGGACGCGTCGACCATCAGCGCGGCCAGGATCGGCCCCTGGTTGGCAAGCCAGGTCTTCCAGTTCCGCAGGTCCAGCTCGAGGTTGAAGTACGACGCGATCGTGCGCTGGGCGCAGGCGGCGTAGAACGCGTTCCCGGTGCCGGTGTACATCTTCGTGGCGATGTGGAACGGCAGCTCCGACTCCAGGGCCACTCCGTTCTTCTTGCAGACCTTCAGCGCGGCCTTCAGCATCGTGCCGGCCTCCTCGATGAAGCTCTCGGGGTAGGTCCGGAGCCGGTCGGTCTCCTTCGACGCCATCCACACGTGCCGGGCCGACAGCGGCCGGTTCTTGCGCAGCCGCCCGGCCTTGGTCAGGTGCCAGCGCACCACGCCCTCCGCGGTGGCCCAGCCCACGCAGGAGCCGGTGTCCTCCTGGTCGGCGATCTTCCACCAGTCCTCTCTCAGGTCCACCGACCGGGGCAAGGCGGCTGTGGCCCCCAGCACCCCGGCGTCGACGGAGTCCCGGAAGCGCCAGTCCTTCTCGGTCTCCAGTGAGGGGACGACGTTGCAGATGTACTCGGAGGGTGTGCGTGTGGTCGCCATGCTCGGCTCCTCGTTCCGCGGGCTCGACCGACTGCCGAAACCCCTGTCAGGAAGGAGCCGACAGCCAGGGTGAGGATACCGCTGCCAGCCGCTCGGGCCCCAGGGTGAGCAGGCGCCGGCGGCGTGGTTGGGTGGGGGCATGAGCGACGCCGAGACCCTGCTCCGTGACCGAGTCCGCCGGCTCCCCGACCGCCCGCGGATCGTGGCCACCGGGAACCACGTCACCCCCTGGCACGCCCTGTCGCTGCTCGACGAGGTGCTGTCGACGTACCGGCTGTGGGTCCTCAACGCCCAGCCGGGCGTCCCCGACCGGGACGGGGTGGTGCTCGAGACGCCGTTCGTCGGGCCCGGCATGCGGCGCAGCCCGCGCCTGTCCTACACCCCCTGCCGGCTCTCCCTGGTGCCGTCGCTGTTCGCGCACTACCAGGTGCCGGACGCGGTGCTGCTCCACACGACCCGGCCGCGCCACGGCAAGCTGTCGCTGGGCACCGAGGTCAACATCCTCCCGGCCGCGATCGAGGCGGTACGCCGGCGCGGGGGGCTGATCATCGCCCAGGTCAACGACCGGATGCCCTGGACCTACGGCGATGCGGTGATCTCCGAGGACATCGTCGACGTCATGATCGAGGCGGACGTCGACCTGCCGACCGCGCCGGTCACGGCGATCGACGACGAGTCGGCGCTGATCGGGTCGCGGGTCGCCGAGCGGGTGCCGGACGGGGCCACCCTGCAGGCCGGCATCGGCGCGGTTCCGGACGCCGCGCTGCGCGGCCTGAGCACCCGGACCGGCCTGCGGGTGTGGACCGAGATGTTCAGCGACAGCGTCCTGGAGCTCGAGCGGGCCGGTGCGCTGGACCGCAACGTCCCGCTCACGGCGTCGTTCATCTTCGGCTCGCCGGAGCTCATGGAGTGGGTCCACGACAACGACCGGATCGAGATGGTGCGCACCGAGGTCACCAACGACCCGGCCCGGATCGCCCGCAACCCGCAGATGGTGAGCGTGAACACCGCGCTGCAGGTCGACCTCTTCGGCCAGGCCAACGCGTCCCGGATCCGCACCCGCATCCACTCCGGGTTCGGCGGGCAGACCGACTTCATCGTCGGCGCCATCCACAGCGAGGGCGGGCAGGCGCTGCTTGCGCTCCGCTCCTGGCACCCCAAGGCCGACTGCTCCACGATCGTGCCGCTGGTCGACGAGCCGGTCACCTCCTTCCAGCCGACGACGGTGATCACCGAGCAGGGCGTGGCGGAGGTGTTCGGCTACGACCAGCGGTCCCAGGCCCGGCACCTGATCCGTGACACCGCGCATCCGCGGGTGCGGGACGAGCTGTGGGAGGAGGCCGCCGCGCTCGGCCTGGCCTGACACCTAGGATTGCGGACATGTCGCAACAGCCGTTCAGCCGTCCCGGTGCCGTCGACCTGTCGGGGCTGGCGCGGCCACCCGCCGCCCCGCCGGGCGCCCCAGGTGCCGCGGCCGGCCAGCCGGGGTCGCCCACCGCCGGGTCGGCGTACGCCGTCTCGGTGACCCAGGAGAACTTCCAGGGCCTGCTCGAGACCTCCACCACTGCGCCGGTGCTGCTGGTGTTCTTCTCGCGGACCCGGATGCCGGCCAGCGGGCAGCTGGCCGACGACGTCGCCACCCTGTCGGCGGAGTTCGACGGCCGGTTCCTCGCCGGGCTGGTGGACATCGACGCGGTCCCCGCGATCGCCCAGGCGATGCAGATCCCCTCCGTGCCGCTGGTCGTGGTCGTGCTGGACGGGCGGCCGATGCCGCTGCTCCAGGACGTGCTGCCGATCGAGGAGCTCCGCACCGCGCTCACCCAGGTGCTCCAGCAGTTCACCGCCCAGGGCATGACGGGCCGGCACCAGCCATTGGCCGTGGCGGCCACCGAGGACGGCGAGCCGGTGGCCGACCCCAGGTACGCCCCCGCGCAGGACGCCCTCGCTGCGGGCGATCTGGCCGGGGCGGTGGCGGAGTACCAGAAGCTCGTCGACTCGAACCCTGCCGACACCGAGGCCGCCGCCGGACTGGCCATGGCCACGCTGCTGGTGCGGACCCAGGGGGTCGACGCCGCCGAGGCGCGGGCCGCGGCGGCCGCGGCACCCGACGACGTCGACGCCCAGACGCTGGCGGCCGACCTGGACATGGTCGGCGGGCACGTCGAGGACGCCTTCACCCGCCTGGTCGACCTGGTTCGCCGTACCACCGGGGACGAACGGGACCGGGCCCGCCAGCACCTGCTGGGCCTGTTCGCCGCGGTGGGTCAGGACGACCCGCGGGTTCTGAAGGGTCGGCAGGGTCTGGCCTCGGCCCTCTTCTGAGCCGCGGTCCAGCCTCCGGTTAGGTGGAGGACGCCTGCCCGGAGTGCAGGGTGGACCGGGCGGCCTCGAGCCGGGCCACCGGGACCCGGAACGGCGAGCAGGAGACGTAGTCGAGACCGACCGAGTCGAAGAACGCGATCGAGTCCGGGTCGCCGCCGTGCTCGCCGCAGACCCCCAGGTGGAGGTCGGGGCGGGCCGCCCGGCCGTCCTCGGCCGCCTTCGCCACCAGGGCCCCGACACCGACGGTGTCGAGCGACTCGAACGGCGACACCGGGAAGATGCCGAAGTCGAGGTACTGGCTGAAGAAGGACGACTCGACGTCGTCGCGGGAGAACCCCCACGTCATCTGGGTCAGGTCGTTGGTGCCGAAGGAGAAGAACTCCGCCGACTCCGCGATCGGTCCGGCAGTCATCGCCGCCCGCGGCAGCTCGATCATGGTGCCGACCTGGAACGGGATCTGAACGCCTTCGGTGGACTGCACGTCCTCGGCCACCTTGAGCACCGCGTTGCGGACCAGGTCCAGCTCCCGCTTGGAGGCGACCAAGGGGATCATGATCTCCGGCCGGGCGTCGCCGCCGGCCTTGATCCGGGCCGCCGCGGCCTCGAGGATCGCCCGCGCCTGCATCTTGAACAGCCCCGGGATCACGATGCCCAGGCGGACCCCGCGCAGGCCCAGCATCGGGTTCTGCTCGTGCAGCCGCTTGACGGCCTCGAGCAGCCGGATCTGGCGCTTGTCGTGCTTGCCGTGCGCGTCCTCGATCGCGACCTTGACCGAGAGCTCGGTGTAGTCGGGGAGGAACTCGTGCAGCGGCGGGTCGATCAGGCGGATGGTGACCGGCAGCCCGTCCATCGCCTCCAGGATCTGCACGAAGTCCTGCCGCTGCTGGGGGAGCAGCTCGGCCAGCGCCTCCTCCTGCGTGGCCTCGTCCTCGGCGACGATCAGGTTCTCCACGAGGCCGCGACGCTCACCCAGGAACATGTGCTCGGTGCGGCACAGCCCGATGCCCTGGGCGCCGAAGCGACGGGCCCGGGCGGCGTCCTCGGCGGTGTCCGCGTTGGCGCGCACCCGCAGCCGGCGGGCCCCATCGGCGTGCTCCATGATCCGGGCGACGGCGGTCACCAGGTCCTCGTCCACGTGCTCGCCCTCGAAGTGGCGCACCACGTCGGAGCTGGAGACCGGTACCGCGCCCGAGAACACCTCCCCGGTGGTCCCGTCGATCGAGATCACGTCGCCCTCGTGCACGATGCCGCCACCGCGCACCCGGAACAGCCGGCCCTTGACGTCGACGTCGAGTGACTCGGCGCCGCACACGCAGGTGCGGCCCATGCCGCGGGCCACGACCGCCGCGTGGGAGGTCTTGCCACCGCGGCTGGTCAGGATGCCACGGGCGACCACCATGCCCTTCAGGTCGTCGGGGTTGGTCTCCTTGCGGACCAGGATGACGTCCTCGCCCCGCTCGGCCCACTCCACCGCGGTGTCGGAGTCGAACACCACCTTGCCGACCGCCGCGCCGGGAGAGGCGTTCATCCCGGTCGCCAGCAGCTCCCGCTCGGCAGCCTCGTCGAAGCGCGGGAACATCAGCTGGGCGAGCTGCGGCCCGGTGACCCGGGACACCGCCTCGTCCATGTCGATCAGCCCGTCATCGACCATGTGGCAGGCGATCCGGAAGGCCGCCTCCGCGGTCCGCTTGCCGACCCGGGTCTGCAGCATCCAGAGCTTGCCGCGCTCGATGGTGAACTCGATGTCGCACATGTCGCGGTAGTGGTTCTCGAGCGTCTCCATGATGCCGAGGAGCTCGTCGTACGACGCCTTGTCCAGCTCGGCCAGGTCGTGCAGCGACACCGTGTTGCGGATGCCGGCCACCACGTCCTCGCCCTGGGCGTTCTGGAGGTAGTCGCCGTACACCCCGCGCTCGCCGCTGGCGGGGTCGCGGGTGAAGCCGACCCCTGAGCCGGAGGTCATGCCCTGGTTGCCGAACACCATGGCCTGCACGTTCACGGCGGTGCCGAGGTCCTGCGGGATCCGCTCCTGGCGGCGGTAGAGGACCGCGCGCTCGCCGTTCCAGGAGTCGAAGACCGCGCGGACCGCCAGGTCCAGCTGCTCCCGGGCGTCCTGGGGGAACTGCCGGCCGGTCTGGTCGGCGATGATCTGCTTGAACCGCTCGACCAGGCCGCGCAGGTCCTCGACGTCCAGGTCGAGGTCGGCGGTGGTGCCCTTCTCGGCCTTGCGGTCGTCCAGGGCGGTGTGGAACAGCTCGTCCTCGACCCCCATGACCGTGGAGCCGAACATCTGCAGGAGCCGGCGGTATGAGTCCATCGCGAACCGCTCGTCGTCGCTGCGGGAGGCGAGCCCGGCCACCGACTTGTCGTTCAGCCCGATGTTGAGGACGGTGTCCATCATCCCGGGCATCGAGAACTTCGCGCCGGAGCGCACCGACAGCAGCAGCGGGTCGTCGGCGTCGCCCAGCCGCCGTCCCATCGCCTGCTCCAGGGTGGCGAGGTGCTCCCCGACCTCCTCGGACAGCCCGTCCGGGTCCGACCCCTCGGCGAGGTAGGCCTTGCACGCCTCGGTCGTGATGGTGAAGCCCGGCGGCACCGGGAGGCCGAGGTTCGTCATCTCGGCGAGGTTCGCGCCCTTCCCTCCCAACAGGTCCTTGAGGTCCTTGTTGCCGGCCGCGAAGTCGTACACGTAGGAGGTCACGTACCGATCTTCGCACTGCTGACGGGCGGGTGGTCAACGGGGCCGACGCCCGCCATTTGGGGCTCTGGTGACGCATCCGTGGGTGTTGCTGATGAGTGACTGGTGGTGGGTGGTTGCCGCCCCCAGCGCTGCGACGGTGCGGCGAGGTGGTGGGCAGCGGTCGCCGTCCGGGTCACGGTAGGTACGCGGTTTGGGTCCAAACGACATGGACTTCGGCGCCGACGGTGTCGTTTCGGTCCACTCGGCACGATCATGGCCACCGGCGTCGGGAGGGTCGCCGATTGGGTCCAAACGACATGGATTTCAGCGATTCGGGAGGGAGGTGTCAGATCTTCTGTGTAAGGGATCGGTCTGTGTGAAAGGAACATG
>CAZKEZ010000065.1:0-12529 GCA_964551905.1 uncultured Nocardioides sp. | reverse complement strand
TTTGCGCCGGGTCGCTAGAAGCCGAGCTTGCGGAGCTGGCGGGGGTCGCGCTGCCAGTCCTTGGCGATCTTCACGTGCAGGTCGAGGTAGACCGGAGTGCCGAGCAGCGCCTCGATCTGATGCCGGGCCCGGGTGCCGACATCGCGCAGCCGGGCGCCGCGATGGCCGATGACGATCCCCTTCTGCGAGGACCGCTCGACGAAGACGCTGGCGTGGACGTCGAGGAGCGGCTTGTCCTCCGGGCGGCCCTCCCGCAGTCCCATCTCGTCGACGACCACGGCGATGGAGTGCGGCAGCTCGTCCCGGACACCCTCGAGGGCGGCCTCCCGGATGAGCTCGGCGACGAGTACCTCCTCGGGGGCGTCGGTCAAGTCGCCGTCGGGGTAGAGCTGAGGACCCTCCGGCATCAGTCCCACGAGGAGGTCGGCGAGCAGCTCCACCTGGTCCCCCGATACTGCGGACACCGGAACGATCTCGGCCCAGGTGGTGCCGGTCTCCTCGCCGAGCCGCTGGATGTCGAGCAGATGGGCGCCGATCCGTTCCGGCGTCGCAAGGTCGGTCTTGGTGGCGACGGCGATCCGGGTGGTCCGCCGTACCTTGGCCAGCTCCGAGACCAGGAACCGGTCGCCCGGGCCGACCTTCTCGTCGGCCGGGAAGCACACGGCGACCACATCGACCTCCGCCCAGGTGGTTCGCACCAGGTCGTTGAGCCGCTCGCCGAGCAGCGTCCGCGGCCGGTGCAGGCCGGGGGTGTCCACCAGGATCAGCTGGGCGTCGGGACGGTGCACGATCCCGCGGACCACCGTCCGGGTGGTCTGCGGGCGCGAGCTGGTGATCACCACCTTGCGGCCCACGAGGGCGTTGGTGAGCGTGGACTTGCCCGCGTTGGGGCGGCCCACGAAGCACGCGAACCCGCTGCGGAAGGCCGGCTCAGTCATGGCGCGCCCGCCGCCAGTAGCCCATCACGTCGTACGCCGCACTGGGCAGCCGCCGAACGTGCATGAGGTGCTTGCGGATCGCCCGCATCTGCGCCGACTCCCCGGCCATCCAGAAGTAGCCATCGCCCTCCGGCCACTCCAGACCCTCGACCACGGCGGCCAGCGTGCTGGCCTCGGCGGCCGGCGGGTCCAGCCAGGTCACGTCGACCCCGTCCGGGAGGTAGCCGCCCAGGTCGTCGGGCACCTCGGCCCAGATCCGGGTCGGCAGCTCCGGGTGGGTCTCGGCGATCCGCGCCATCGCCGGCAGCGCGGTGAGGTCGCCGACCAGCATCAGCCAGCCGGCGCCGTCGGGGAGCTGGAAGGAGCCCTTCGGCTCGGTCACGGTGACATCGTCGCCCACACAGTCCCCGGTGGCCCACTCGGTGACCAGGCCCCGTTCGTGCACCACCACGTCCAGGACCAGCTCGGCGCCGTCCCACGAGCGGACGGTGTAGTAGCGGCTCTGGTACTGCCCCGGCACCACGAGCCCGACCCACTCGTCGGGGATGCCCGTGGAGGCGAAGGCGGCCAGTCCCGGCCCGGCGAGCCGCAGCCGCAGCAGGTGGGGGGAGATCGGCTCCCGGGCGGCCACGCGCGCGACGTACCGCTGGGCCCGGGTGCTCACTCCGCCAGGCTTTCAGAACGGATGCCGCAGCGGGTAGCCGTCGCCTCCGCGCTCGTCGGTCCGGACGCCCAGCACGTGGTGCAGCTGGATGGTGTTGCGCTCGAAGCCGACGCGGGAGCCGGCCATGTAGAGGCCCCACACCCGCGCGGTGCCCGCGCCGACCTCCGCCACACACTCGTCCCAGTTCTCGGCCAGGTTCCGGCACCAGCCGGCCAGCGTCAGCGCGTAGTGCTTGCGGAAGTTCTCCTCGTGCATCACCTCGAGACCGGCGTCCTGGGCCGCGGTGATGATCTTCCCCGAGCCGGTCAGCTCCCCGTCGGGGAAGACGTAGCGGTCGATGAACGGCCCGGTCTCCTGGTGCTTGTTGTGCGGCCGGGTGATGCAGTGGTTGAGCAGCCGGCCGTGCGGGCGGAGCCGGTCGCGGAGGAAGGAGAAGTACGACGGGTAGTTGCGCACGCCGATGTGCTCGGTCAGCCCGATCGAGCTCACCGCGTCGAAGCCGGACTCGACGACGTCGCGGTAGTCGGAGTGCCGCACCTCGGCCAGGTCCCCCAGGCCCTCCCGGTCGATCGCCTCCTTCGCCCACTGCGCCTGCTGCAGGGACAGCGTGACGCCGAGCGCGGATACGCCGTACTCACGGGCGGCGTGCCGGACCATGCCGCCCCAGCCGCAGCCGACGTCGAGCAGCCGATCGCCGGAGCTGAGCCCGAGCTTGCGGCAGACCAGGTCGTACTTCTCCGCCTGGGCGTCCTCGAGGCTGGTGTCGGGGCTGTCGAACACCGCGCAGGTGTAGGTCATCGACGGCCCGAGCACCAGCTCGTAGAACCGGTTGGAGACGTCGTAGTGGTGCGAGATGGCCGTCGCGTCGCGGGTCATGGAGTGCCGCAGGCCCTGGACGGTACGCCGCCACCGCGGCAACCGCTCCTCCGGCGGCGGGTCGGGCGGGCGGAGGCTGGACAGACCGAGCCCGCGCAGCAGCCGGACCGCCTCCGCAGGCGCGGGACGACGGAAGGTGAGCTCATCCTGGAGGAGCGTCAGGGCGTCGTAGGGGTCGCCGGGGTGCACGCCCTCGATCTCCAGGTCGCCGGCGACGTAGGCCCGGGACATCCCCAGGTCGCCGGGGGCGGTCAGCAGGTAGGAGAGGCCGCGCTGGTTGACCAGCCGCAGTCCGATCGGCGAGTCGGGAGGACCGGCCGTGCTGCCGTCGTACGCCGTCAGGCGCACGGGAAGGCCGTGGGGCGTCATGGCCTCCACCGCCTGGCTGATCGGGATCCGCGAGCTCATCGTCTCCTCACCGCCTTGTCGTAGAGGGTGGTCAGTCGGTCGTCGGGATCGTAGCGCCGCTTCACCGCGGCGAGGTTGGAGCCGTCGTAGAGCCGGTCGAAGGTCTCGCGGTCGTAGAACGCCTCGGAGTAGAGCGACTTGTGGCCGCCCAGGCTCGTCACCTGCGCCTCGATGGCCCGGTTGAGCGGCCCTTCGAGGGCGTCCGGGCCGACGTGCACCGTGCCCCAGAAGCCGACGTTGACGTAGGTGACACCCGGGGTGAGCGGGTAGCTGGGCCAGCGGGCCGTCTGGCCGTCGACCTCGCGCAGCCGGAGCGGGCAGAGCCAGACCGGGCGCATGCCGACCTCGCGGTCGAACCACTCCAGGAACTCCGGCAGCCGGTCGACGGGGATCTCGATGTCCTGCACCACCCGCTCGCGCAACGGCCGACCGGCCCGCCGGTCCAGGCGGTCCACCAGCCCGAACCTCCGGTCGAGGGCGACCATCCGGTAGTAGACGTCCGAGCGGCGCCACCGCCGCGGCCACAGGCGTCGAGCCACGGGGTGCTGCGCACCGAAGGCCCGGGAGCACCAGAACCAGTCGGTGTCCCAGCGCCACAGGTAGTCGTAGCCGGTGAGTACGTCGGTCTCGCGCTGCGGCAGCGACCGGTAGTAGATCTGCCGGCCCGTGTAGTCGCTGGGTCGCTGGGCGGGCCGCTCACCGGTCGAGCCTGTCCCGCTGGTCGAGCCTGTCGAGACCCACCGCGCCAACGTGAGGTACAGCTCGTCGGGGGCGAAGCTGACCCCGTCGAGGCCGTCGACGCGCTCCCCCTCCCACTCGCGCGCGTCGACGATCGCGCCGACCGCCTTGGCGAGCTGGGCGGCGTCGTCGAACCGCACGTGGCGCAGCGCGACCGTCGTCGGCGCCGGCTCGAGCTCGATCCGCAGCCGGGTTGCGTAGCCCAGCGAGCCGTAGGAGTTCGGGAAGGTCCGGAACAGGTCGGCGTGGTCGCCGTCGGGCCGGGCCGTCACGACCTCCCCGGAGCCGGTGAACACGTCCATCTCGAGGACCGACTCGTGCGGCAGCCCGTTGCGGAAGCTGGTGGACTCGATGCCCAGGCCGGTGACCGCCCCGCCCAGGGTGATGGTGCGCAGCTGCGGCACGACCAGCGGCATCAACCCGTAGCCGAGCGTCACGTCGACCAGGTCCTCGTAGGTGCACATGCCCTGGACGTCGGCCGTCCGCGCCCCGGGATCGACGGCGATCACACCGGTCAGCTCGGAGACGTCCAGCCCCGGCGCCCGAGTGCTCTCGCGGGGCCGGAAGAGGTTCGAGGTGGGCTTGGCCAACCTGACTTGGCTGCCTGGGGGGACGGCGGCGTACGACGCCCGGAGGCGCTCCACTGCGCGTTCGTGCGCGGCTCGGCCGACAGGACTCACCCGACCCAATCTACTCATGTCGGCACGTCAGGTCAGCGTCGTGCCCCGGAGCGCTCCCCGGGCGTCGACGAGGTGGATCGGCACCCCGTCGCCCGCGAAGTCGCGCACCGCGGCCAGGTCCGAGTCGCGCGGGCGGGGTGCCTCGTCGCCGGAGTCCCCGAGGACCACCGTGGCCTCGAGGCCTCGCGACCCGGAGGCCACCGCCATCGCGACGCACACCTGGAGCGCGCTGAGCCTCAGGGAGGACAGCTCGACCGTGGCGGCCGCATAGGTTCGGCCGTCGAGGTCGCGGACCGCTGCCCCCTCCGCGGCGCGCAGGCGGGCGCGGGCCGAGCGGGCCAGGACCACCAGCTTCGCGTCCTCGCCCCCGAGCACTTCGGGGTCGACCTCAGTCATGGTCGGCAGAGTAGTCAGCGTCGCCCGCCGTCTGCGTGGCGTCCGGGATCCGGCTGATCAGCACCGTGCTCACCCGGTTCCGGCGCCCGGTGGCCTCCTCCGCCTCGAACCGCAACCCGTGCACCTCCACCTGCGAGCCGGGGATCGGGACCTTGCCCAGGTGCTTGGCCATCAGCCCACCCACGCTGTCGACGTCGTCGTCGACGATGCTGATCCCGAACAGCTCGTCGAGGTCGTCCACTGCGTAGCGGGACGACACCCTGGTCGCGCCCGACTCCAGCGTCTCGACCTCGATCTCGTCGGGGTCGTACTCATCGGTGATCTCACCGACGATCTCCTCGAGGATGTCCTCGATGGTGACGACGCCGGCGGTACCGCCGTACTCGTCGACCACGACCGCGATGTGCTGGCGGCGCGCCTGCATCTCGGTGAGCAGGGCGTCGATCGGCTTGGTGTCGGGCACGAAGTGCGCGGGGCGCATCACCTCGTCCACCCGCTGGGTGAACTCCACCTCGGGGGCCTCGAAGTCACGCCGAACCACGTCCTTGAGGTAGACGAACCCGAGCACGTCGTCCAGGTTCTCGCCGATCACCGGCAGCCGGGAGAAGCCGCCGCGCAGGAACAGCGACATCGTCTGTCGCAGGTTCTTGTAGCGCTCGATGTAGACCACGTCGGTGCGGGGCACCATCACCTCGCGGGCGATCGTGTCACCCAGCTCGAAGACGGAGTGGATCATCTTGCGCTCGCCGGACTGGATGAGCGCGGAGGCCTCGGCCATGTCGACCAGCTCGCGCAGCTCGACCTCGGTGGAGAACGGACCTTCGCGGAAGCCGCGGCCGGGGGTGATCGCGTTTCCGACCATGATCAGCAGCCGTGGCAACGGCCCCAGGATCCGGGTGATCACCGCCAGCGGGCCGGCCGTCAGCAGCGCCACCCGCTCGTCGTGCTGGCGACCCAGGGTGCGCGGCGCCACGCCGATCACCACGAACGACACCACGAGCATCGCGCCGACCGTCGTCAGCACCGCCGGCCACCAGCGGCCGTCCCAGGCGTCGTAGGTGGCCAGGGTGACGAAGACGATCGCCGAGATCTCGCACAGCAGGCGCAGGAACAGGGCGGTGTTGAGGTACGGCGGTGGGTCCTCCAGCAGGCGCACTAGCCGGGCGGCCCCGGGGCGGCGTGCGTCGGCCAGCTCCTCGGCGCGGGCCCGGGAGAAGGAGGCCAGGGCCGCGTCCGCGGCAGAGAACAGCCCCGCCGCGACCACCAGGACCGCCGCGGCCAGGAGGAGCCAGATATCGTCGCCGCTCATGCCGGTGCGGTGGCCCGCCACCGCTCGAGGAGCCGGTCCTGGAGTCCGAACATCTCCCGGTGCTCCTCCGGCTCGGCGTGGTCATAGCCGAGCAGGTGCAAGATCCCGTGCACCGTCAGCAGCTCGAGCTCGGCCTCCGGCGAGTGCCCGGCGTCGGCCGCCTGCCGCTCGGCGACGGCCGGACAGAGGATCAGGTCCCCGAGGATCCCCTCCTCGGGCTCCTCGTTGACCAGCCCCGGCCGCAGCTCGTCCATCGGGAACGCGAGCACGTCGGTGGGCCCCTCCTTGTCCATCCAGCGCTGGTTGAGCTCGGCGATGGTGTCCTCGTCCACGGCCTTGACGCACAGCTCGGCCATCGGGTGCACCCGCAGCTGATCGAGCGCGAACCGGGCCAGCGCCGCCACTCGCCTCACGTCCAGGCCGAGTCCGGACTCGTCCAGCACCTCGACGCTCACCGGCGGGGGCCCTTCTGCTGGTCCAGCGCTGGTGCGTCCCGGCCGCCACGAGCGTCGAACTCGTCGTACGCCGCGACGATCCGACCGACCAGCTTGTGGCGGACGACGTCGTGGGCGGTGAGCCGGTTGAACACCACGTCCTGCACGCCGTCGAGGATCTCCTCGACGATCTTGAGCCCCGACCTGGTGCCGCTGGGCAGGTCGATCTGCGTCACGTCTCCGGTCACCACGATCTTGGAGCCGAACCCCAGCCGGGTCAGGAACATCTTCATCTGCTCCGGGGAGGTGTTCTGCGCCTCGTCGAGGATGATGAACGCGTCATTGAGGGAGCGACCCCTCATGTAGGCGAGGGGCGCCACCTCGATCGTCCCGGCCGCCAGGAGCTTCGGGATCGACTCGGGGTCGATCATGTCGTGGAGCGCGTCGTACAGGGGCCGCAGGTAGGGGTCGATCTTCTCCGACAGGGTGCCGGGCAGGAACCCGAGCCGCTCCCCCGCCTCCACCGCCGGTCGGGTCAGGATGATCCGGTTGACGTCCTTGGCCTGGAGCGCCTGCACCGCCTTGGCCATCGCGAGGTACGTCTTGCCGGTGCCTGCCGGACCGATGCCGAAGGTGATCGTGTGCTTGTCGATGGAGTCGACGTAGCGCTTCTGGTTGAGCGTCTTCGGCCGGATTGTGCGGCCGCGGTTGGAGAGGATGTTGAGGGAGAGTACGTCGGCAGGACGCTCGGTCGTCTCGGCGCGGAGCATCGCGATGACCCGCTCGACGGTCTCGCTGGTGACGCCCTGTCCGGTGCGGATGATCGCGACCAGCTCGTCAAGCAGCCGCTCGGCGAGGGCCACCTCGCCCGGGTCGCCGACCAGCCGGATCCGGTTGCCCCGGACATGGACGTCGGCGCCGAAGGCGCGTTCGATGAGGGCCAGGTGCTCGTCGCCGGGGCCCAGCACGCTGACCATGTTGACGCTGTTCGGGACGACCACCACGTGTCGCGTGGTGTGCCCGATCCGGGGGGTGTCGGAGACGCCGAGATCGCCGTCGCCAGGATCTTGATGGTCGCTGTCAGTCATGAATGACCGGTCGGGCCCTTTCGCGCGGGTTCAGAGGCGGTTCCATGCTACGGGAGCGCGCCGACGAGGCCATCCGGTTTGTCGTGAGGCCCGTTGGCGCAGGGTCGGTTCAGGGCCGGGTCACCTGGAGGATCCCGAGGCACATCTCGTCGGTGGTGCCCTCACCCCACACGACGTAGCGGTCCGGCTGGCCCTCGAACGCTGGGAGCCGGTCCCGGAGCCACTGGACGTGCCGGCAGGTCACCTTCACCTGGTCGGACGGCTCGAGGTGCACGGGCCGGATCGGCCGGGCGCCCTGGTCGTCGAAGTCCCAGACGGGGATGCGCAGGATCGTCCGGGCCCGGTCGGTGCCGGGGTTGACCTCGATGGTGATCTCCCGGCCGAGCAGGTGCATGTGGCCGGCTACCGCGCGGATCGTGGCGGGCTCGGTGATGTAGCGGGTGCACGACTGTCGCGGGCCGGGCTCGACCGCCGTACCGCACAGCAGGTGGAGGAGGTCGCCGGTCGCACCGGCTGCGCCGAAGCGCTGCTTGACGTCGGCGACGGCGGCCTCCCGGTCGCACAGCGGCCCGTCGGCGTACCGCGGGCGGCACGGCAGCTCCACCGGCCCGGGCAGCAGCATCGTCTCCAGGTCGGTCAGGTCCGCCGAGCCGGGGGCGAGCCGGAGCAGGGTGGACGACACGTCCGGGCCCGGGCCACCGAGGAGGTTGTAGTGGACCTGCATGACGATCCGGCTGCCGGCGGCCATCGGCACTCCGAAGCCGCGCTGCTGCACGGTCTCCTCGGTCCCGGGAGCCCAGGCGCCCAGCCAGGGGGCGGCGTCCAGGTCGGGCCCGTCCTCGATGCCGCTGTTGCCGAAGCAGGTCCAGCCCTCGTCCTCGGTCTCGGCGTCGAGCGCCTCCGCGCCCGCCACCCGGTCCGGCGGCACCCGGAACAGGATCACGTGGTGGACCACGTCGGCGTTCCCCGGCTGCACGAACGTGCCGGTCAGGTAGGCGTCCTTCTGCAGCCCGGGGTCGAGCAGGAAGCACCGGTAGTCATCGGTTCCGGCCCCGTTCGGAGCGGAGGGGGTGTACGACGTCGGCATCGTCAGGCGGACGCGGCGCTCGCCACTGCGCAGCGGCTTCGGCTTGTCCGCGACCACCTCGTGGGCGTGGTGATCCTCGGCGTGGTCGGTCTCTCCCGCCGCCGGTGCCGCCGCAGAGCTCTCCGCGGCGTCGGGGGCGGTCCGCTCCAACGCACCGTCGTCGGCCGCGCACCCGCCAGCGAGCAGGACCAGCGCCACGGCGGCTGCTGAGAGCCGCCGGCCACCGACGGCGGCCGACCGGCGGTTCATCCCGGCGGCCAGGTCAGCTCTCGGCCCCCGAGCAGGTGCAGGTGGGTGTGGAACACGCTCTGGCCCGCGCCCGGACCGGTGTTGAACACCAGCCGGTAGTCGCCGCCCAGCGCCTCGGCCTCCGCCACCCTCGCCGCGACGTCGACCAGCTCCGCCAACAGCGCCGGTGCGGCCGCCGACAGCTCAGCGGCATTGACGTAGTGATCGCGCGGGACCACCAGCACGTGGGTCGGCGCCTGGGGTGCCACGTCGCGGAAGGCCACCGCAGCGTCCGTCTCCGCGACGACCTTGGCGGGAATCTCACCGCCGACGATCCGGCAGAACAGGCACTCAGGGTCGCGCTCGGTCATGGCCCCAGGGTAGTGGCGCCGGAATCGAGCGCGACGGCGTGTAAACCACGGGGCGCGCCGCGGCGTGGCACTAGCGTGAGCACCCATGCAGCCCTGGCGAGCCCGGTCGTGACCGGGCCGGGCCACGGTTGGGATGCCGACCAGGCGCTGGAGGAGCTGTACGCCGCCCACTGGCGGTCGCTGGTGCGACTGGCGGTGCTGCTGGTGCGCGACGTCGGCACCGCCGAAGAGGTCGTGCAGGACGCCTTCGTCGCCGTGCACGGGCGGTGGCGCCGGCTGCGCGACCCCGACCGGGCGCTGGCCTATCTGCGCCAGACCGTGGTGAACCGCGCGCGGTCGGTGCTGCGGCACCGGACGGTCGTGGACCGGCACGCCCGGCGTGAGGCGGGGGCCGCGCGGGACTGGGCACCGCCGGAGCCGGCGGTGGAGCACGCGGGTCGACGTACCGCCGTACTGGCTGCCCTCGGCGACCTGCCCGAGCGACAGCGCGAGGTGCTCGCCCTGCGCTACTACCTCGACCTGTCCGAGGCGCAGATCGCCGACACCCTCGGCATCTCGCGGGGTGCGGTCAAGAGCCACGCCTCGCGTGGCGCCGCCGCGCTGCGGGAGCGGCTGTCCGACTGGTGGGAGCAGAGCTGATGAACGACGACGACCGGCGGCTGCACGAGCTGCTGTCCGACGCCGTGTCCGGCGTCGAGCCGAACGACCGGCTGGGGCAGCTGCGCGAGCGCACGAGAGGAGACACCATGTCCGAACGACGTCCTTGGTGGTACGCCGTGGGTGGGGCCGCCGTGGCGACCGCCGCGGTGATCGCCGCCTTCGCCATCCTCGGGTCCGGCGACGGCGAGCCCGGCCCCGCCACCAGTCCCTCGCCGACGGCCTCCGACACCGAGCCGGGACCGTCCGATCCCGCCAGCGAACCGGCCGACGACGGCACGGTGGTGCCGGTCTACTACGCCGGCGACACCCCGCAGGGACTACGGCTGTACCGCGAGTTCCAGCGCGTCGACGGCGACCCGCTGCTCGGCGCGGCGAGCGCCGCAACAGCCGGGACGCCGCTGGATCCCGACTACCGCAGCCTGTGGGGCGGCGAGTTCGTCGCCGACGTGTCGTTCGACGGGGCCGGCGACGACGGCAAGATCACCGTGACGCTGGCCGACCAGGCCGCCACCGAGCCCCTGCCAGGGATGTCAGCCGACGACGCGGAGCTGGCCGTCCAGCAGCTGGTCTACACGCTGCAGGGGGTCACCCAGACCCGGGCCCCGGTCCACTTCTACCTCGGCTCCGAGCCGGCCGAGACGGTCCTCGGGCTCGCCGCGTCCGAGCCGTTCAAGAACGCCCCACAACTGGACGTCCTCGCGCTGGTGAACGTGACCGTGCCCGAGGAGGGCGCCGCAGTCTCCGGCGGGACCCTGGAGGCGTCGGGGGTCGCCAGCTCCTTCGAGGCGAACGTCCCCTGGCAGATCCTGGACTCCGGCGGCCGCGAGGTGCTCACCGGGTTCGCGACGGCGGAGGGCTTCATGGACCGCCTCTACCCGTGGTCGACCTCGATCAACGTGTCGTCCCTGGAGCCGGGCACCTACACCTTCCGGGCCCAGACCGACGACCCGTCCGGCGGCGAGGGCGGCGGCCCCACCGAGGACACCAAGACGATCACGATCGGCTGACCGCCGTCCCTGCGGACTAGGTTGGGGACGTGCGCCTGACGCCCCCACAGCTCAACCGCACACTGCTCTCGCGTCAAGGACTGCTCGAGCGGCGTCCCGGTTCGGTCTCGGAGGTCTGTACGCACCTCGTGGGCCTGCAGGCGCAGGACAACCTGCCGCCGTTCCTGAGCCTGGCCGCCCGGCTGGACGATCTCGACCCGCACGAGGTCACCCGAGGGCTCGAGGCAGGCACGCTCGTGCGCCTGGTCACCCTCCGCAGCACGATCCACCTGCTCACCGCAGCGGACGCGGTGACGCTGCGCCGCTGGACCACCCCGGCCCAGGAGCGCGAGCTGCGGTCCAGCGCCCCCCTGCGACCGGCTCGAGACGTCGACCGCCAGGCGATCGCCGAGGCCACCCGGGCGGCGCTCGCCGACGGGCCGCTTCCCGTGCGCCGGCTCGGCGACCTGTTGGCCGAGCGGTTCCCGGACATCCCCAGCGGGGCGCTCGTCCAACTGGCGCGGGTCACCCAGCCGCTGGCGCAGGTGCCGCCGCGGGGCGCCTGGAAGGGCTCCGGCGGCGTGGTCTATGAGTACGTCGACGCCCTCACCGGGCTGCCGATGGCCGACCCCGACCCGCGCGAGCTGGTGCGGAGGTACCTGCGGGCGTTCGGTCCCGCGTCGGCCGCGGACGTGACGACGTGGTCCGGCGTCCCGGGCATCGCGGCGATCCTCAAGCAGATGCCCGACCTGGTGGAGCACACCGACGCCGGCGGCAGGCGACTGTTCGACGTACCCGAGGGCACGGTCGTTGATCCGGATGTGCCGGCGCCGGTGCGCTTGCTCGGCGCCTACGACAACGTGTGGCTGTCGCATTCCGGCCGAGACCGCGTCACCGAACTGCCGGACAAGCGCCAGCGGTGGATGGGGGCCAACGGCGGTGTCGCGCAGGCAGTGTTCGTGGACGGCTGGCTGGAGGGGCTGTGGCGGATCGTCGACGGCCGGCCGGAGGTGCTCACCCTGTTCCGAAGGCTGACCCGCTCCGAGCGGTCAGAGCTGGACGACGAGCTGGCTCGGGTCGCGGCGCTGCTGACCCGCTGACCGCCCGGAGGAACGTTTCAACCCGCCCGGGGGAACGTCTCAACCCGCCCGGAGGCACGTCTCAACCCGCCCGGAGGCACGTTTCAACCATCCTTAGCGCCAGCGGGGGGTGGTGGAGAGGAGAGCGGAGACGGCGGCGAGGCCGGCGGTGGAGGTGCGCAGGACCTCGGGGCCGAGCCGCGTGGGGCGCGCGCCGGCGGCGGTGAAGGCCGCCACCTCCTCGTCGGTGAGGCCACCCTCGGGACCGACGACGACCGCGACCGACCGCGCCGCGGCGGGGGCGGTCGGCAAGCCAGCGGTCGCCTCCTCGTGGAGGACCACGGCGAGGTCGCACCCGCCGGTGGTGGCGGCGGCCTCGGCGGTCGACTGCAGCTCGGTGACCTCGGGGAACCAGGCCCGTCGGGACTGCTTGGCGGCCTCCCGGGCGGTGGCGCGCCAGCGGGCCAGCGACTTCGCGGCCCGCTCGCCGCGCCACACGGTCACCGAGCGGCTCGCGGCCCAGGGCACGATCCGGTCGACGCCGACCTCGGTGAGCACCTGCACGGCGAGCTCCCCGCGCTCACCCT
>CAZKEZ010000064.1:0-12575 GCA_964551905.1 uncultured Nocardioides sp. | reverse complement strand
CCGAGCACGTTGCGGATCTTGTGGGCGCCGGTGTGGTTCAGGTCCTCCCGCTTGAGCAGGATGCGGGCTCCGACGACCTCGGACAGGCGGCGGGCCTCGTAGAGCGGGCTGGGCACGCCGGCGTAGTCCCGCAGGACGGCGTCGAAGTCGGACCGGAACGTCGCGTCGGCCATGGCGGCCTGCCAGGCGGCGGTGAGCTCGTCGAGGGCGGCGACGAGCGCCTCGGGCATGAACCGGCCGCCGAAGTCCCCGAAGAAGCCGCGCTCGTCCGCGTCGTACGCGGTGGTGCTACGGGTGTCCACACCCGTCATCCTGCCTGCACCCCGGTCATCGCCCGCACGGCGGCCTCGGGGTCCCCGTCCTTGACGAGGGCCTCGCCGACCAGCACCACCCGCGCGCCGAGGGCGACGTACCGGGCGACGTCGGAAGTGCCGGAGATCCCGGACTCGGCGACCAGCACCCGGTCCGACGGCATCAGCGGGGCCAGCCGGGAGAAGGCGTCGGGGTCCACCTCGAGAGTGCGCAGGTTGCGGGCGTTGATGCCGATCAGCTCCGCCCCCAGCGCCGTGGCGCGTTCGGCCTCGGTCTCGTCATGCACCTCGACCAGGGGCAGCAGACCGAGCTCGTGGGCCGCGTCGTGGAGCCGTCGCAGCTGGGACTCGTCCAGCGCCGCCACGATCAACAGCACCAGGTCCGCTCCCGCGGCCCGCGCCTCGAGGACCTGGTAGGGCTCGACCACGAAGTCCTTGCGCAGGAGCGGCACGTCCACGCCCGCGCGGACCGCGCGAAGGTCCTCCAGGCTGCCGCCGAACCGGCGCTCCTCGGTCAGCACCGAGATCGCGGCGGCACCGCCGGCGGCGTAGGCCCGGGCGAGCGCCACCGGGTCGGGGATGTCGGCCAGCGCCCCCTTGCTCGGGCTGCGGCGCTTGACCTCTGCGATCACGCTCGAGCCGGGCGACCGGAAGTGCGGCAACGGGTCCCGCGGCGGGTCCACGTCGACCAGGGCCGCCCGCAGGTCGCGTTCGGTCACCGCAGCCGCTCGGGCGGCGAGGTCGACCCTCACGTCGGCGACGATCTCGTCGAGGACGGACACGGAACCTCCGGGTGGGCGACGGTGCGGGCCGCCCCAGCCTCTCACGCACGATCACGCGGAGTGTGTAGCCTCCGGTGCAACAGCGGCCGACCACCGGCGGTCGCGGGAGACCAACGGAGCCCCTGCCCATGAGCAACGACACCCCGCCTCCCCCGCCGCCCCCGGACGGGTACGGCCAGCAGCCACCACCGCCCCCGGACGGGTACGGCCAGCAGCCAGCGCCACCGCCGCCTCCGCCGTACGGCGACCAGCCCGCGCCGGCCTACGGCAGCGCCCCACCGCCCGGCTATCCGCAGCCGGGCTACGGCGGCGGGGGCAACCCCTCGAACTCGGTCATGGCGATCGTCTCGCTGGTTACCGGAATTCTCGGGCTGATCTGCTGCGGCTGGTTCCTCCTCAGCGTGGCGGCCGTGATCACGGGACACCTCGGCAAGAAGGAGATCGCCGAGTCCAACGGGATGAAGACGGGGGCGGGCCTGGCCAAGTGGGGCTTCATCCTCGGCATCGTCGGCATCGTGCTGGGCATCCTGTCGTGGATCGTCACGCTGAGCGGCGCGGTCGACACCAACTACACCTTCACCGGCTGAGCGGCGTCGAGAGGTCACTGCCGAGCACGTGCCGCCGCCTCGGCCGCTCAGGGGGCGAGCCAGGCCCCCAGGGCCAGGTTGCGCACGACCATGAACACGAGCATCAACCCCACGAGCACCAGGTAGAACCTCGGTGCGCCCAGGACTCGCGGGGAGTAGGGCACGCCGCGCCACGCGGACACCAGCGTCCGGCCCAGCACCCAGACGACGAACGGCGCGGACAGGACGAAGAGCAGGTTCGAGGAGAGGGCCGCGCCGAGATCCAGGTTCGTGAGGTCGTTGACCGCACGCAGGCCGCCACACCCGGGGCAGTACACCCCGAACAGCGCGTAGGACGGACAGATCCCCCAGCTGCCCGGCACATGTGGGTCGCGCACGTGCAGCGCCAGCGTCGCCGCGCCGAGGCCGGCCACGGTGGCCAGTGGCGGAGTGATCCGCTGCACGCGGGTCCGCGTGTCCGGCACCGCCGAACCGGTCACGGTGCTCACCGGGCCAGTCCTGGGGTCGCTCGTCGCGCCGGGTGCACGATCAGTGCGGGGCGTCGCCCAGCCCCATCTTGTTCATGACCAGGAAGATCGGGAGCCCCGCCACGGCCAGGATCGCACCGACCCAGAACAGGACCATGCTCACCGGGGAGAGCAGCAGCGCGACCCCGGCCAGGACGAAGCCCAGCAACGCGACGCCCGTCCCCGTCCACGCTGCGGGGGTGTTGCCGTGGTTAGCTGACATCGGGGCCTCTCCTCGGGTTCTGGCGACGCTGGTGGACAGTCTGCCATCCCCGGCGGGTGGCATTCGACTCATGGGTCGGCGGTCGGGTCGCGACCCGCGTCCATCGCCTTCCAGAGGTCCAGGTTGGAGCCGTCCTCCGCCGCCGCCGGTGCGGGAGCCTGGTCGCCGCCCGGCGCGTCGTACCGTCCGCCCATCTCCGGCCAGCCGGGAGCCGACCTGGCAGCAATCAGGCAGAGGGGCACCGCCAGAACGGCCGCCAGGACAGCGCACCAGAACCACCCGGTGAGATCGAGGTTCACCTCGACATGACCGAGGTCTTCCAGGTCCGCACGCAGGGAGTCCGCGGCGGAGCGGGCTCCCCAGAGAGTGGCGGCCAGCAGGGCCACCGCGGTGACCGGCAGCAGCCAGGCGGCGGTCCGCCGGAACCGGCCACGCGTCACCAGGACCAGCCCCCACACGGCGAGCAGCAGGGGCGCCAGCGCGGTCGCCAGAGGGGCCTGGCCACCGGCGCCCGCAGCTCCGAACGCCATCGCCCAGTCGGCGTCGCCCGACTCCAGCTCCGCGGTGACCCAAGCCCGCCCGGAGGCCAGCACCGCCAACCCGGCGGCGGCGAGGCCGGCGACCACCACGACGGCGAATCCGCGCCGCGACGCTCCGTCAGCCATCGGCCAGCAGGACGTCGTCGAAGCAGGTGCGAGAGCCGGTGTGGCAGGCCGGGCCCTCCTGGTCGACCCGCACCAGGAGCGTGTCCCCATCACAGTCCAGGCGGACCTCGCGGACCCACTGTCGGTGACCGGAGGTGTCGCCCTTCCGCCAGTACTCCCCCCGGGAACGGCTCCAGTAGGTCACCCGACCACCCTCGAGGGTGCGGGCCAGTGCTTCGTCGTCCATCCAGCCCAGCATCAGCACCTCGCCGGTGTCGTGCTGCTGGACGACCGCAGGGATCAGGCCGTCGGGGTTCCGGACCAGGCGGGTGGCCAGGTCACCGGGCAGGGCGGAGGAGCTCACGTCGCCCATTATCGCCGGTCCAGCTGAGCCACCCATGAGGCGTGCAGCCCGGCGTACACCCCGTCCTCCTGACCGACCAGCTCCGCGTGGGGACCGCGCTGGACGACTCTCCCGCGGTCCACCACCACGACCTCGTCGGCGTTCTCCGCCGTGGACAGTCGGTGGGCGATGGTGACGGAGGTCCGGCCCCGCATCAGCCGCTGCAACGCGCGTCCGATCCGCATCTCCAGCGCGGGGTCGACCGCGCTGGTGGCCTCGTCGAGCACCAGCAGGTCGGGATCGGCCAGCTGGGCACGGAGGAGGGCGACCAGCTGCCGCTCCCCCGCCGAGAGCGACTCTCCCCGCTGGCCCACCCTGGTCTCCAGGCCGCGGGGCAGCCCTGCGATCCAGTCCGCCAGGCCGAGCTCGGCCGCCGAGGCCATCAGGTCCGCGTCGGTCGCGTCGAGCCGGCCGTAGCGGAGGTTGGCGGCCAGCGTGTCGTCGAACAGGAACCCCTCCTGGGGCACCAGGACCACACCGCGGCGCAGCGACCGCGCCGCCACGTCGCGCACGTCGGCTCCGTCGAGCCGGACCACCCCCGTCGTCGGGTCCATCAGCCGGGTGAGCAGCTTGGCGAACGTGGACTTGCCCGAGCCGGTCTCCCCCACGATGGCGATGCGGGTGCCCGGGGCGAACCGCTGCGAGACGTCGCGGAGCACCGGCGGGCCGCCCGGGTAGGCGAAGCTCACCCGGTCGAACTCGACCTCGATCGGCCCCCGGGGCAGCACCACTCCCCGCTCCCCCGGGTCGACCAGGTCCGCCGGGGTCTCCAGGATGCCGAGCACGCGCCGCCAGCCGGCGATCGCGCTCTGCCCGTCGGTGAGGATCTGGGTCCCCATCTGCACCGGGCCGACGAAGAGGGTGACCAGGAAGGCGAACGCCAGCACCTCGCCGGCGGTGATGTCGTCAGCGAAGCCCAGCCAGATGCCGCCGATGATCACCGCGGCGTTGGCCAGCCCGGCTGAGACGCCGCCGAGGGAGAAGGAGAACGCGGTGAAACCCTGGGCCCGGGTGCTGGCCGACTGGTGGGCGGCCACGGCCCGGTCGATCCGAGCCTGGGTCCGGTCCTCCACGGCATAGGCCCGGACCACCGCCGCGCCGACGACCGGCTCGGAGATCGCCGAGAGCATGATGCCGACCTGGCGTCGTACGGTCGAGTAGGCCTGCGACAGCTTGCGCTGGAAGTAGCGCAGGGACGCGAACAGCGGCGCGAAGCACAGCCACACGGCCAGGGTCAGCTGCCAACTGTAGAAGGCCATGACGACGGTGGCGACCAGGATCTGGCCGATGCTGACGATGAAGATCAGGCCGCCGAACACCAGGAACTGGCTGACCTGGTCGACGTCGCTGGTCACCCGGGCCACCAGGGCGCCACGGCGTTCAGTGTTCTGGGTCAGCAGTGGGAGGTCGTGCACGTGGCGGAACGCCTTGATCCGCAGCGTCGCCAGGCCGCGTTCGGAAGTGCGGAAGAGCCGGCTGGTCATCGCGTACGACGCGACGCTGGTGACCACGATCGCCACCGCCGCCAGCGCTCCCAGGAGCACGGTGAAGGACAGGTCCGGCCCGCCGGCGGCCCCGAGGCCATGATCCAGGGTCTGCTGCACCGCGACCGGCACGACGACCTGACCGATGGCGGCGAGAACGGCCAGGACGAGGGTGCCGGCGAAGCCCTCCTTGAGCTCCGGGGAGTGGACCACTCCGCGCCGGATGGTCTCGATGGCACCGATGCTCTCGCCCGTGTCGAGGACGGTCGCGGTCGGGGGTGTCGTCGTCATGATCGATCCCCCTCCCACGATTCGGCTGCCGGCTCGTGGTGGTGGTCGTGCTCGTAGGCGTTGACCAGGCGCGCGTACTGGGGGTTGCGCTCGAGCAGCTCGGCATGGGGGCCCCGGTCGGCGATCCGGCCGTGCTGGAGGAAGACCACCTCGTCGGCGAGGGCGATGGTCGCCTTGCGGTAGGCGACGACGACGAGGGTGGCGCCCGCAGTCGCCCGGAGGGCACCGAGGATCCGGGCCTCCACCTCGGGGTCGACCGCCGAGGTGGCGTCGTCGAGGACGAGGAGCCGCGGGTTCCGCACCAGCGCTCGGGCCAGCGCGATCCGCTGTCGCTGGCCGCCAGAAAGCGACGTGCCGCGCTCCCCCAGTCGGGCGTCCAGGCCCTCGGGCAAAGCGGCGACGAACCCGTCCGCCTGTGCCGTGCGCAGCGCCGCCCACACCTCGTCGTCCCCGATGTCGGCCCCCAGCGTCACGTTGCCGCGGACGGTGTCGTCGAACAGGAACGCCGTCTGCGGGACGACGGCCACCGAGCCGGCGAGGCCACCCCGGCGCAGGTCGCGCAGGTCGACGCCGTCGATCCGGATGGCACCGCTGTCGGGGTCGAGGAGGCGGGTGAGCAGGGTCGTCAGCGTGCTCTTGCCGGAGGCGGTCGCGCCGACCAGGGCCACCGTGCGACCCGGCTCCACGCTGAAGCTGAGCTCGCTGAGGAGCTCCTGGTCGTCGCTGTAGGCGTAGGTGAGCGCGTCCACCTCCAGCCAGGCCCCCGGGTCGCCCGCCGGCAGGCTGTCCGCGCCGCACTGCATCTCCCCGGTCGCGTCCAGCACCGCCCGCACCCGGTCGTAGCCGACCACGCTGCGGGGGAACTCACCCAGCAGCCAGCCGATCGAGCGAATCGGGAAGGACACAATGGTGAGCAGATAGGCGATCGCGACCACGTCACCGGTGTCGGTGGCGCCCGACTGCACCCGGGCCACACCCACCGCGAGGACGACCAGCACGCCGAGGTTGGGGAGCGCGGCCAGCGTCGGGTCGAAGGCGGCCCGGACCCGCCCGGCGCGGGTGACCACGTCCCGCAGCTCGTTCGAGCGGGTCGCGAAGCGGTCGGTCTCCTCGGTCTCCCGGCCTAGCGTCTTGACCACGAGCGCGCCGTCGAAGGACTCGTGCGCGATCTCGCTGACGACAGCGCGCAGGACCTGCGCCTGCGTCATCAGTGGTGAGGCGTACCGCTGGTAGGCGAGGTTGGCCAGGATCACGGCCGGGAAGACCAGCAGCCCGACCAGCGCCATGACCACGTCGGTCAGCAGCATCTGGGCGACCGCGATGACCATCATCGCCACGGTACCGACGGCCATCGGCAGCGGCGCGATCGGCCCCCAGGCCGCCTCGACGTCAGCGTTCGCATTGGAGAGCAGCTGGCCGGTCGGGTGTCGTTGATGCCACTCCAGGGGCAGGGAGAGGTACTGCCGGGTGACGGCTCGGCGATAGCGCGCCTGCAGGCGGTACTGCATGACGCCGGCTCCGAGCCGGCGAGCCACGATGCCCACCGCGCGCAGGATCGCGACGCCCAGAAACAGCCCTAACACCGCCCACAGGATCGACGCGGAGACGGTGCCGTCGCGGAAGGCGGGGACCACCGCGTGGTCGGTCGCCCAGCCGAGCACCCAGGCGTCGGCGACCGTGAGCGCCCCGAACAACAGGCTCCCGACCGTCGACAGGGCGAAGATCCACGGCTCGTGCCTGATCGCCACCCACAGGACCCGGAAGCCCTGCAGGGTGGTCGACCGGTCCGTCACGACGCCAAGGCTATGTCGAGGCCGGACCGGCTCCGACAGGGCCGCGTCACCGGGTCGGGTGGCCGGCGGCGGCGAGCGTGGACTTCACGTCGGCGATCCGCAGCGTGCCGAAGTGGAAGACGCTGGCCGCCAGGACCGCGTCGGCACCGGCGTCGACCGCCGGCGGGAAGTGCTCGACCGCGCCGGCGCCCCCGGAGGCGATCACCGGGATCGATACCTCCCGGCGTACGGCGCGGAGGAGCTCCAGGTCGAAGCCGGCCTCGGTGCCGTCGGCGTCCATGGAGTTGAGCAGGATCTCGCCCGCCCCGAGCTCTGCCGCTCGCACCGCCCAGGCGACCGCGTCGACCCCGGCCGATCGGCGGCCGCCGTGCGTGGTGACCTCGAACCCCGACTCGGTCTCCGGCGCCCGGCGGGCGTCCACTGAGACCACCAGGACCTGCCGGCCGAACCGGTCGGCGATCTCGGCGAGCAGCTCGGGGCGGCGCAGTGCGGCGGTGTTCACCGAGACCTTGTCCGCACCGGCCCGCAGCAGCCGGTCGACGTCCTCGGCCGCGCCCACGCCGCCGCCCACGGTCAACGGGATGAACACCTCCTCGGCCGTGCGGGACACGATCTCGATGGTCGTGGCCCGCCCCTCGTGAGAGGCGGAGATGTCCAGGAACGTCAGCTCGTCGGCGCCCTCCGCGTCATAGATCCGGGCCAGCTCCACCGGGTCGCCGGCGTCGCGCAGGTCTTTGAAGTTCACGCCCTTGACCACCCGGCCGGCGTCGACGTCCAGGCAGGGGATGACCCGCACCGCCAGCGTCACGATGCGCCCCCGCGCCCGGCGGGACGGGTCAGCTCCAGCGCCTCTTCGAGCGTGAACCGACCCTCATAGAGGGCGGTCCCGATGATCGCTCCCTCCACCCCGCTCGGCACCAGGGCCTGGAGCGCCTCGAGGTCGGCCAGCTCGGTGATGCCACCCGACGCCACGACCGGCCGGTCGGTCGCCGCACACACGGCGCGCAGGAGGTCCAGGTTGGGCCCCTGAAGCATCCCGTCCTTGTTCACGTCGGTGACCACGTAGCGGGCGCACCCCTCGCCGTCGAGCCGCGCGAGCACCTCGTAGAGATCGCCACCCTCGCGGGTCCAGCCGCGGGCCGCCAGGGTTCGGCCGCGGACGTCGAGCCCGACCGCGACCCGGTCGCCGTACGTCGCGATCGCGTCGGCACACCAGGCCGGGTCCTCCAGGGCAGCGGTGCCGACGTTGACGCGCCGGCAACCGGCGGCCATGGCTGCGGTCAGGGACTCCTGGTCGCGGATGCCGCCGCTCATCTCGACGTCGATGTCGAGTGTGCCGACGATCAGAGCCAGCAGCTCGCGGTTGTGACCGCGGCCGAAGGCGGCGTCGAGGTCGACCAGGTGGATCCACTCCGCCCCGGCCTCCTGCCAGCGCAGGGCGGCGGCGACCGGGTCGCCGAACCGCTTCTCGGACCCGGCCACCCCCTGGACCAGCTGGACCGCCTGTCCGCCCGCGACGTCGACCGCGGGGAGCAGCTCGAGGTACGCCTGGTTCACAACCATCCCTCCACCCAGTTCCGCAGCAGGACTGCGCCGGGGTCGCCGGACTTCTCGGGGTGGAACTGGGTAGCGACGAGCGGCCCGTTCTCCACCGCCGCCACGAACCGGTCGCCTCCGTGCTCGGCCCAGGTCACCAGTGGGGCGCGGGTGCGGTCATTGGTCCGCAGCGACCATTCTCGGGCGGCGTAGGAGTGCACGAAGTAGAACCTCTCGTCCTGGACGCCGGCGAAGAGTCGGGACCCTGCGGCCGCCTCAACGGTGTTCCAGCCCATGTGCGGCACGATCGGGGCCCGCAGGCGCTCGACCACCCCGGGCCATTCACCACAGCCCTCGGACTCCACGCCGTGCTCGACGCCGCGCTCGAACAGCACCTGCATGCCGACGCACACGCCGAGCACCGGTCGCCCGCCGGCCAGGAAGCGCCCGATCAGCTCCGGCCCGTGGCGCTCACGGAGTCCAGCCATGCACGCGGCGAACGCGCCGACCCCGGGGACGACCAGGGCGTCGGAGGCCTCGACGTCCGCCCGATCGGAGGTGAGCGCGACCGTGGTCGTCGGCGGCACCGCCCGGCGCAGGGCTCGGGTGATGGAGCGGAGATTCCCCGAGCCGTAGTCCAGGACCGCGATCCGTCGGGCGGTCAGAGCGTCCCCTTGGTGGAGGGGACGCCGGTCTCCCGCGGGTCGAGCGCCACCGCGTCGCGCAGGGCGCGGGCCACCGCCTTGAACTGCGCCTCCACGAGGTGGTGCGGATCGCGCCCGGAGATCACCCGGACGTGCAGTGCGAGGTGGGCGTGGAATGCGAGGGTCTCGAACACGTGCCGGGTCAGGGAGCCCAGGTAGGCGTCGCCGATGGTGACGAACGCCTGGCCGTCGGGCTCGCCGACGTGCACGCAGTAGGGGCGACCGGAGACGTCGACCGCGCACTGGACCAGCGCCTCGTCGAGCGGCACCAGGGAGTCCCCGAACCGCCGGATCCCGACCTTGTCGCCGAGCGCGGTGCGCAGGGCCTGACCGATCGCGATGGCCGTGTCCTCCACCGTGTGGTGGGCATCGACGTGGGTGTCGCCGTCGCTCTGGACGGCGAGGTCGATCAAGGAGTGCCGCGAGAACGACGCCAGCATGTGGTCGTAGAAGCCGATCCCGGTCGACACCTTGGCCGCCCCGGTGCCATCGAGGTCGAGCTCGACGTGCACCGTGGACTCGTTGGTCGTCCGGTCCAGTACGGCGGTGCGGCTCATGGCCTCTCCTGTCTCTGCACGGTCGCTGCGGGTCCCAGTATCGCCGCTTGCGGCAGCACCTCGGTCAGCGCCCGCCGAAAGGCGGACATCTCCTCCGGGGTGCCGATCGAGACCCTGAGCCACCCGTCCGGCCCGGTCTCACGGATGAGCACCCCCTGGTCGAGCAGTCCCTGCCAGACGGCGTGCCGGTCCGGGAAGGTCCCGAACAGCGCGAAGTTGGCGTCGGTGTCAGCGACCCGCAGGCCCTGGTCCCGCAGCCACTCCACGGTGCGGTCCCGCTCGGTGCGCAGGGCGTCGACGGTGGCGAGCAGCGCCGGCGCATGCCGGAGGGCGGCCAGCGCCACCGCCTGCGTGACCGCGGACAGGTGGTAGGGCAGACGGACCACCCGCAGGGCGCGGGTGATCGCCGGGTCCGCGGCCAGGTAGCCGACCCGGGCGCCGGCGAGCGCGAACGCCTTGCTCATCGTTCGCGTCACCACGAGATTGCGGTGCTCGCCGAGCAGCTCCAGCGCGGTCGGGGTGCCGCGGCGCCGGAACTCGGCATAGGCCTCGTCGACCACGACCAGGCCGGTGTCGCCCACGGCCTCGCACAGAGCGGTGACGGCCTCCGGCGGCAGCGCGGTGCCGGTGGGGTTGTTCGGGGAGGGCAGCAGGACGACCGCGGGCCGGTGCTCCGCGACCAGGGCCCGGGCGTGGTCGAGGTCCAGTCCGAAGTCGTGCTCACGGTGGCCGGCCACCCAGCCGGTGTGGGTGTCGCGGGCGTACTCCGGATACATCGAGTACGTCGGCGCGAAGGAGAGCGCGACCCGGCCCGGCCCACCGAACGCCTGGAGCAGGTGGAGCATCACCTCGTTGGAGCCGTTGGCCGCCCACACCCCCTCGGCCGTGATGTCGTGCCCGAGGTAGTCCGCGAGCGCCGACCGGAGGTCGGTGAACTCCCGGTCGGGATAGCGGTTGAGCTCCGCGGCCGCCTCAGCCACCGAACGAGCCAGCTCCGCCGCGATGTCCGGTCCCGGCCCGTAGGGGTTCTCGTTCACGTTCAGCCGGACCGGCACGTCCAGCTGCGGCGCGCCGTACGGCTCGATGCCCCGAAGCTCTGGCCGCAGCGGCGGCCAGACTTCACCGGTCACCGGTCAGTCCTCGAACCGCACGCGCACGGCGGCACCGTGCCCGGGCAGATCCTCGGCCTCGGCCAGCGTCGTGACATGTCCGGCGACCTCGGCCAGGGCCGCCTTGTCGTACTCCACGACGTGCACGCTCTTCAGGAACGACCGCACCGACAGACCCGAGGAGTGACACGCGCACCCGGCGGTCGGCAGCACGTGGTTGGACCCGGCGGCGTAGTCGCCCAGCGACACCGGCGCGAACGGTCCCACGAAGACGGCGCCGGCGTTGCGCACGCCCGCCGCCACGGCGGCCGCATCCGCGGTGTGGATCTCGAGGTGCTCCGCGGCGTACCCGTTGACCACGGCCAGTCCCTGGCCCAGGTCGTCGACGAGCACGATCGCGGACTGCTGCCCGCCGAGGGCCGCCTGAATCCGCTGACTGTGCTTCGTGGCGGACACCTGCGACGGGAGCTCGGCCTCGACGGCGGCGGCGAACCGTTCGCTCGGGGTGACGAGGATGGCGGCCGCCATCGGGTCGTGCTCCGCCTGGCTGATCAGGTCGGCGGCGACATACGCCGCATCGGCGGTGTCGTCGGCCAGGATCGCGATCTCGGTGGGCCCGGCCTCGGCGTCGATCCCCACCACCCCACGCAGCACGCGCTTGGCGGCGACCACGTAGATGTTGCCCGGACCCGTCACCAGATCCACCGACCGGCACTCGCCGACGCCGTACGCGAACATCGCGATCGCCTGGGCGCCGCCTACGGCGTACACCTCGTCGACGCCCAGTAGGGCGCAGGCGGCGAGGATGGTGGGTTCGGGCAGCCCACCGTGCGCCTTCTGGGGCGAGCTGGCCAGGGCGATCGAGGAGACACCGGCCACCTGGGCGGGGACGACGTTCATGACGACGCTCGAGACCAGTGCGGCCAGGCCACCGGGGACGTAGAGGCCGACCCGCTCCACGGGGACCAGCCGGCGGGTCACCGTCGCGCCGGGGGCGAGCTCGGTGACCACGTCAGTCTCGCGCTCGGCCTCGCAGGTCGCGCGCAGTCGGCGGATGGACTCGCCCAGGCCGGCCCGGACGTCGGGGTCGAGCCCGTGCAGCGCCTCGTCCAGCGCTGCTGGCGGCACGCGGAGCTGCTCGGGCACCACTCCGTCGAATCGCGCCGAGAACTCCTCGATCGCCTCGATCCCGCGGGTCCGCACGGCCTCGCAGATCGGACGGACCTCTTGAGTCGCCGCCTCCACGTCGAACCCCGCCCGTGGCACCACGGACCGGTAGTCGACGGGCGCCCGGGCGCCGCGCAGGTCGAGTCGCCGGATCACGGGCTCGATTCTAGGTGTCGGCGCGGCGCTCGGCCGCGGCGCCCACCTGGAGAGAAGGGCACGGCTACGGTGGGTGAGATGAGTGCGACGCTGCCGATGTTCCCGCTGAACACGGTGCTGTTCCCCGGTGTCGTCGTGCCGCTGCACGTGTTCGAGGACCGCTATCGCGCTCTCGTCGGTCACCTGCTCGCGGAACCGGACCCCGCTCAGCGGCTGTTCGGCTCTGTGGCGATCCGGGAGGGCTACGAGGTGGGCGACCACGGCGCGCAGTCCCTCTACCGCGTCGGCTGCCGGCTGCAGCTGGTCGAGGTGGCCCGGCGCA
>CAZKEZ010000063.1:0-12695 GCA_964551905.1 uncultured Nocardioides sp. | reverse complement strand
GTTTGGACCCAATCGGCGACCTTCCCGACGCCGGTGGCGCTGATCGTGCCCGAGTGGACCGAAACGACACCGTCGGCGCCGAAATCCCTGTCGTTTGGACCCAAACCGCGTACCTACCGTGACCCGGACGGCGACCGCTGCCCACCACCTCGCCGCACCGTCGCAGCGCTGTGGCGGCAACCACCCACCGCCAGTCACTCGTGAGAGCACCCACGGATGGCTCACAGGGGCGCCAGATGCGCCGGGTCGGCTGCCAGATGCGCCGGGTCGGCCGCCGTTTGCGCCGGGTCGGCGGCTGATACGCTGCCGGGGCGACGCGAGCCCCGCGTCGGACAACACCATTCAAGGAACACGCCCGTTGTCGGGGGAAGCCGGTCGAAAACCGGCGCTGACCCGCAACCGTGGGCCCGGTCGGAGCACTCCGTCGGGCGAGCCGGAACACCCGCTGCGGAGCGTCTTCGAACACACGCTGTCGAGGAAGCGGCGGGTGGTCGCCGGGATCCCGGTGTTCCTCCCGCCGAAGCAGCGGGAAGGACCTGCAATGCGACGCACCGTGCGGCGGCTCGCCGTACTCACCGCCTCCACCGTGGCCACGGTACTGGCCGCCACGACCCTGGCGGCGCCGGCCCAGGCCGCCCATCCACGCGCCGAGCGCTCCGCCGACTGGCTCACCGGCCAGCTGACGGACGGGCTGCTCCACAACGACCAGTACGGGTTCGACGACTACGGGCTCACCATCGACGCGGCGCTGGCGCTGAAGGCGATCCGGGGGCACCAACGGACGGTGCGCGAGATCAGCGACGCTGTCGCCGCCGAGGTGAACGAGTACATCACCGGCGAGTCATACGGTGACGCTGGTAGCAGCTACGCCGGGCCGGTGGCCAAGACCCTGGTCCTGGCCCAGGCGGCCAAGGCCGACTTCACGGCGTACGGCGGCGTGAACCTGGTCCAGCGGCTCGACCGCCGGGTCCTGCGCACCGGCGTGGTCCGTGGCCGGATCGCCGACAAGACGACGTTCGGGACCGACTACGCCAACGTGCTGGGCCAGGCCTACGCGGTGCGCGGCCTGACGATGGCGGGTTCCCCCCAGGCGAACAAGGCGCTGCGGTTCCTGCTGAAGCAGCAGTGCGACCGTGGCTACTTCCGGCTCAACTTCACCGCCAGCAAGACCCGCCGCAACCAGACCTGCGACGGCGGCAACCGCACCAACAGCCCCCCGGACACCGACGTGACCGCGGTCGCGCTGCTGACGCTGCAGGCCGTACGGCCCAGGACCCGCCCCGTTCGGAGCGCGATCAACGACGGCGTGCGCTGGCTCAAGGCCCGGCAGAAGAAGAATGGCAGCTTCGGCGGCGGCACCTCGACCGAGGCGAGCAACACCAACAGCACCGGCCTGGCCGCGTGGACACTGGGCCGAGCTGGAGCCTGCGTCCCGGCCCGGAAGGCGGCCCGCTGGGTCCGCGCGCACCAGGTCGCCGGAGAGACCAGCCCCTCGCTGCTTGCCGAGGAAAACGGCGCCATCGCCTACCGGCGTGGCCCGCTCAAGACCGCCCAGCAAGAGGGGATCACCGTCGAGGCCCGCGACCAGTGGCGCCGAGCCACCACCCAGGCGGCGCCGGCCCTGAACTACCTCTCCATCAAGCGCTGTCGGGCAGCGTGACCATGTCGCCGCTGCTGGCTCGGCTCGGCGCCGCGACCGTCCTGGTCGCGGCCGCCGTGGCGATTCCGTGGTCGGCGTCTCCCGCGCAGGCCGCAGCCTGCGGCTCCGCCGACGGGGTCACGGTGGTGGTGGACTTCCACGAGCTGGGCGGCGGCGTCCAGCAGGCGTGCGACGCCGACGGCGGCGGCAGCACCGCGGCAACGCTGTTCACCGAGAACGGCTTCCCGCTGACCTTCGTCCAGCGGCAACCCGGGTTCGTGTGCCGGGTGTCCGGGAAGCCGGCATCGGACCCCTGCGTCAACACCCCGCCGACGAACGCCTACTGGGGCTTGTACTGGTCCAAGGGCGACGGCACGTGGAAGTACTCCTCGGTCGGTGTGGCTGCGCTCAAGATCCCCGAGGGCGGCGCGGTGGCGCTGTCGTGGCAGGGGAGCTCGGCCAAGTCCCCTCCGGGTGCCCCGGCGCCTGACCACGCGAGCGATCCGCCTGCCGCCGACCCCAGCCAGGACGGCGGCTCCGGTGGGGGCGGCTCGGGTGGGGGCGGCACCGGCGGTGGAGCAGATGGCTCCGGAGCCGGCCAGCAGCCGTCGGAAACGGCCGGCTCGTCCGCCGCGGCGTCGGCCTCGGCGTCGGCGAGCCGGACCCCGAAGCCGTCGAAGTCTCCGAAAGCGAGCCGCTCGGCAGCGGAGTCGGAAGCCGCGAGCCTCGAGGCCGCCGAGTCGCCCTCGGCGTCCGCCGAACCGACCTCGGGAGATCCCGACCTGGCCGCCGCGGACTCCGGCGACGGACTGCCCGGATGGGTGGTGCCGCTGGTTCTCGTCGGTCTGCTCGGTGCCGCCGGCGCGACGGCGTACGCGCGCAGATCCCGAGGCGTCCACGGCCCGTGACCGTCTCCTCCTCCGCGGCCCTGGGTGCGGGCGCGGTGCGACTCCCACGCGACCTGCACCCGGTGGCGTGGTGGTGCTGGGCACTCGGGATGGCCACCGCGGCGACGCTGACCACCAACCCACTGGCGCTGGCGCTGCTGGTCGCGGTGGCCTCGCTCGTCGTGGTGGCCCGGCGTTCGGACCATCCGTGGTCGCGGTCCTTCCGGCTCTACCTGATGCTCGGCGCCGCGATCGTGCTGCTCCGAGTGGCCTTCCGGGTCCTCTTCGGCGGGTACGCCGGCGGCACGGTGCTGCTCGATCTCCCGACGATCCCGCTCCCGGGCTGGGTGGCCGGGCTCACCCTGCTGGGTCCGCTCACCGTCGAGGCGCTGCTGGCCGGGGTGTACGACGGGATGCGGCTGGCCGCGATCGTGATCTGCGTGGGTGCCGCCAACTCCCTGGCCAACCCCAAGCGCCTGCTGCGGTCGGTGCCGCCCGCGCTCTACGAGGTGGGGACCGCTCTCGTGGTGGCGGTGACGATCTTCCCGCAGCTCGCCGACAGCCTGCGCCGGGTGCGCGCCGCCCAGTCGCTGCGCGGCGGCGCGAGCGGCCGGGTCGGCCGGTTGCGACGGTTCCTGGTCCCGGTGCTCGAGGACTCACTCGAGCGCTCGCTGGCGCTGGCCGCCGGCATGGACACGCGCGGCTACGGCCGGGCCCCGGACGCCACCGGCCGACAGCGGCTCGTCACCGGCACCCTGTTGCTCGCCGGTCTCTGCGGGCTCTGCGTAGGCGTGTACGCCGTACTCGACCTGACCGCCCCGCGGCTGCTCGCCGGGCCGATGCTCGTGGCGGGGGCGCTGATCGCGCTGGCCGGCCTGCGGAGCGCCGGGTCCCGGGTCCAGCGCAGCCGGTACCGCCCCGACCGGTGGCGGCTGCCCGAGCTCGCGGTGGTCGCCTGCGGCCTGCTCGTGGCGATGAGCGCGATCTACATCGCCCGCACTGACCTGGTCACCGCCCACCCCGGCGTGGAGCTGGTGCCGAGCCTGACGCCGGTGGCGCTGCTCGGGATCCTGGCCGGAGCGGCGCCGGCCGTGATCGCGCCGCCACCGCTGCTCACGAACCCGCCGCCGCCGGCCGCCCGGGTGGGGGCCAGCCCGTGATCGAGCTGCGCGGCGTGACCGTCGGGTACGACGAGCCGATCCTCACCGACGTGGACCTCGCCGTCGACGAGGCGGAGCTGGTCCTGGTCGCTGGCCCGACCGGTGTCGGGAAGTCCACCCTCCTCGGGGTCCTCACCGGGCTGGTGCCGCGGTTCACCGGTGGCCGGCTCTCCGGGGAGGTCCTGGTGGCCGGCGAGGTGGTGACGACGACGCCGCCCCGCGAGCGGGTGCACCTGGTCGGGTACGTCGGTCAGGACCCCGCCGCCGGCTTCGTCACTGACACCGTGGAGGAGGAGCTCGCCTACGGCATGGAGCAGCTGGGGCTGCCGGGCGACACGATGCGCCGCCGCGTCGAGGAGACCCTCGACCTGCTGGGGATCGCCGCGCTGCGAAGCCGCGACCTGCGCACCCTCTCCGGGGGCGAGCAGCAGCGGGTGGCGCTCGGCTCCGTCCTCACGATGCACCCCCGGGTGCTGGTCCTCGACGAGCCCACCTCGGCCCTCGACCCGACGGCGGCCGAGGAGGTGCTCGCGACCCTGACCCGCCTGGTCCACGACCTGGGCCTTTCGGTGGTGCTGGCCGAGCACCGACTGGAGCGGGTGGTGCCGTTCGCCGACCGGGTCTGCCTGCTGCCCGGCGACGGCTCGGTCGTGCTCGGGGATCCCGCAGAGGTGCTCGCCGACTCGCCAGTCGTGCCGCCCATCGTGGAGCTGGGCCGGCTGGCCGGCTGGCGGCCGCTGCCGCTGACGGTCCGCGAGGCGAGGCGCCACGCGGGCGTCCTCCGGACCGCGCTCGACGGCGCGGAGCCGGCGGTCGCCGAGCCCGCGCCCGACAACCCGGTCCTGTTGGAGGCACGCGATGTCACCGTCGCGCACGGCTCCACGCTGGCGGTGCGCGACATCGACGTGAGTCTGCACGCCGGCACCGTCACCGCCCTGATGGGGCGCAACGGGTCGGGGAAGTCGTCCCTGCTGTGGGCCCTCCAGGGCAGCGGCACGCGCCGGTCCGGGCGGATCTCCGTCGCCGGCTCGGACCCGGCCCGGGTCGCTCCTGCGGTACGGCGGGAGCTCGTCGGCCTGGTGCCGCAGACGGCGGCGGACCTGCTGTTCCTCGAGACGGTCGCGGAGGAGTGCGCCGCCGCCGACCAGGGGGCCGGCGCTCCCGAAGGACGGTGCCGGTCCCTGCTTGACCAGCTCGCCCCCGGCATCGACCCGGGGCTGCACCCGCGCGACCTCTCGGAGGGACAGCGTCTCGCGCTGGCCCTGTGCGTGGTCCTGACCGCGCAGCCGCCGGTGCTCCTGCTGGACGAGCCCACGCGCGGGCTCGACTACGCCGGCAAGCGAGCCCTGGTCGAGATCCTGCACCGGCTGGCCACCGACGGCCGGGCGGTCCTGGTGGCCAGCCACGATGTCGAGTTCGTCGCGGCGGCGGCGTCCCGGGTGCTGGTCCTGGCCCAGGGCGAGGTGGTCTCCTCGGGCCCGGTGGCGCGCGTGGTCGCCGAGTCGCCCTCGTTCGCCCCGCAGGTCGCCAAGATCCTCGGACCACCGTGGCTGCGCGTGGACCAGGTGGCCACCGCGGTGGCGGAGACGACATGAGGACCGCCGTCCCGCTGCGGCTGCGGTCGCGGGTGACTCTCGCCGTGGCGACGGTGGTCGGGCTGATGATGTTCGTCTGGCCGCTCCTCGTGCGGATCCCCGACGGGGAGCGGTTGCAGCCGCCGTTCGTGTTCCTCCTGCTGCTGCCCCTGGTCATCGTGGTCGTGCTCGCGGAGTTCAGCGAGGGCGGCATGGACGCCCGGGTGCTCGCACTTCTCGGGGTGCTCAGCGCCATCAACGCCGTACTCCGCGCCCTCAGCGCCGGCGTCGCCGGCATCGAGCTGGTGTTCTTCCTGCTGATCCTCGCCGGGCGGGTGTTCGGGCCGGGGTTCGGGTTCGCCCTGGGCTGCACCTCGCTGTTCGCCTCCGCACTACTCACCGGTGGGGTCGGACCGTGGCTGCCGTACCAGATGCTGGTCTCCGCGTGGGTCGGGATGGGCGCCGGGCTGCTGCCCCGCCGGTTCACCGGGCGGGCGGAGATCGCGTTGCTCGTCGGCTACGGCATCGTGGCGGCCTACGGCTTCGGGATCTTGATGAACCTCTCGTCCTGGCCGTTCCTGCTGGGCGTCGCGGTGCCGGGGGAGGAGCAGTCGCTGTCGTTCGTCGCCGGCGACCCGGTGGTGGAGAACCTGCGACGCTTCGCCGTCTACACGCTGCTGACCTCGACCGGCTCGTGGGACACCGGCCGCGCGATCACCACCTCGGTGGCCCTCGTGGTGCTGGGTCCGGCGATCCTGCACACGCTGCGCCGGGTCTCGCGGCGAGCGATCGTGGAGCCGGTCACGACCCCGGCGACACCAGCAGGATCCGGTCGTCCTTAGCCGCGGGGTCGCCCCGGCCGTCCCGGTTGGAGGTCGTGACCCAGAGATTCCCGTCCGGCGCGACGGCCACGGTCCGGAGCCGGCCGAACTCGCCCACGAAGAAGTCGCGAGGGTCCCGGGCCCGGGCGCCGTCGACCCGGATCCGCCACAGTCGCTGCCCGCGCAGGGCCCCCAGCCAGAGGTAGCCGTCGAGCCACGCCAGTCCCGAGGGTGAGGCCTCGGAGGTCGGCCAGACGACCTGCGGGTTGGTGAAGGCGCCGCCCCCACCTCTGCCCTCGACGATCGGCCACCCGTAGTTGCGCCCCCGTTCGATCAGGTTGAGCTCGTCCCAGGTCGAGTCGCCGAACTCGGAGGCCCACAAGCGGTCGGCGTCGTCGAAGGCCAGCCCCTGCACGTTGCGGTGACCGTAGGTCCAGATCGGCGAGTCGGGATCGGGGTTGCCGCGTGCCGGCCGCCCCTCGGGAGTGATCCGCAGGATCTTCCCGCCCAGCGACCCGAGGTCCTGCGCCAGCTCGCGGACCCCCGTCTCGCCGGTGGAGGCGTAGAGGAAGCCGTCCGGACCGAAGGCCAGCCGACCGCCGTCATGGGTGAAGCCGCGGGGGATCCCGTCGAGCACCACCCGAGTCGGGCTCAGCCGCCCCCCGTCCAGGGTGGCGGCCAGGATCCGGTTGTCCGCCGCGGTGGTCACGTAGAAGAACAGCGTCCGATCCTCGGCGAACCCCGGCGACGCGGCCACCCCGAGCAGACCACCCTCACCCTCGGGCGGGGCCTCCTCGATCACCCCGAGCCGGCGTACCCGATGGTTCTCCTCGGCCGGCCCCAAATGCAGCACCTGCCGCGAGTCCCGCTCGGTGACGATGGCCGAGGCGTCGGGCAGAAACGCGATGCCCCAGGGGACGGCAAGTCCGCTCGCCACGGTGCCGATCACCCGGGGCGGCCCGGACCGGGGCTCCCCGGACTCGCTCGGCGACTCGGTGGGCGACTCGCTCGGCGGGTCTGTCGCCGGGCTCGCGGTGACGGTCGGCGGGCCCGGGTCCTCCTCCGCCGAGCACGCGGCGAGCACGGAGGCTCCGGCGAGGGCGAGTGCCGTCCGGCGACCGATCCGGGCGGGCGCGGCGGGGTCAGGCGTGGTCATGACTCGATAGTGCCCGATGGGGCTCAGTCGGGGACCGGCTCGCGCAGCGGAGCCCCGCTTCGGGTGGCGCCGACACTCGCCGCGATCACCAACGACATCGCCACCAGCTCCAGCGGCGTCAGCAGCTCCTGCAGCACGAGGGCTCCGGCCAGCGCGGCGGCCGCCGGCTCGAGGCTCATCAGGATCCCGAAGACGGCCGGACGGATCGAGCGGAGCGCCACGAGCTCGAGGGAGTAGGGCACCACCGAGCTGAGCAGCCCCACCAGGGCTCCGATGGCGAGGATCCGTGGATCCGTCTGCGCCTCGCCTCCTCGCGCCACGGCGTACGGCGTCAGCAGCAGCGTGCCGACCACACTCGCGACCGCCAGCCCGTCCAGACCCGGCCAGCGGGCGCCGGTCCCAGCGCTGAAGAGGATGTAGCCTGCCCACGCCGCCCCAGCGAGCAGGGCGAACAGGACCCCCGCCAGATTGACGGTCCCCGGTCCGACGCCGAGCAGCGCTACGCCGGTGCCGGCCAGCACGACCCACCCGAAGTCGCGGGCCCGGCGGGACCCGAGCGCGGCCAGGGTCAGCGGGCCGAGGAACTCGATGGTGACGGCCAGGCCGAGTGGGATCCGGGCGAAGGACTGGTAGATCGCCCAGTTCATCGTCGCCAGGCAGCCGCCGAAGGCGAGCACCACCATCCAGTCCGCCCGGGAGCGGCCGAGCAGGACCGGGCGGGCCAGCAGCACCAGGACGACCGAGCTGGTGGCCAGTCGGAGCCACACCATCATGGTGGGGGTGACCTCGTCGAAGAGGTCCTTGGCGACGGCCGCCCCGAACTGCACGGACAGGATGCCGACCAGCACCAGCCACACCGGCGAGAGCGCGGGGCGTCTGGCGCCCGTCACTGGCCGTCCGTCACTGGGCCGTCCGTCACTGGGCCGTCCGTCACCGGGCCGTCCGTCACCGGGCCACTCTAGGGGCCCGGTGGGTCGAGGTCGGGTCCGGGTTTTCTCGTTGGGCACCGTCGGTGGTCGTCGCTACTGTGACGAGACGTCGAGTACGGCGACCCCGGAGGACGAGCAGGAGGACCACATGGCAACGCTGACGATGGTGGGAACTCGGAAGGGACTGTGGATCGGGAGGTCCGACGACGCCCGCACCAGCTGGGAGTGGACCGGCCCGCACTTCCCGATGGAGGAGGTGTACTCCTGCCTCATCGACGTCCGCGGCGCCCGACCCCGGCTGCTGGCCGGATGCGCGTCCAGCTGGCTGGGGCCCCAGGTGTGGCGGTCCGACGACCTCGGCCGGACCTGGCAGGAGACCCCGGGCGGCGCGATCCGCTTCCCCGAGGACACCGGCGCGACGCTGGCCCGAATCTGGCAGCTCCAGCCCGGGCCGGAGGACGACGTGGTGTGGGCGGGGACGGAGCCGGGTGCGATCTTCCGGTCCACCGACGGCGGGGAGAACTTCACGCTTGAACGGGCGCTGTGGGACCACCCGCACCGGGAGGAGTGGAACGAGGGCTTCGGCGGCCAGGCGTTCCACACGATCCTTCCGCACCCGACGGACCCGGCCTCGGTGGCCGCGGCGATCTCCACCGGAGGCGTCTACCGCACCACCGACGACGGGGCCAGCTGGTTCCCGTCCAACCAGGGCATCAAGGCGGAGTTCATGCCAGGTGACCGGCACTACCCGGAGTTCGGGCAGTGCGTGCACAAGGTGTCCCGACATCCCGGGAAGCCGGAGCGGCTGTTCCTGCAGAACCACGGCGGGGTCTACCGGTCCGAGGACGGCGGCGGGTCCTGGCAGGACATCGCCGAGGGGCTGCCCTCGGAGTTCGGGTTCCCGATGGTCTCCCACCCGCACGACCCGGACACGGTCTTCGCGTTCCCGCTGGTGGATGCCGGCTCGCGATGGCCGGTCGAGGGCCGGGCCCTCGTCTGGAGGTCGCGCGATGCCGGCGACACCTGGGAGCCGCTCGGTGGCGGAACCCTGCCGCAGGACTACTACGTGGCCGTGATGCGCGACGCCATGTGCGTGGACGGGCACCAGCCGGCCGGCATCTACTTCGGCGGCCGCAACGGTGCCGTTCACGCCTCGTTCGACGACGGCGAGACGTTCCGCGAGATCGTTCGCGACCTCCCCGACGTGATGGTCGTGCGCGCCGCCAATCTCTGAGACGATGCCCGGATGTCAGCATTTGAGATGGCCCGCAGCACCCATATCGCGGCCGATCCGGCGCGGGTGCACGCCCTGGTGAACGACTTCCGCGGCTGGCGGGAGTGGTCGCCGTGGGAGGACGTCGACCCGGACCTGCACCGGGAATACTCCGGTGCGGACAGCGGGGTCGGGGCCCACTACGCCTGGTCCGGTAACCGGAAGGCCGGCTCGGGCAGCATGGAGATCGTGCGCTCGGACGCCGAGGAGATCGGCGTCCGGCTGAGCTTCCTCAAGCCGTGGAAGGCCACCAACGACGTCCGGTTCGTCCTCCTCCCGAGCAACTCCGGCACCGATGTCACCTGGCACATGAGCGGTGAGCAGAGCGGGATCGCGGCCCTGTTCGGCAAGGTGTTCAGCATGGACAAGCTGTTGGGGAAGGACTTCGAGAAGGGTCTCGCCCGGCTCAAGGCGGCGGCCGAGTCCTGACCGACGGTCGGTAGGCTCGCCGCCATGAGTCACGGCACACCGACCGGCAGCGAGCACGACCTGAAGCCCCGCTCCCGAGACGTCACCGACGGTCTGGAGAAGGCGGCAGCCCGGGGCATGCTGCGCGCCGTCGGCATGGGCGACGAGGACTTCGCCAAGCCGCAGATCGGCGTCGCCTCGTCCTGGAACGAGATCACTCCCTGCAACCTGTCCCTGGACCGGCTGGCCAAGGCGGTCAAGAACGGCGTCCACGCCGGCGGTGGGTACCCACTGGAGTTCGGCACCATCTCGGTCTCCGACGGCATCTCCATGGGACACGAGGGCATGCACTTCTCGCTGGTCTCCCGGGAGGTCATCGCCGACTCCGTCGAGACGGTCATGATGGCCGAGCGGCTCGACGGGTCGGTGCTGCTGGCCGGCTGCGACAAGTCGCTGCCCGGGATGCTGATGGCGGCCGCTCGCCTCGACCTGGCCTCGGTCTTCCTGTACGCCGGCTCGACCATGCCTGGCCAGGTGGACGGGCGCGACGTCACCATCATCGACGCCTTCGAGGCGGTGGGCGCCTGCCTGGCCGGCCGGATCACGCGGGACGAGGTCGACCGGATCGAGCGGGCGATCTGTCCCGGCGAGGGTGCCTGCGGCGGGATGTACACCGCCAACACGATGGCGTCTGTCGCCGAGGCGCTGGGCATGTCGCTGCCCGGGAGCGCCGCCCCACCGGCGGTGGACCGGCGCCGCGACGGCTTCGCCCACCGCTCGGGAGAGGCCGTGGTCGGCCTGCTCCGGCAGGGGATCACCGCGCGCCAGATCATGACCCGGGAGGCGTTCGAGAACGCGATCGCGGTCGTCATGGCGCTCGGCGGCTCGACCAACGCCGTACTCCACCTGCTGGCCATCGCCCGCGAGGCCGAGGTCGACCTGGAGCTGGACGACTTCAACCGGATCGGCGACAAGGTGCCCCACCTCGGCGACCTCAAGCCGTTCGGCCGGTTCGTCATGAACGACGTGGACCGCGTGGGCGGGATCCCGATGGTGATGCGGGCGCTGCTCGACGCCGGCCTGATGCACGGCGACTGCCTGACGGTGACCGGGCGGACCATGGGGGAGAACCTCGACGAGATCGCCCCGCCGCAGGTGGACGGGACCGTCATCCGCGCCTTGGACCAGCCGATCCACCGCAGCGGAGGACTGACGATCCTGCACGGGTCGCTCGCTCCCGAGGGCGCCGTCGTCAAGACCGCCGGATTCGACGACACCACCTTCACCGGCACCGCTCGGGTCTTCGACGGGGAGCGGGCCGCGCTCGATGCGCTCGCGGCCGGCCAGATCCAGCCGCGAGACGTCGTGGTGATCCGCTACGAGGGCCCCAAGGGCGGCCCCGGCATGCGCGAGATGCTCGCGATCACCGGCGCGATCAAGGGCGCCGGGCTGGGCAAGGACGTCCTGCTCATCACCGACGGCCGGTTCAGCGGCGGCACCACCGGACTGTGCGTCGGCCACATCGCCCCGGAGGCCACCGACGGCGGGCCGATCGCGTTCGTCCGCGACGGCGACCCGATCACCCTCGACGTGGCCAACCGGACCCTCGAGGTCACCATCGACGACCTGGCCGGCCGGCAGGAGGGCTGGACACCGCGACCGCCCCGCTACACCCGCGGCGTCCTCGGCAAGTACGCCCAGGTCGTGCAGTCGGCCGCGCACGGCGCGGTCTGCGGCTGATCCGGCGAGACGAGCCAGATGCCACCGCGATCGACAGCGAGCCGGTCGCGCCTCGGCGCCGCCGCGGCCGGGCTGCTGCTCGCGGTGACCGGCTGCGCGACGGCCAGCCCGACGACCGTCCCCGAGACTCCTGAGGATCCTCCCGCCGCGCGGGAGACGCCGGCGCCGAGCGTCGCGTCACCGCCGCCTTGGAGCTCGGCCTTCGACCCGTTGCGCGAGGGACTCGATTCTGGTGCGGAGGGCGACGACCCGCCCGAAGCGGACTCGGAGTCGGACGCGGGCGAGTCGTCGACGCTGCCCGGCGGGCGGCGCACCGTCTTCGGGGACCGCTCGTTCCTGGTCGCCTACTACGGCACCGCCGGCACCGGTGCCCTGGGCGTTCTCGGCGAGACCGACATCGACACGGCGCACCGTCGCCTGGTCCGCGCCGGGCGACCCTTCGTCGGTGGGCGGGAGCGACTCCAGCCGGTCTACGAGCTCATCGTCACCGTGGCGGACGCGCACCCCGGTCGGGATCGTGACTACAGCCACCACATCGACAAGGAGCGAGTACGTCGCTACGTGCGGGCCGCGCACCGCCATGGGGCGCTGGTGCTGCTCGACGTGCAGCCCGGCCGAGGGCACTTCCTCAAGGCGGCCCGGCACTGGGAGTGGGCCCTCAAGGACCCCTGGGTCGGCCTGGCGCTGGACCCGGAGTGGCGGATGGGTCGACGCCAGGTCCCGGGCCGGGTGATCGGGTCGGTGGGGGCGCGTGAGATCAACCGGACCTCGGCCTGGCTCGCCCGGCTGGTCCGACGCGAGCGGCTGCCCCAGAAGCTGTTCGTGCTCCACCAGTTCCGGACCTCGATGATCCGCGACATCGAGCAGGTGGCGCCCCGCCGCGGGCTCGCGATGGTGCAGCACGTCGACGGCTTCGGCACGCCACAGCAGAAGCTCGCGACGTACCACGCCGTGGTGAAGCCGGCGCAGTTCCACCTCGGGCTCAAGCTCTTCTACGACGAGGACCGACGGCTGATGCCACCACGTCGGGTCCGCGCCATCCGACCGCCGGTGCGCTTCGTCAGCTACCAGTGACCGCCCCTCGACGGGATAATCCGCCGCAGAAATC
>CAZKEZ010000062.1:0-13461 GCA_964551905.1 uncultured Nocardioides sp. | reverse complement strand
CACGTCTCAACCCGCCCGGAGGCACGTCTCAACCCGCCCGGAGGCACGTTTCAACGGTTAGCGGCGGCCGGTCTTGAACATGCCGCGGGCGATCTCGCGGGCGGCGGTGCGGACGAAGTCCTTGAAGGCGCTGGACTCCACGACGTCGCGGACGATACCGCCGTCGTCCTTCTTCGGCTTCGAGCCGGAGGGCGCCTTGGCTCCTTTCGCCTCCTTGGCCTCCTTGGCCTTGTCCAGCTTCGCCTGGCGCGCCTGCTCCTTGAGCTCGGCGTCCTCCTGGGCCTTGCGGGCGCCCTCCTCCAGCTTGGCGGCCAGCTTCTCGCGGGCGGACTCACGGTCGACCGACTCGGCGTACTTGGCGTACCGCGGGCTGGCCGTCACGGCCGCCTGCATCGCGGCGGGATCCGCGGGGCCCATGAGCGACTCAGGGGCACGCAGCCGGGTCCAGGCCACCGGCGTCGGCGCACCGCGCTCGTTCATCACCGTCACCACGGCCTCGCCGATGCCCAGGCTGGTGATCACCTGCCCGAGGTCGTCGTACGCCGAGTGCGGGTAGGTGTTGACCGTGGCCTTCAGCGCCTTTGCGTCGTTGGGGGTGTGGGCGCGGAGCTGGTGCTGGACCCGCGAGCCGAGCTGGGCCAGGACCTCGTCGGGTACGTCGGTCGGGCTCTGCGTGACGAAGAAGACGCCCACCCCCTTGGACCGGATCAGGCGGACGGTCTGGGCGATCTGGTCGAGGAAGGCGTCCGAGGCGTCGTTGAAGAGCAGGTGCGCCTCGTCGAAGAAGAACACCAGCTTGGGTACGTCGACGTCGCCGACCTCGGGCAGGTCGTGGAAGAGGTCGGCCAGCAGCCACATGAGGAACGTCGAGAACACTGCCGGCCGGTCCTGCAGGTTCGGCAGCTCCACGAGGCTGATCAGGCCCCGGCCGTCGGGAGTGGTCTGCAGGAAGTCCTGCGACTCGAACTCCGGCTCGCCGAAGAACGCGTCAGCGCCCTGGTCGGAGAACGCGATGAGCTCGCGCAGGATCACCCCGGCGGTGGCGCTCGACAGGCCACCCAGGCTCTTGAGGTCGGCCTTGCCCTCGTCGGAGGTCAGGTAGGCCACCACGGCCCGCAGGTCCGGCAGGTCGAGCAGCGGCAGCCCGTTCTTGTCCGCGTAGTGGAACACCAGTCCCAGGCTGGACTCCTGGGTGTCGTTGAGGCCCAGCACCTTGCTCAGCAGCGTCGGCCCGAAGGCGCTCATGGTCACCCGCAGGGGAATGCCGGTGCCCTGCCCGCCGAGGGCGTAGAACTCCACGGGGAACCCGGTGGCCGTCCAGGTCTGACCCACGCTGGCGGCCCGGTCGCTGATCTTCTCCCCGCCCTCTCCGGGGACGGAGAGGCCGGAGAGGTCGCCCTTGATGTCGGCGGCGAAGACCGGCACCCCTTGTGCGCTGAGCTGTTCGGCCAGCAACTGCAGGGTCTTGGTCTTGCCCGTGCCGGTGGCGCCGGCCACCAGGCCGTGCCGGTTGAGCATGCCCAGCGGGATCCTGATGTGGGTCGGGGAGAGGTCCGTGGCGTTGAGCATCAGGCCGCCCAGCTCCAGGGCCGGGCCCTCGAACTCGTAGCCGGGGGCGACCGCGGCGGTGATCGGATCCGGCTGCGGCTCGGGACTCGGGTCGGGGGCGACGGGTGTCTCGCTCATGGACGCCAAGCCTAGTCACGGTCCGCCCAGTCGCCTCCTGGCGGCTGACTACACTCGCGGGGTGATCTTCAAGCGCGTGGGCGTGGGCCGGCCCTACCCCGAGCACGGGCTGTCGTCCGGCGGCTGGGCGAAGGTGCCCCCGCGCCAGGTGCGCATCGACCAGCTGGTCACCACTCAGGACACGCTGCAGCTGGCGACGTTGCTGGCCGAGGACTCGACCTTCTACGGGGACCTGTTCGCGCACGTGGTCGAGTGGCGGGGCGAGTACTACCTGGAGACGGGACTCCACCGGGCGCTGCGCGCCGCGCTCCAGCAGCGCAACGTGCTCCACGCCCGCGTCTACCCGATGGGCGACTGATGTCCCCCAGCCTGAAGTCCGCCCTCACCCTGGGCGTGCTGCTGGGGCTCCTCATCGTCGGCGCCGTCTGGGGGTGGCGGGCGTTCACCCGGCCGGTGCCGACGGCCGAGGACCCGCCGCTCTGCGAGAACGACCGCATCGCCGCGGGCACCCGCGTCCTGCCCGAGGACGTCACGGTCAGTGTGTTCAACGCCAGCCAACGGGTCGGGCTCGCGGGGTTCACCATGGAGCAACTGGTGAGCAAGGGCTTCGCGCAGGGTGAGAGCGGCAACGCCCCGGACGGCACCGACATCCAGCGGGTCGAGGTCTGGGCCGAGGAGCCGGACGGGCCGGCCGCGCTGCTGGTGAGCAGCTACCTGGGCAAGGACGTCGAGGTCCGAGAGACGGTGTCCGCCCTCGGCCCGGGGGTCGTGGTCGTGGTCGGGGAGGACTTCAAGCGGGTCCGCAAGGGGGAGCGCTTCGTCACCGCCGAGGAGGAGGCCACGGTCTGCACGCCCACCTCCTGATCAGGCACCTCATCACCCGGTACGTCGTACTCGTCACCGTGGCGGTGCTCGGCCTGGCCGCTTGCACCGAAGCGGCGGAGTCCCCGGCCCCGTCCGCCGACACCGCGGCCGCCGATCCTTCCGCCAGCTCCCCGGCGGACCAGGAGCCGACCCCGCCGGCGACCAGCTCGGGTCCGCTCAGCATCGCCGCGTTCCCGGAGCCGGAGGCGCTCGGTCCCGGCTGGGACTACCGGGTGGACCCGGGTGACGCCGAGGCCGGCTACGTCGGCAACGGCACGCCCGGCCAGGCCCGCGACCCCCAGGAGGTGACCGCCCTCGTGGTCCCGCTGGGCTGCCCGCGGCCGCGCCTCCAGACCCCCGACCATGCGTTCGAGGTCGCCTACTCGTGGCGCGGCCGGGCCGCGGTCGCCGTCCGGCTGGAGTTCCCCGACGCGGAGTCCTCGCGCAGCTTCTACCGCGAGCGGCTGCGCGCTCTGCGAGACTGTGCGGGCCGGTCCGGCGGACCGGCGGTCGGACCACTGGTCTCGCGCGTGGAGCCGACCAGCGGTACGGCGGTGCTCTCGGAGCGGACACCCGAGTCGGACGGCTGGACGGAGCTGGCGGTCCACCGCGGCACCGGCCTCCTGCTGCTGGCGACACCCACCCCGTTCGGGAGGCCACCATTGCGGCTTCGCGACGCGGACCACATCGAGAGACTCCTCGGGGAGACGACATGAGGGAACACCGGAGGCGGGCCGCCGCGGTGCTGACCGCTGCCGCCGCGACCCTGGCCCTGGCGCTGCCCGTGCCATCGGAGGCGAGCACCGAACCCTCGCCGGCCCCGACCCTGGCGCCGCGTGCCGCCAACACCCCACCGGTGGCGGTACCCGATGCCGCCGAGGTCGTGGCCGGCGCCACGGTCATCGTCCCGGTGCTCGACAACGACGTGGACGACGGCCTGGGCCGGGACCCCGCGGAGCCACCCCGGCTGGAGGTGACCGGCGTCTCGGGTGACGACCGGGCCAGCGCCACTGCAGAGGCGGTCCGCTTCGCCAGTCGCACCGGCGACTCGGGGACCGTGGCGTTCCAGTACACCGTCAGCGACGGCGAGCTGGAGTCCACCGGCACCGTGACCGTCGAGATCCTCCCCGCGACCACGCGCGCGGTCACCCTGGTGGCCCCCCGTCGGATCGTGGCCCTGCGCAGCCAGCGGCTGACCGGCGAGGTGAGCCAGCCGAACGAGGTCGACGAGGTGCGGGTGCAGCGGCGGGTGGGCTCGGGGCGCTGGCGTCTGCTCGGTCGGCCGACACCGGCCAGTGACGGCTCCTTCGCCGTGCCCGTGAGGGCCCGCAGGATCGAGACCTGGCGGCTCCGGGCGGTCGCCACCTGGGAGCCGGCCGGGCGGGCCACCTCCACCGTGGTGAAGCGTCGAGTGGTCGCCCGTCTGGACGCGAGGCTGTCGGGCCCGCTCACGGCTGCCGACGTACCCCACTCCTACCGGGCGGGCTGCCCGGTCGGTCCGGCCCGGCTCCGCAAGCTCACGGTCACCCACTTCACCTACGGCCGGGAGCTGCGCCGAGGCTCGATCGTGGTGGCCGCCGGGGCCGTGCCGGCGGTGCGCGCGGCGCTGTCGAAGGCGTTGGGCGCGCGGTTCGGGTTCCGGCAGCTGCGCCCGGCCGACCACTTCTACGACGGGGGCCGGCGGACACCGACCCAGTCCGACCTCGCGGCGATGCGCGCCGACAACACCTCGGCGTTCAACTGCCGCACGGTGACGGGGAGTCCCTATCGCCTGTCCCAGCACTCGTACGGCAACGCCGTGGATATCAACACGGTGCGCAACCCCTACGTCACCGCATCGCGGGTCTATCCGCCGGCGGGGCGGGCCTACCTGAACCGTCGCCACCACCGGCCCGGGATGCTCGTCGCCGGCGGAGCGGTCGTGTCGACGTTCCGATCCCGCGGCTGGTGGTGGGGCGCCCGATGGGCGCATCCGGACTACCAGCACTTCTCGGCCAACGGCGGCTGACCCGGCCCGAAGACCGCCGGGTCGGGCTGGTCGAGGTCTCAGGCGGTGCCGCCCGAGCCGAGCCAGCGGGCCAGCCGGCCACCCGAGGACACCTGACGCAGCCGCTCCTCGGTGACCGACCGCAGCCGGCGCGGGGTGACCACGAGCAGGTCGTCACCGTGCCGCAGCACGGTACGCCGCTCGGGGACCAGCGTGAGCCCGTCGCGCACGACCATCGCCACGGAGGCGCCCACCGGGAGGCGCAGCTCCCCCACCTCCACGCCGTGCATGCGCGACTGTGGCCCGATGTGCACCTGGAGGAGGTCGGCGGCCACCCGCTCCAGGGGGGCGGCCTCCAGCTCCAGACCCCGCGGGTCCGACACCATCGCCACGCCGAGCCATCGGGCCACCAACGGAAGGGTCGGCCCGGTCAGCAGGGTGAACGCCACCACCAGCACGAAGACGATGTCGAACAGCTGCTGGGCGCCCACCACGTGCGCGGCCAGTGGGATGGTGGCCAGCACCACCGGCACTGCCCCGCGCAGTCCCGCCCAGGACAGGAACGCGATGTCAGCCGCGGTGAGTCCCTGGCCGATCGAGCTGACCACGACCGAGACCGGGCGCGCGACCAGCGTCAGGATCAGCCCGGCCGCGAGCCCCATGCCCACGGTCTCCCAGGTGAGCCGCCCCGGGTTGAGCAACAGACCGAGCATCACGAACAGGCCGATCTGGGCCAGCCAGGCGACGCCCTCGGCGAAGGACCGAGTGGCGGCCCGGTGCGGAAGGTCCTGGTTGCCCAGCGTCAACGCGGCGACGTACACCGCGGCGAAGCCGGAGGCGTGCAGCCCCGCCGCGGTGCCGTAGGCGATCAACGTCAGGCAGAGCACCGCGATCGGGTAGAGGCCGGACGAGGGCAGCGCGGCCCGACGCATCACCCACGCGCCCGCATAGCCGACCGCGAGCCCCAGGAGCACGCCACCGACGAGCTCGTAGATGACGATGCCTACCACGGCGGGGAGTCCCTGCTCGGCCACCGCGTGCGCGGAGACGAGGGTGACCAGCACGACCGTCGGGGCGTCGTTGAGCCCGGACTCCGCCTCCAACGCTCCGACCAGGCGTTGCGGCAGCGGGACGACCCGAAGCACCGAGAACACCGCGGCCGCGTCCGTCGGCGAGGTCACCGCGCCGAGCAGCACGGCCAGCTCCCAGGGCAGGCCGAGCAGGTAGTGGGTGCCGAGCGCCACCACCAGCACCGAAACCGCGACGCCCACCGTGGCCAGCAGCAGACCGATCCGCATCGAGGTGCGGACCTCGGTCCAGTTCGTGGTCAGGCCGCCCTCGGCGAGGATCAGCGCGAGGGCGAAGAAGCCCAACGCGTGCGCCATCTTGACGTTGTCGAAAGGGATGCCCAGCACCGACTCGCCCAGGAGCACCCCCATGAGGAGGTAGATCAGCAGGCTGGGCAGCCGCGACCGCGACGACAGGCGCACCGCGAGGATGGCCAGGAACACGATCGCTGCGCCAACCAGCACGAAAGTGTCGAGCTGGTGGACGTCGAAGGTCACGTTCTCCTCGCTCGTGCGGGGGCTGCGCTGAGTGTATCGACACCGGCTGGACCGGTCGGACCCGCTCCGGGAGGGCACAATGCCTGACATGAGCGGGCGGGGCATGAGCAGGTACGCCGTCGCGTCGCGCGCCAACGTGCCCCCGTTCCACGTGATGGACCTGCTCGCCGCCGCCGCTGAGCGGCAGCGCACGCACGGCGACCTGGTGAACCTGGTCGCCGGTCAGCCCATGACCGGCGCCCCCCGGCCGGTCCGGGACGAGGCCGTGCGGCTGCTGAGCGCCGGGGAGCCGCTCGGCTACACGGTGGCCTCCGGGATCCCGGAGCTGCGGGGGGCGATCGCCGGGCACCACCGGCGCCTGCACGGCATCGACGTCGACCCCGAAGACGTCGTGGTGACCACCGGCTCCTCCGGCGGCTTCCTGCTCGCGTTCCTGGCGGCGTTCGAGTCCGGCGACCGGGTGGCCATGGCCCGACCGGGGTACCCCTGCTACCGCAACGTGCTCACTGCGCTCGGCTGCGAGGTGGTCGAGATCCCCACCGGGCCGGACACCCGGTTCCAGCCCTCCGTAGCCCAGGTGGCCGCGCTCGAGGATCTCAAGGGGCTGGTCGTCGCGTCCCCCGCGAACCCCACCGGCACGATGCTGCTGCCGTCCGAGCTGGCCGCCCTGGCCGCCTGGTGCGCGGAGTCCGGCGTACAGCTGATCTCGGACGAGATCTACCACGGCATCGAGTACGCACCGCTGGACGGCCACGCGCCACTGTCGCGCTCGGCGTGGGAGACCTCGCGCGAGGCGATCGTGTTCAGCTCGTTCTCGAAGTACTTCTCGATGACCGGCTGGCGGATCGGCTGGATGCTGGTGCCGCCGCGGCTGCGCCGGGCGGTCGACGTCCTGACCGGCAACTTCACGATCTGCCCGCCGGCGCTGGCCCAGCACGCTTGCCTCGCGGCGTTCACGGAGGAGTCCTACGACGAGCTGGACGGGCACGTTCGTCGATATGCGGCCAACCGCACGCTGCTGCTCGAGGGGCTGCCGCGGCTGGGGCTGACCCGGCTGGCCCCGGCGGACGGCGCGTTCTACGTGTACGCCGACATCGGGCACCTCACCGACGACTCGATGGCGTGGAGCCACCGGCTGCTTGCAGAGACCGGGGTGGCGCTGACGCCGGGGATCGACTTCGACACGCACGTGGGCGGCCGGTTCGTCCGGATCAGCTTCGCCGGCCGCCCGGACGAGGTCGAGGAGGGGCTGTCCCGGCTCGCGGCCTGGCTACCCTGAGCCGGCCCGCGGCGGGCCGGATCCGGGTCCACCGCTGAGCCGGAATCCGGGGCCGCGGTTCCCCGGCCCTGCCCTGGGGTGCACGATGTGGGCATGAGCGAGCTGAAGGTGCTGCCCGAGGACAGGTGCCGAGAGCTGCTGGACGCGGGGGTGGTGGGCCGGGTCGCGTTGTGCACCTCGGAGGGTCCACAGATCTTCCCGGTGAACTACGTCGTCCATGACGACTCGGTGGTGTTCCGGACCACGGCGTACAGCGTGCTCGGTGCGCAGGGCCGCCAGACCCGGCTCGCGTTCGAGGTCGACCACCTCGACCATGAGCACCGGGCTGGCTGGAGCGTGCTCGCGGTCGGGCCCGGCGAGCAGATCGAGCACGGGCCCGAGCTCGACGAGATCGCCCACGCGTGGGACGAGGGCCCCTGGGCGGGCGGAACCCGCCCCCTGTTCATCCGGCTGCGCTGGGACTCCCTCACCGGCCGCAGCGTCGGAGCCTGACCCGGCGCAAACGGCGGCCGACCCGGCGCAAACGGCGAGCGACCCGGCGCAAACGGCGCCATTTGCGCCGGGTCGGCCGTTTCCGGGGCGCATGGCCGGCAGCCGTGGGACCATCGGCGGAGCCGATCCGCCGGAGGAGACGATGAACGCCCTCGCGTCACCCACGCCCAGGGGTGCGGCTCGCGCCCGCTGGATCACCGTGGCGCTCCACGGCGCCCTGGTCGCCTTCCTCATGGTCGTGGTCCTGGCTGGGCTGGCGACGTACCAGCCCGGTGACAACAACCTCGGCGCCGGCCTGTCGGCGCTCGCTCTGATGGCCCTCGGCGTCCCCTGGACCCTGCTCGCCTGGGATACCCCGGCCTGGGGCAGTACCGAGGTGGTGATGCTGATCGTCTTCGCCAGTGCGCTGCTCAACGTCGGCCTGCACGCAGCCCTCATCGAGGGGCTCTACCGGCTCTTCCGGCGCCGTCCGCGTCCGTCCTAGCGGACGCAAAGTTGAATGGCGGTGGCGGTGGGATTTGAACCCACGGTGGGCTTGCACCCACACACGCTTTCGAGGCGTGCTCCTTAGGCCGCTCGGACACGCCACCGCCGACGAGGGTACCGGAGCCCCGACGGCACCAGAAATCCCGTTGGCCGCACCGGGATCCGGCTCAGTGGTCGGCGCCGTCCGGGGGTCGGCGCTGGGCGGCGAAGAAGGAGTCCAGGAGCGCGGTGGACTCCTCGGCGAGTACGCCGGAGCGCACCTCCGGGCGGTGGTTGAGCCGTCGGTCCCGCACCACGTCCCAGAGCGAGCCGACCGCCCCGGCCTTGGGGTCGAACGCGCCGAACACCAGCCGGTCGACCCGAGCCAGCACGGCGGCACCGGCGCACATCGTGCACGGCTCGAGGGTCACGACCAGGGTGCAGCCGGCCAGCCGCCACTCCCCCCGCGCAGCGGCCGCCACCCGCAGCGCCACGATCTCGGCGTGACCGGTCGGGTCGTGCTGCGCCTCCCGGACGTTGCGGCCCCGACCGAGCACCACACCGTCCTCGTCGAGCACGACCGCACCGATCGGGACGTCACCGGTGCTCAGCGCCGCGGTCGCCTCGTCCAGTGCGAACCGCATCGCGTCGTGCCAGGCGGCGGCCGGCCGCCCGCTCATGGAGCACTCATGGGCGGCTTATGCGGAGGTGAGCCCGACCGCGTCGTCGAAGAGCGGGCCGAACCCCAGCCGCCGGGCGACGTCGGAGAGCATCTCGTCCGGGTAGAGATCGAGGTCGTCCAGGAGCACTGCTAGGTCCATGGCGGGCATTCCGAGGTCGCCGACGATGTCCAGGTCGCCCGCGGGCACCTGCTCGTCGTCCTCCTCCGGCAGCGGCAGGCCCAGCGACTCGACGGCGGAGCGGGCCAGCTCCCACTCGTCCGCGGCGGTGATGTCGGACAGCAGGAGTCTTGAGTGTGGTCCGGCAACCCGGGCGAGCACGAAGAAGTCCTCGTCCATGGCGACCAAACCCAGCGCTCCGCCGTCACCGGGAAATCGGCGCAGGGCAGCGACCAGCGTCTCCACGTCCTCGAGCAGCGCGTGGGCGATCTCCTGGACCTGCCACTCGCCCTCTTCGCGATAGGCGGCCAGGGCGAAGTCGACGCCCTCGATCTGCCCGGTGCTCACGACGTGCTCCCTGCCCGCTCGGACCCGCCCGACGCCCCGGCAGACGCGCGGGGCACCTCCAAGCGTGACAGACCGCGCCCTTACGGGCCAACCCTGTTCATCGCGGCCCTCCGGGGGCGGCGATTTCGAGACGCTCGCCGTACTCGCCGCGCACCCGGGCGGGCTAGGGTGCGGCCATGCGCACCCTCGTCATCGACCATCCACTGGTGGCGCACAAGCTCACCTCGCTGCGCGACGAGACCACGGACACCCCGACCTTCCGCCGGCTGGCCGACCAGCTGGTCACCCTGCTGGCCTACGAGGCCACCCGGGACGTACGGGTCGCCCCGGTCGACATCACCACGCCGGTCGCCCCGACGTCGGGGGTGCGGCTCTCGCCGCCCAACCCGCTGGTGGTGCCGATCCTGCGTGCGGGGCTGGGGATGCTGGACGGGATGCTGCGGCTGCTCCCGACCGCCGAGGTGGGGTTCCTCGGCATGGTGCGCAACGAGGAGACGCTCCAGGCATCGACGTACGCCGAACGGCTTCCCGACGACCTGTCCGGCCGCCAGTGCTACGTCCTCGACCCGATGCTGGCCACCGGCGGGACGCTCGCCGCGGCGGTCCGCTTCCTCACCGAACGCGGCGCCGACGACATCACCGCGATCTGCCTGCTAGCCGCTCCGGAGGGCATCGCGCGGATGCGCGGCGAGCTGGACGGCGTGTCGATCCCGGTCACCGTGGTCACCGCGGCGGTCGACGAGAAGCTCAACGAGCACGGCTACATCGTCCCCGGTCTGGGCGACGCCGGGGACCGGCTTTACGGGAGCGCCGGGACGTTCTGACCCGGTCCGGGGACGCGCCGAACCCCGCGATACGTTGAGGTCGCCCGCACCCAGCAGGAGGCCCTTTCGTGCGCATCGGTATCCCTCGTGAGTCCAAGCCCGGGGAGACGCTGGTCGCCGCCACGGCGGCCACCGCGACCCAGCTCGCGAAGCTCGGCTACGACGTGGTCGTGGAGGGCGGCGCGGGGACCGGGGCCGACCAGCCGGACCACGCCTTCGCCGATGCCGAGATCACCGTGGTCGCCGCCGAGGAGGTGTGGGCCAGCGACATCGTCGTGAAGGTCAACGCCCCGACCGAGGACGAGATCGGGCGGCTGCGCCGGGGCGCAACCGTCATCTCCCTGATGGCGCCGGGCCGCAGCCCCGAGCTGCTGGAGCGCCTGCAGGCCGCCGGCGTGACGGCGTTGGCGATGGACGCCGTACCCCGGATCTCTCGGGCGCAGGCCCTCGACGTCCTCTCGTCGATGGCGAACGTGGCCGGGTACCGCGCCGTCATCGAGGCGGCGCACGTGTTCGGGCGCCAGTTCACCGGGCAGGTCACGGCGGCGGGCAAGGTGCCACCGGCGCGGGTCTTCGTGGTCGGCGCGGGCGTCGCCGGGCTGGCCGCCATCGGCGCGGCCGGCAGCATGGGCGCGATCGTCCGCGCCTTCGACGTCCGCCCGGAGGTCGCCGAGCAGGTCGAGTCGATGGGCGCCGAGTTCGTCACGGTGGCGATGGAGCAGGAGGTGAGCGCCGACGGCTACGCCAAGGAGATGACCGAGGAGCAGCAGCGGCTCACCGCGGTGATGTACGACGAGGAGGCGCGGGCCGCCGACATCGTGATCACCACGGCGCTCATCCCCGGCCGCCCGGCCCCGCGCCTGCTGACCGCCGAGACGGTGGCCGCGATGCGCAGCGGGTCGGTGATCGTGGACATGGCCGCCGCGAACGGCGGCAACGTCGAGGGCACGGTCGCCGACGAGTCGGTCGTGGTCGGCGATGGGGTCACGATCCTGGGCTACACCGACCTGTCCAGTCGCTTGGCGGCGCAGACGTCGCAGCTGTACGGCACCAACATCGTCAACCTGTTCAAGCTGCTGACCCCGGAGAAGGACGGCCGGATGGTGTTGGACCTCGACGACGTGGTCCAGCGCGGGATGACCGTCGTGCGCGACGGGGAGTCGATGTGGCCGCCGCCGCCCGTCCAGGTCTCGGCTGCCCCGGCCCCGGCCGCTGCTCCGGCCCCGGAGCCGGAGGACCCGGCCGTGGTGGCCGCTCGCAACGCCGCCGCGGCACAGGCCCGGACCCGCCGCCGCGTGGTGATGTCCGCGATCGCCGCGGCGCTGGTCGTCGCGGCGGTGACCCTCTCGCCGCCGAGCTTCACCGGCTACTTCACCGTGTTCGCGCTCGCGGTCATCGTCGGCTTCTACGTGATCAGCGGTGTCTCGCACTCGCTCCACACCCCGCTGATGTCCCAGACGAACGCGATCTCGGGGATCATCCTGGTCGGCGCCCTGCTGCAGCTCGGGTCGACCGACCTGGCCGTCACGGTCATGTCCTTCGTGGCGGCTTCGATCGCCTCGATCAACATCTTCGGCGGCTTCCTGGTGACCTACCGAATGCTCGGCATGTTCCGGAAGGAGGCCTGAGCATGCTGGTGCAGTTCGTCAACGGCCTCTACATCGTCGCCGGCGTGATGTTCGTCCTCTCCCTCGCCGGGCTGTCCCGACCGACCACCGCTCGGATGGGCACCCTGACCGGGATGGTCGGCATGGTGCTCGCCCTCGGCGCGACGATCGTCCACTCGCTCTACCTCTCGGCCAACGAGCCGGACCGCCGCTCGGTCGCCGTCACTCTGCTGCTGATCGTCGTGGTCCTCGCCATCGGCGCCGTGATCGGAACGCCGATCGCGCGCAAGGTCGAGATGACCCAGATGCCGGAGCTGATCGCTGCGTTCCACTCCTTCGTCGGGCTCGCGGCGGTGCTGGTCGGCTTCAACTCCTTCCTCGCCCCCGAGGGAGAGAGCGATGCGCTGCACCTCATCGAGGTGGCGCTGGGGGTGCTGATCGGTGCGTTCACCTTCACCGGCTCGGTAGTGGCCTACCTCAAGCTGTCGGCGAAGATGCGGTCGGCACCGCTGGTGCTGCCCGCGCGCAACCTGCTGAACCTGGCCGGTTTCATCGCCTTCTTCGTGCTGATGATCTGGCTGGTCGTCGCGGAGGACGGCGCGGCTGAGCCCGACGGTCTCGGGCTCACCCTGCTCCTGGTGATGGCAGCCATCGGCTTCCTGCTCGGGTTCCACATGGTGGCGGCGATCGGCGGCGGCGACATGCCGGTCGTGGTGTCGATGCTCAACTCCTACTCCGGGTGGGCGGCCGCCGCCGCCGGGTTCATGCTCGGCAACACCCTGCTGATCATCACCGGCTCCCTGGTCGGGTCCTCCGGTGCGATCCTGAGCTACATCATGTGCCGGGCCATGAACCGGTCGTTCGTCTCGGTGATCGCCGGAGGCTTCGGCTCCGACGGCGGCGTGGTGGGCGAGGCCCGCGACTACGGCGAGCACCGCGAGATCCTGGCCGAGGAGGCCGCCGAGCTGCTCGCCGACGCGCACTCGGTGGTGATCACCCCCGGGTACGGCATGGCGGTCGCCCAGGCGCAGTACCCCGTCGCCGAGCTCACCTCGAAGCTGCGCGCTCGAGGCATCGAGGTCCGGTTCGGGATCCACCCGGTCGCCGGCCGACTGCCCGGCCACATGAACGTGCTGCTGGCCGAGGCGAAGGTGCCCTACGACATCGTCTTGGAGATGGACGAGATCAACGACGATTTCCCCGAGACCGACGTCGTCCTGGTCATCGGCGCCAACGACACCGTCAACCCGGCCGCCCTCGAGGAGCCCGGCTCCCCCATCGCCGGCATGCCGGTCCTGGAGGTCTGGCACGCCCGCGACGTGATCGTCTTCAAGCGCTCCATGGCCACCGGGTACGCCGGAGTCCAGAACCCCCTCTTCTTCCGCGACAACACCCGGATGCTCTTCGGCGACGCCAAGGACCGGGTCGAGGACATCGTCCGCGCCCTTTCGGGTTGAAACGTGCCTCCGGGCGGGTTGAAACGTTCCTCCGGGCGGGTTGAAACG
>CAZKEZ010000061.1:0-13469 GCA_964551905.1 uncultured Nocardioides sp. | reverse complement strand
CACCGAGAACCGCTCGTGCACCGTCTCGGCGAGCGGCACCAGAGGCTTGGCGGGGTAGGGCCACGAGTCGAGGTCCATCAGGGTCTGCTTGCGGACCCGGAACGGGACGCCCGGGCGGTTCGGGGTGACCGCCGCGATCCGGCCGTCGTCGGCGTAGGTGACGTCGTAGAAGCGGGGCACGTAGACCCCGCCCCCGGCCGCCAGCCGGCGCAGCAGCTCGTCGCGCCCGCCGGGCCGGCCTTGGCCCTTCCACTCCCGGACCACCTCGGAGATCGCGAGCACGATCTCCTCGCCGTCGCCGGGCACCGCGGCGTCCACGAAGTCCGCGATCGGCTCCGGGTTGAAGGCGGCGTGGCCGCCGGCCAGGACGATCGGGTCGTCGGGGCCACGGTCGCGTGAGTGCAGCGGGATCCCGGCCAGGTCGAGCGCGTTGAGGAGATTGGTGTAACCGAGCTCGGTCGCGAAGCTGATCCCGAACACGTCGAACGAGCGCACCGGCCGGTGGCCCTCCACGGTGAACTGTGGGATCGCGTGCTCGCGCATCACCCGCTCCAGGTCCGGCCACACGGCGTAGGAGCGCTCCGCGAGCAGCCAGTCCCGCTCGTTGAGCACCTCGTAGAGGATCTGCACGCCCTGGTTGGGCAGCCCGACCTCGTAGGCGTCGGGGTACATCAGCGCCCAGCGCACGGTCGGCCCCTCGGGTGCGCAGTCCCAGTCCTTCACGGTGGAGTTGAGCTCGCCGCCGACGTACTGGATCGGCTTCTGCACGGTCGGCAGGTGCGGCTCGAGCAGGCCGAAGAGCGAGCCCGGGTCGACGGTCACGGGAGAACCTCACGGTTGGGTGCGGGACGAACCTCCAGAGTACGACGCCGCAGAGTCACGCCCGGATTCCGGCCAGCACCCCCGGTCGCGGACCGGTGGGCACCGACGCCCGACGCAGGTGGATGTTCTGCAGCAGCCCCACGGCCATCAACGACGCGAACATCGACGAGCCGCCGTAGGACACGAAGGGCAGGGGCACGCCGGTCACCGGCATGATGCCCAGGCACATGCCGATGTTCTGGAACGCCTGGAAGCCGAACCAGCAGGCGATCCCGGCCGCCGCGATCCGGCCGAAGGCGTCGTCGGCGGCGATCGCGATGCGCAGCGCCCGCCAGACCACGACCGCCATCAGGGCGATCAGGAGGCCCGCTCCCACCAGGCCCAGCTCCTCGCCGGCCACGGTGAACACGAAGTCGGTGTGCTGCTCGGGAACGAACCCGGCCCGGGTCTGCGAGCCGTCGAAGAGCCCCTGCCCGAACAGGCCGCCGTTGCCCACCGCGATCCGGGCCTGCTCTGTGTTGTAGCCCGCCCCGCGAGGGTCCAGCCCGGGGTTGGTGAACGCGAGGAATCGGTCGACCTGGTAGTCCTCCAGCAGGCCGAGCGCGACCGCAGTCACCGCTGTCACGGCGCCGCCGCCGACCAGCAGCGCCAACCAGCGGCGCGGGGTGCCGGCGGCGGCCAGCACCCCCAAGACGGTGGCCGACAGCACCAGCAGGGTCCCGAGGTCGGGCTGGAGCAGGATCAGCACCGCCGGCACGGCGGCGATCCCCAGCATCGCGACCACGTCCACGAGGTCGACGCCGGTCCGCCAGCGGCTCTCCGCGCGCTCGGCGACCACGAGGGCCATCCCGACCACGACGGCGAGCTTGGCGAACTCGGCCGGCTGGATCGAGAGCCCGCCGAGGATCAACCAGGAGCGCGAGCCGTTGATCGTCGCCCCCATCACCAGGACCAGCACCAGCCCGAGGACCGAGGCCAGGTAGACCACCGGGGCCAGGATCCGGACCCACCGATGGTCAGTGGCCGCGACGACCACCATCAGCACCAGCCCGATGGCCACGTTCCCCGCCTGCCGGGTGAGGTAGGCCCGCGGGTCGCCGCCGGTCAGCGCGTCCCGGGCGGTCGTCGCCGACCAGACGAGCAGGATCCCGAGAAGCAGGAGACCGAGTACGGCGCCGAGCAGCACCCGGTCCACCCCGGGCACCCTGCTCCGTGTCGGCGCCCTCATCGCGACCCCTTCTCCGGAGGCAGGATGGTGCCGTCCCGGACGAACGTCGGCAGTCCCGCGGGGGGTGTGGTGCCGGGGATCGCGGCCCGCGCGGGGACCACGCTCCCGCCGCGCACGCCGTACAGCGCCTCCCAGATCTTGCGCACCGCCGGTCCCGACGTGCCCGAGCCGGTCCCGGCCTGGCTCACCATCATCACCACCACGTAGTCCTCGTCGTAGGACGCCACCCAGGACGTCGACTGCTTGCCGTGGACCTCCGCCGACCCGGTCTTGGACCGGATGGGCACCCGGTCGAGGGGGAAGCCGGTCATCCGCCAGGCCATGGTCCCGACCTTCGCGGTCCCGAGCAGCGCCTGGTCGACGTAGCGCAGAGACTCCCGGGTCACGGGGACCTTACCGGCGACCTTCGGCTTGATCCGGCGCAGCACGTCGCCGTCCGGGCTCACGATCGCCTTCCCGATGCGGGGTTCGTACAGCGTCCCGCCGTTGGCCAGGGCTGCGTAGGCCCGGGCCAGCTGCAGCGGCGTGACGATGGTGTCGCCCTGGCCGATGGAGTAGTTCACCGCGTCACCGGCGCGGTAGTAGTTGCCCTCGAGGCAGAACTCGTGCGCGAACAGCTTCAGGAAGCCCGAGCCCGGCTTCTCGTCCAGCTCGCAGTAGTAGTCCTTCATCGACTTGTAGTACTCGAGCTTCCAGTGCCGGTCCGCGATCCGGCCCGAGGCCTCGCCCGGGAGGTCGACGCCGGTCTCGGACCCGAACCCGAACTCCTTCGCCTGCTCGACCAGGGGGTCGCGGGCGTCGACGTCGGTGGGGTCGGAGCCGTACTTCTGCCAGTAGTGCAGGCCGACCCGGTAGAAGAACGTGTCGCAGGACAGCTGCAGCGCGTCCGCGAACCCGATCGACCCGTAGGAGGCCGACTCGTAGTTCTTGAACCAGCGGTTGCCGACCTGGAGGCCGGACGAGCAGGCCAGCCGGGTGTCCGGGCCGAACCCGTTGTTGAGGGCGCCGACCGCCATGAACGGCTTCCAGGTGGAGCCCGGGGCGAACTGGCCCTGGGTCGCGCGCCCGAGGAGCGGGGTGCCGGCCCGCTGGGAGTAGAGCCGCTTGAGCTGGCGCGGGGAGACCCCGCCCACCCACTGCTGGGGATCGTACGTCGGCTGGCTGGCCATCGCGACGATCCGGCCGGTGTCCGCCTCCAGAACGACGATGGCGCCGGAGTCGGCGACGTAGTTGCGGTGCGTCACCTTGTCGAAAGTGCGGCGGGCGGTGCGGATGGTGGAGGCCAGCTGACGCTCGACGACGCTCTGCACGCGGGCGTCGATCGAGGTGACCAGGGTGTCCCCCGGTGAGCTCTCGAGGACCCCGTCGTCCCCGATGACGCGGCCCATGGAGTCGACCGCGACGCTGCGGTAGCCCGGCATCCCGCGCAGCCACTTGTCGTAGCTGCGCTCGACCCCGGCGCGCCCCACCACCGAGGCGCCGTTGACCGAGGCGTCCCCGTCGTCCTCGGCGAGCTCCAGCTCGTCCTCGGTGATCGGGCTCAGATAGCCGAGCACGTGGGCCAGGTTGACCCCGTAGGGCCGCGGATAGGCGCGGACGCTCTGCTGCTCGGCGAGGACGGACGGGTAGTCCTCGGGCTGCTCGAGGATCCGCAGCGCCACCCGCTGGCGGACGTCGGTCGCCACCGGGACGGGCTGGTACGGCGAGCCGTTCCAGCACGCGCCGCGCCTGGCCGCCTCGTCCCCACAGTCCAGGAGGCGGGCGGCGACCCGGCGCGGGGAGGAGCCGACCACGTCCGCCACCCGTCTGACCAGGCGGGTCTGGTCCTGGTCGCTGAGGCGGTCGAGCACGCTCCGGTCGATGGACACCACCCACGACGTCCGGTTGGCCACCAAGGGTCGGCCCATGGCATCCACGATCAGCCCGCGGGCGGGCTGGCGGACGATCTCGCGCACCGACTGCGAGGCGGCGCGCGCCTGGTAGCTCTCGCCGCCGACCACCTGGAGGTAGTACAGGCGTCCCAGCAGGGTCGCGAAGAGCGAGAACGCCAGCACCTGGATCACCACGACCCGCAGGGTGGTCCGGCGTCGGGACCGCTCTCGCGCCGGAGCGGACGTCCCCGGGGGGCCCGGGGCCGTCATCGTGCCGCCACCGCGGCTGGCTCGCCCTCCCGCACGCTCAGCAGCCGCACCAGGGGCACCACCACGATCGGGGCCAGCAGCGCATCCCACGCCACCCCGATCAACACCACCTCGAGCAGACCGGGGATGCCCACGCTGACATCGCCGAGCAGCAGCCCGGTCAGGGCGAAGACGGAGGTCCCCACGAAGGAGGAGACCACCGTGGCCCACCAGATCGGAACCAGCTCGGTCGCGTCCGGCCGACCGACCCGCCCCGCGACGTACCCCACGATGACCAGGGCCAGCGCCCAGCGGCCCGCGAGGTGGTCCGCCGGTGGCACGAGGTCGAGCGTGAGGCCGGCGACGAAGCCGAGCACCATGCCCGGAGCCGGTCCGCGCGACCAGCCCACCGCCACCACGACGAGCAGGCACAGGTTCGGCACCACCCCACGCACGGCGAAATAGGGGAAGAGCGACGCCTGGAGCACCACGGCGAGCACCAGCGCCGCGCCCAGCACCACCCCGTCCCGGGCCCTCATCGCAGGCTCCCGTCGGCCTCGATCACTGCTCGGTCGCTGGCGGCCCCCCTCGGCACCACCACCCCGACCAGGTCGAGGGCGCTGTAGTCCACGAACGGCTGCACGACGGCGCGCTGAGAGCTGTCCCGGAGGCTGGCGTACACCTCGGTGACCCGGCCGACCGGGACGCCCGCGACGTACGGCGCCTGGTCCCGGCTCCCCCAGGTGACCACGGTGTCGCCGCGCCGGGGCACCACTGTGCCGTCCACGAGCTCGAGGTCGAGCAACCCGTCGTCCCCGACGACGCCGCGGCCGCGGAGCAGGCCGACCTCCATGCTCTGCCCCACCCGGCCGCCGATCACGGAGTCGGCGTCGATGGCCAGGAGGACGGTGGCGGTGCTGCTGGTCACCCGCAGCACGCGCCCGACCAGGCCGTCGGCGTTGACCACGGTCAGGTCGGGTCGCAGGCCGGCGCCCGAGCCAGCGTCGATGGTCACCGTCCGGGAGAACGCCTGCATCGGACCCATGGCGACCACGCGGGCGGGCACCAACGTGTGCCCGCTGCGGTCGGCGGCGGCAGTAAGGCGGTCGTACTCCTCGAGGCGGTTGAGCCGGTAGTCCTCGGTGGCGGCGCGGGCCCGCAGCTCTGAGTTCTCCGCGGTCAGCCGGGCCACGTCGCGGCGCAGGTCGGCTCGCGTCGAGAACCACTCGGGGATGGCCACGAACGGCCGGACCGCGGTCGCGGTCAGCGACTCGACGGGGCCGAACGCCTCCCCCGCCACCCGCCGCAACGGCTCGACCGGTGAGGAGTCGTCTCCGGCGCGGTCGACGGTGATCAGCGTGGCGCAGGTGAGGATGAGGGCCAGGAGGAGGGAGCGCGGGTGCCGCTCGGGTCCCTCCGGCCCGCTCATGCGGTTCTCCGCCGTTCGGTGACGAGCACCTGCTGGAGCGCCTCGAACTCCTCCACGCAGCGCCCCGCGCCCATCGCGACGGAGGTCAGCGGGTCTCCGGCCAGGTGGACCGGCATCCCGGTCTCGTGCCGGATCCGTTCGTCCAGCCCCGTGAGCAGCGCGCCACCACCGGTCAACACGATGCCCCGGTCCATGATGTCGCCGGCCAGTTCGGGCGGGGTCTGGTCGAGGGTGACGCGGGCGGCGTCGACAACGACGTCGAGCGGCTCCGCCAGGGCGCTGCGCAGCTCGGTACTGGTGACGGTCACGGTGCGGGGCAGGCCCGAGACCAGGTCGCGACCCCGGACCTCCGCCTCCCGCTCCTGGTGCTGCGGGAACGCGGTGCCGACCGACAGCTTCAGCTGCTCCGCCGTACCTTCCCCGAGCAGCAGCGAGTGCTCCTTCTTGAGCCAGGCGACGATGGCCGCGTCGAACGAGTCGCCGCCGGTGCGCACGGACAGGGAGGTGACGATGCCGCCCAGGGAGATCACCGCGACCTCGGTGGTCCCCCCGCCCACGTCGATGATCATATTGCCGGTGGCTTCGTGGACCGGCAGCCCCGCGCCGATGGCGGCGGCCATCGGCTCCTCGATGACGTAGACCCGGCGGGCGCCGGCGGCGTACCCCGCCTCCTTCACCGCCCGCTGCTCGACCGGGGTGATGTCGCTCGGGACGCAGATGACCATCCGCGGCTTCGCGAAGTACCGGCGCCGATGCACCTGCTGGATGAACGAGCGGAGCATCTGCTCGGTCGCGTCGAAGTCGGCGATGACGCCGTCGCGCAGCGGTCGGATCGAGGTGACCGTGTCGGGCGTCCGCCCGATCATCCGCTTGGCGTCGTGACCGACCGCGACCAACTCACCGGTGACCGCGTTGAGCGCCACCACCGAGGGCTCGTCCAGCACCACGCCCCGGCCGCGCACGTACACCAGCGTGTTGGCGGTGCCGAGGTCCACGGCCAGGTCGCGGCCGATGAAGCTGTTCGCCATGCGCGGTGCCTCGCTGGTTCGGGGAAGGAAGAGGTCGACGGCAGAGCCGCCGGCCCCTCCCCAGGGTAGGAACTACCCGTCCCCGAACTAGGGAGGACACGCGCGCTATCGGCTGTTCGACAGACGCCAGGCCTTCCCGTCCAACGCGTGGGTCGGCGTGATGCCCAGCTGGCGCAGCACGGTCGGCATGATGTCGACCGAACGTACCGGTCCGCTGAGGTCCCGGGCGCCCACGCCGCCGCCGGCGAAGACGATCGGGATCTGCTGGGACCGGCGCTGGATGCCACCGTGGTCGCCCGCGACGGAGTACGTCGTGTCGTCCACGAGCGTGGCGACCATGTCGGGGCCGGTGGGCGCCGCCATCGTGTTGACCAGCTCGCGGGCGTGCGCGGCGAACCACTTCCGTTCACCCTTGGACTTCATCGCCCCCCAACGGATGGGGGACACCAGCTGGTAGCGGTCGCCCTTGCGGGCCCAGACCGCCGAGACCCCGGGCAGGTCCCACATCACGGCGGCGGTCGTCCGGGTCGCCGACTTGGAGGTGTCGACCAGCCAGGCGCTCAGCATCGAGTCCGAGTAGGTCATCTCAACGTTGCCGGTGTCGAAGAGTGGCTGCAGGTCCGGCTGCGGCGCAAGGTAGGTGCCGTTCTCGCCGTCGCCGTAGTACCAGTTGTAGTACCCGCGGTTGCTGCTGCCGTCGTCGAGCCCGTGGAACGACCGGCCGGGCACCGAGCCGTGGTCGGAGGTGAGCACCACCAGGGTGTTGTCGAGCTCTCCGCTGGACTTCAGGTAGTTCATGATCTTGCCCACCTGGGCGTCGGCCACGTTGGCGGCGTTGGTCAGGTGGGTCTGCGGGTCGGGACCCTCGGGGTCGTCGATGCTTCCCCACATGTGCGCGGCCTTGTCGACCCCGGGAAGGGTGACGAACACGCCGCTCCAGTCCTCGTTCTTCATGGCCTCGATGGCGGCGTCCGCCGCCCACACGTCACTGCCCAGGTGGGCGGGGTCGGTGCCGGCGGTGTAGCGGTTGCCGTCCAGCGGGTACATGCGCGCCGGCGACAGGTTGGTGTCGTAGACCAGCGAGGAGCTGGAGTCGACGTAGAAGCGGCCGCACACCGGTGTGGAGAGGTACGTCGGGACGTTGATCCCGGACGGTCCGCGCCAGTTGAGGACACCGTCGCCGTCACAGTCGTAGTTGCGGCTGGAGAACGTCACGATCGAGTCGGCACCCGGCCCGCCGAAGGCGTACCCGGCGTACGACTTGGGGCTGACCGCGATCACCTTCGACCCCGGACGCTTCTGGTGGAGGTAGTCGGCCAGCTTGGGGTAGCCCGCCTCCTGCTGGACGGCGAACATCTGGCTGGAGGACCAGTCGCTCGTGAACCACAGGTCGGACTCGTTGAGGCCCTGGCCGGCGAGTATGCCGTCGACGTCGCGGTAGCCCTCCGACTGCCAGCCCATGTTCTTGGGCAGCGCGCCGGTGGTGACCACGTTGTGCGTGACGACGGTGACCGAGCCCAGGTGGCCGAGGTAGCCGCGCGGGCTGTCGGCGCCCTTGTGCATGAGCGCCTGGATGTTGTCCATGTCGTAGCGCTTGACGATCTCCCGCGAGAGCGCGTCGACCATGATGATGACGACCCGGTCCGGCTTCTGCGAGGTGCGGCGCGACTCGGCGGCGCCCCCGGGGGCGGCGGGCAGCAGTGCTCCCGCGATGAGGACGGCGGACAGTCCGCCGGCGGCAAGGGCGGCCCGAGCCCCACGATGTGACGTACGTCTCATAGGCGGAGGCTAGTGACGGCACGCCCCGCTGTCGAGAGTGACTTGGTCTGGCCCGTCAGCCCGGTGCCAGACCCGGGAACCAGAGCGCGATCTCGCGCGCGGCGGACTCTGCGGAGTCCGACCCGTGCACCAGGTTCTCCCGGTTGGACAGGCTCAGGTCGCCGCGGATGGAGCCCGGGGCGGCCGCTCGGCCGTCGGTCGCTCCGTTGAGGAGCCGCACCACCTCGACGGCGGAGTCGCCCTCGAGCACCAGCGCGACCAGGGGTCCGCTGGTCACGAACGTGCGCAGCGGCGGGTAGAAGTCGCGCTCCACGTGCTCGGCGTAGTGCCGGTCCGCCTGCTCGCCGTCGATCGTGCGCAGGTCCATCGCCACCAGCTGAAGGCCCTTGGCCTCGTAGCGAGACAGGACCTCGCCCACCAGGCCGCGGCGTACCACGTCGGGCTTCAACAGGACCAGGGTGCGCTCCGGCGTCTGGGTCATGGGCCGCACCTTATCGGCGTCGGCTCACTCGCCCGCTTCTCGGTAGGCCGCGTAGGCCGCTGCCCGCTCGCGCTCGATCTTGCGGCCCAGATGGTCGGCCATCCCCCACAGCACCGCGAAGATGCCGCCGAGCACGAACATCACCGGGATCCAGAAGCCCAGGGCCACGGCCGCCACCTGGATCAGCCAGCCCAGGTAGTACACCCAGTCCGCGCGTAGCGACCCGGCCAGCACGATGCAGGCCACGGCCAGACCGAGCCCCACCGCCAACGCCGTGGCCGGCTCCACGCCGGCGACGCCGATCAGGACCGGGATGGTCAGTCCGAGCGTGACCGCCTCCAGACACAGGATCGCCGCGCACATCCCCCGCCGGGGTGAGCGGGCGGGAACCTCGTCCCACGCCTCGCTCACGACGGCCGCCGCTTCAGCAGCGCGCGGGCCTCGCCCACGGTGACCACCGAGCCGGTGACCAGGACCGCTCCCGAGCCGGGGGCCTCGCCCCGCAGCTCGCCGGTCTCCGCCAGGGCCGCGGCCCGGTCGATGGCGTCGTCGAGGCGAGGGGCGACCGTCACCCGGTCGGGGCCGAACACCTCGGCGGCGGCTGCCGCCAGTCGCTCGGCAGGCAGCGCCCGCGCCGTGGAGTTCTGGGTGCACACGACGTGCGCCAGGTGCGGCTCGAACGCCGCCAACAGGCCCTCCTGGTCCTTGTCCTCCATCACTCCGATGACGCCGACCACCTGGGTGAAGGCGAACGAGTCCTCCAGCGCGGCCGCGGCCGCGGCGGCACCGTGCGGGTTGTGGGCGGCGTCGAGCAGGATCGTGGGACTGCGCCGGATGACCTCCAGCCGGCCCGGGGAACTGACCTCGGCGAACGCGCCCCGCACGACCTCCTCCCCCAGCGGCTGGTCGCTGAGGAAGGCCTCGACCGCGGCCAGCGCCACGGCCGCGTTCTGGGCCTGGTGGGCGCCGTACAGCGGCAAAAAGACGTCGTCGTAGCGGGCGTGCAGCCCCTGCAGGGACAGCAGCTGGCCGCCGACGGCCGGCACCCTCGACACGACCCCGAACTCGATCCCCTCGCGGGCTGGGGTGGCGCCGACCTCGGCCACGCGGCGCAGCATCACCTCGGCCACCTCCGGCGTCTGCTGGGCCAGGACGGCGGTGCCGCCCGGCTTGATGATCCCGGCCTTCTCCCGGGCGATGTCCACGGGGTCGGCGCCCAGATAGCGCTCGTGGTCCACGGCGACCGGCAGCACCGCGGCCACCACCGCGTCCGCCACGTTGGTCGCGTCCCAGGCCCCGCCCATCCCTACCTCGACGATGGCTGCGTCCACCGGCGCATCCGCGAAGGCGGCGTAGGCCATCCCGACGATCGTCTCGAAGAACGAGAGCGGGTGCGGCTGGGCGGCGTCCACCAGATGCGTGTACGGCGCGATGTCGTTGAATGCGAGCACGAACTCCTCGTCGGTGAGCGGGGCGCCGTCGAGGCAGATGCGCTCGTTCATCCGCTCGAGGTGCGGCGAGGTGAACCGGCCGGTGCGCAGCTCCAGGGCGCGCAGCACGGTGTCGATCATCCGGGACGTGGACGTCTTGCCGTTCGTCCCCGTCAGGTGCAGCACCGGGTAGGTGCGCTGCGGGTCCCCGAGCAGCTCGGTGAAGGCACGGATCCGGTCGAGCGAGGGTTCGAGCCGGGTCTCCGGCCAGCGCGACAGCAGCGCGTCCTCCGCCTCGGCGAAGGTCTCGGCCGGTCTGGCCCCCGCGATCTCGGTCATGACGTGGCGAGTGTAGGCCCCCGCGCTCAGCCGGCCGGTGTCACGACGAGGTTGGCCATGTCGACGACCGGCCGGAATCCCAACGCCTGGTAGATCCCGTTGGAGGTGGGGTTGGCCTGGTCGGTGAACAGGCACACGCGCACACCCTCGCCGAGCAGTCGCGTCGAGAGCTCCGCCACCGCAGCGCTGGCGAAGCCGCGGCCGCGCTGCTCGGGCGGGGTGTACACGGGACCGAGCCGAGAGACACCGAAGCCGGGTGGGTTCGCGGCGGTGAGGTTGACGGGGGTGCCGTCGCCGTCGGTCCAGAACCAGAGCTGGCCGCCGCGGATCCGGCGCAGGATGTCCTCGCGGGTGGGGACCTCCGCCGGGGCGGAGGTCCCGCGCACCCGCCCGGCCTGCTCGTCCGCATCGGCCAGGAACGCGTCGTACCACGCCAGCGCCAGGTCCACCTCGTGGTCCTCGGTCCGGCGCAGCTCGCCGGCAACCGGCCGGGCCGGCACCAGCTCGCGGAGCTCGAACAGTCGGTTGTGCTGGGCGACCTCGATCCGGCCGCCGCGGTGCCCGGCGACGCGCTCCATGAAGCGCCGGGTGGCGGGCAGCGCGCCGTTGGCGTGCTCCACCGGCTCCCCGCGGGCGTGCAGCGCGTCGGCGAGCGCCTCGGCCGCGGCGTCGGGCATCGGCAGCAGGTAGAGCGCGTGCGGCGGTGCGGGAGCCGTCCGCATGGCCAGTCCCACGATCGCGCCAGCCTCCTGCATCAGCGCCCACCAGCGCGGGACGCCAGGGTGGAGCGGCACGCCGTCCGCGTCCTCCGCGGCGAAGCGGGCGCTCACCGTCGAGACGACAGTGGTCACCACCGGGTCGGCGGCCAGCACCGCCTCCGCGCGCCGCAGGAACAGCGCCGGGTCGGTGAGGAACTCCACGTCGACCATGCCGCACCGTACCCACGCGCGGCGTGGTCGGAGAACTCGTTTTCGCGACCTGCGCGGCCACGCCTAGGATTTCGCGCATGACCGAGACCCATGCGCCAGCACCGAGCACGCCGACGAGCCCCCCGCGGGCGGTCGTCGTACCGGAGAAACCGGCGCTGGAGGGGCTCGAGGCGACCTGGGTGGAGCGCTGGAAGGCCGACGGCACCTATGCGTTCGACCGCTCCCGCCCCCGGCCCGAGGTGTACTCCATCGACACCCCACCGCCGACGGTCAGCGGCAAGCTGCACGTGGGGCACGTCTTCTCCTACACGCACACGGACCTGATCGCCCGCTTCCAGCGGATGCGCGGCAAGGCCGTCTTCTACCCGATGGGCTGGGACGACAACGGCCTGCCGACCGAGCGTCGGGTCCAGACCTACTACGGGGTCCGCTGCGACCCCTCCCTGCCCTATGACCCCGACTTCGTGCCGCCGGAGAACCCGGACCCCAAGCGGCAGATCCCGATCTCGCGGCCCAACTTCATCGCGCTCTGCGAACGGCTCGTCGAGCTCGACGAGGCGGTCTTCGAGCAGCTCTGGCGCACCCTGGGGCTCTCGGTGGACTGGAGCCAGCACTACACGACCATCGGGCCCACGGCCCAGCTCGCCAGCCAGCGGGCGTTCCTGCGCAACTTCGCGCGCGGTGAGGCCTACCTCCAGGAGGCGCCCACACTCTGGGACGTCACCGACCAGACCGCCGTCGCCCAGGCCGAGCTCGAGGCTCGGGAGTACGCCGGGCACTACCACCGGGTGGCCTTCCACCGACCGAATGGCACCCCGGTCCACATCGAGACCACACGGCCCGAGCTGATCCCGGCGGTCGTCGCGCTGATCGCGCACCCCGACGACGAGCGCTACGCCGCGTTGTTCGGGACCACCGTCACCTCGCCGGTGTTCGGGGTCGAGATCCCCGTCGTGGCCCACGAGGCGGCCGAGCCCGACAAGGGCGCCGGCATCGCCATGTGCTGCACCTTCGGCGACCTCACCGACGTCCAGTGGTGGCGCGAACTCGACCTGCCCGTCCGCACCGTGGTCGGTCGGGACGGGCGGCTGCACCGGGAGACCCCACCGTGGCTGTCCGCGGCGCCGGCTGCTGCGGCGTACTCCCAGCTGGCCGGGAAGACCGCCTTCAGCGCCCGGGAGGCGATGGTGGGGCTGCTGCGGGAGAGCGGCGACCTCGAGGGCCAGCCCACGCCGACGATGCGGATGGCCAACTTCTACGAGCGCGGCGACAAGCCGCTGGAGATCATCGCGACACGGCAGTGGTACATCCGCAACGGGGGCAGGGACGCCGAGTTGCGGCAGGAGATGCTCGACCGTGGTGCCGAGCTGACGTGGATCCCCACGCACATGAAGCACCGCTTCGACAACTGGGTCGGCGGTCTGAACGGCGACTGGCTGATCTCGCGGCAGCGGTTCTTCGGAATCCCGTTCCCCGTCTGGTACCCACTGGATGCCGACGGCGAGCCCGACTACGACCACCCGCTGCTGCCCACGGAGGCGGAGCTCCCCCTGGACCCGTCGACGGTCGCGCCGGCGGGCTATGAGGAGAGCCAGCGCGGCAAGCCGGACGGGTTCATCGGAGACCCCGACGTGATGGACACCTGGGCCACGTCGTCGCTGACCCCGCACATCGCCGGCGGCTGGGAGACCGACGACGACCTGTGGCAGCGGGTGTTCCCCATGGACCTGTGCACGCAGGGACACGACATCATCCGGACCTGGTTGTTCTCCCGAGTGGTCCGCGCGCACTTCGAGAACCATGCCGCCCCGTGGACCCACGCCCTGCTGTCCGGCTGGGTGCTGGACCCGGACCGCAAGAAGATGTCGAAGTCCAAGGGCAACG
>CAZKEZ010000060.1:0-13539 GCA_964551905.1 uncultured Nocardioides sp. | reverse complement strand
GTGTCGTTGGGCAGCGCCTTGAGAAGCTGCTTCAGGTGACCCGGGGCGCCGGAGGTCTCGGGAACGGCCAGGGGAAGACCCGTGCGCGCCTTCTCCTTGCGCAGCTTGCGGGCCATCCGCACCGGGTCCTTGTCCCGAACGTGGGCGTCGAACGCGGAGACGTCGATGGTCCCGGGCGGCAGGTCGTAGTGGGCCACCCGACGGCCGGACTTCTTGGGGAAGAGCGTCCAGCCCATCAGGATCCGGGTCGGGATGATGCCCTCCTCACGCATCACTGCCGCCTGCGCGATGGTGTCCGCCTTCCACTGGTCCAGCGAGATGTCGCCCCGCTCGATGTCGTCCTCCGGCTCGTGCCGGTAGGTGCCGTACACGGTCACGTCGGAGGGCATCGACGCGGCGAAAGCCCGGAGCGCCTGCTCGCTGGGCACCTTCCAGGAGATCGAGAAGATGCGTACGCCGTGCGAGTACGCGCGGACCAGCGCCGAGTACTGCCCCCAGGTCCGGAGCTTGTTGGACTCGAAGACGCGAGCGACCTTGGCCTTGCCGGCGAAGAGCGGCTCGGAGTCGTAGGGCTGGGCCGGGTAGTTCGCGCCGCGGCGGGCGAGCGGGGCTGGGCTCATGCCCCGATGCTCCCACCCCGCCGGGGCCGCGTCACCTGAGCCGGCGGACAGTCGCCAGCGGCTCCGGTCGCGCGATCGCGTCCTGCGCCGCGACGAGTTGCAGCTCCCGCTCTCCGGACTCGCACGTGGTCTTGAGTACGGCGTACACCGATGATGCGCACCGGGCCAAGGCGTCGGCCGGCGACCCGGTCTCGTGCAGGTGGGCCGTGAACAGGGCCGAGGTGATGTCCCCCGAGCCGTTGGCGTGCAGCGGCAGCCGAGGCGTCACGGCGAGCCAGGCACCCTCGCCGGTGACCGCCATCATCTCGATGGTGTCCGGGGCCTGGTCGGGATGCTCGACCGAGGTCACGAGCACTACCTCCGGTCCGCGGTCACGCAGCAGGTCCGCGGTGGCCAGGATCTCCTCGAGGGTGCCCGGCTCGGTGTCGGTAAGGAAGCCGAGCTCGAACAGGTTGGGGGTGACCACGTCGGCGGCCGGGACCACCCGGTCCCGGAACAGGGCGGGGATCTCCGGGCGCACGAAGCAGCCGGTCGTGGCGCTGCCCATCACCGGGTCGCAGGTGTAGCGCGCCGCCGGGTTCGCCGCCTTCACCAGCGCCACCGCCTCGATCACCACCTCGCCGAGGCCGGGGTCGCCCAGGTAGCCCGACAGCACGGCGTCGCAGGTGTCCAGCACCCCGCGCTCGGCCACGCCCGCGATGACGTCGCGGACCGTGTCCGGGGTGAGCACCGGGCCCCGCCACGAGCCGTACCCCGTGTGGTTGGAGAAGTGCACCGTGAGCACCGGCCACACCTCGTGCCCGAGCCGCTGGAGCGGGAACACCGCCGCGGAGTTGCCGACGTGGCCGTAGGCCACCGAGGACTGGATCGACAGCACGTGCACCCCCTGATCATCACCGATCCGGTGTCGGGTCGGTGCGCCCGCGGGGATCGGGGTTGCGCGACGACCACTCTTCCCGTACTATCACGATATATCGTCAACCTATCGACGATGTGTCGCGAGTGGCCGAACGGCCCGCGACTACAACCCGAACTTGAAGGAGTGTGACCCTGATGGGACACCGAGGATTCAATCGACAGTGGAGCCGTCACACCGACGGCGAATGGCAGCAGCACGGACACGGCCAGTGGGGTGGCTGGGAAGGCCACCGCCGCGGCGGCGGGCGACAGGGGCCCCCGCCCTGGGTGGCCGGCCTCTTCGGACTGGCGCAGGGCGCCCCCGGGCGTGGCCCGCGGGTCCGCCGCGGCGACGTGCGGGCGGCGATTCTCGACGTACTCAGTGCCGAGCCCGCGAACGGCTACCAGATCATCCAGCAGATCACCGAGCGCAGCGGCAACGCCTGGCGGCCGAGCCCCGGCTCGGTCTACCCGACCATCTCCCAGCTCGAGGACGAGGGGCTGGTGGAGTCAGACGAGACCGCCGGCCGACGTACCCTGCGGCTCACGGCGGAGGGCGAGGCCTACGTGGCCGAGCACCCCGACGAGCTGGCCGCGGTGTGGACGTCGTTCGAGACCCCGTCGGACCAGCGCAGCGACTTCGGTGCGCTGAAGCCCGAGATCGGCGCGGTGATGAACGCCGTGTGGCAGATCCTGAGCACCGGCACCGAGGAGCAGCGCGCGGACGCGGTGGAGATCCTGATCGATACCCGGCGCCGGCTCTACGGCCTGCTCGCGGACGGCGACGTCCAGTGAGCGACCGCGCGGGGGTGGGCAGGCTCCGGCTCAGCGACGCCGAGCGGGAGTCGATCGTGCAGACCCTCGGCGAGCACTTCGCCGAGGGCCGGCTCACTGCTGAGGAGTACGACGAGCGCACCGACCGCGCCTACGCCGCGCGGACCCGCGGGGAGGTCGCCGACCTGTTCGCGGACCTGCCGCACGGACCCTCGCGTCCGTGGGATGCGGCAGCCGCACCGAGTGGCCGGCCGACTCCTGGGGCGGGCCGGAGCTTCGCGCCCGGCTGTGGCGGGAGGCGCGGTCCCGGTGGGCTGCTGTTCGTGGTCCTCGTCGCCCTCGTCGTCGCCACGGCGGTGACGCACCTGCCGGTGATCCTGTTCGGGCTGGCCGCCCTCTGGATCCTGGCCGGCCCCTGGAGCTCCCGACGGTTCAGGCGACCTGCAGCGAGCGCTTGGACAGGCCCATCCAGAAGCCGTCGATGACCTGCTGGCCCGGCTCGCCGGGCTCGGTGGCCGCCCCGAGGGTCACGAACAGCGGCGTGTAGTGCTCGACCGTCGGGTGCGCGTAGGGAAGCCCGGGCGCCTGGGCCCGGTAGTTGGCCAGCGCGTCGACGTCGCCGCGGGCCATCGCTTCGCCGGCCCACGCGTCGAAGTCCGCGGACCAGCCCGGCACTGCGGCGTCGATGCGCCACTCGGTCAGGAACGGCAGCCCGTGGGTGAGGAAGCCCGACCCGATGACCAGCACGCCCTCGTCGCGCAGCGGCCGGAGCCGCTCGCCGATGGCGAGCAGCCGCTCGGGGTCGTGGGTGGGCATGGACATCTGGAGCACGGGGATGTCGGCGTCGGGGTACATGATCTTCAGCGGCACCCAGGCGCCATGGTCCAGCCCCCGCGAGGCGTGCTGGTGCACCGGCTCGGTGCTGGGCATCAGGCTGGCGACCCGCTTCGCGAGCGCCGAGGCGTCCGGGGTCGCGTAGGTCATCTGGTAGTACCGCGGCGCGAACCCGCCGAAGTCGTAGACGAGGTCCACCCCCTGTGCGGTCAGCGAGATCGGGGCCGACTCCCAGTGCGCGCTGACGATCAGGATCGCCTTCGGGCGGGGCAGGTCGGTGGCCCAGGCGGCGAGCTGCGCGGACCACACCGGGTCGTCGAGCAGCGGGGGCGCGCCATGGCCGATGTACAACGCGGGCATCCGGGAGTCGTTCATGCCTGCTCCAATGCTTGTTGCTTCAACTTTATTCCGTGGTGCTCGCTCACCGTGCCGCCCCCAGTGTGACGCGCTGGGGCAGCGCCCAGTCGACGGCGGTGCCGCCCTGGTCGGTCAGCAGCCGGTTGACCCGGGAGAACGGACGGGAGCCGAAGAACCCGCGCGCCGCCGAGAGCGGCGAGGGGTGGGCCGACTCGACCCACGGGACCTGGCCGAGGACCGGCTTGAGGGACTGCGCGTCGCGGCCCCACAGGATCGCCGCGCAGGGTCCGCCGCGGGCCACGAGCGCGGTGATCGCGCACTCCGTGATCGGCTCCCAGCCCCGGCCGCGGTGGGACGCCGACTCCCCGGGCCGCACGGTCAGGACCCGGTTGAGCAGCATCACCCCGCGGTCCGCCCAGGCGGTGAGGTCCCCGTGCTCCACCGGAGCGATGCCGAGGTCGGTCTGCAGCTCGGTGTAGATGTTGCGCAGCGACCCCGGCAGCGGGCGGACGTCGGGCGCCACCGCGAAGCTGAGGCCGATCGGGTGCCCCGGTGTGGGGTAGGGGTCCTGGCCGACGATCAGCACTCGTACGTCGGCCAGGGGTCGCTGGAACGCCTGCAGGATCCGGTCGCCTGCGGGCAGGTAGGAGCGACCGGCCGCGAGCTCGGCCCGCAGGAAGGTCCCCATCGCCGTCAGCTGCGGCTCGACCGGGGCCAGCGCCGCGGCCCAGTCCGGAGCCACCAGGCCCTTCTCCACCAGCCCGGCCAGCGCACCCATGTCGGCGAGGTTAGCGCCCGCTGGTCAGGACGCGGGAGTACGGCGGACCGGGCGGGCCAGGCGGTCGAGGAAGGCGATCAGCAGTGCCTCGCGCATCGCGGGGGAGGCCAGGTCGAGCATCGCGTTGATCTCGGCCATCCGTTCGGGGAGGGCCAACGCCCCGTCGGCGGCCTCGCCGACCAGGCCGGAGGCGGCGAGCAGTCCGTCGAAGTCGGCGTCGCTCAGCGCGGCCGGGTCGAGGGCGGCGATGAACGCCACCACCCCCTCGTCGACCGCCACCGGTCCGGCGGCCACCGCCGCGGCCACCGACTCCCCGAGGGCGTCGAGGAGCTCCCCGATGTGGGGCCGCGTGCCGGCGCTCACCGAGAGGTGCACGGTGGGAGGTGCGCCGCCGTACGACATCTGCGGCTGCACGAACCACCCGCGCGCGGACATCTCGTCGCAGATCGTGAACGCGTCGCAGGTGTCGTCGGTAGCCACCGCGATCAGCGTGGAGTCCGGGTCGGTGAAGCGATGCACCCCGGCGATCCCCTCGATCCCGGCCAGGATCTCGTCGACGGCGGCGAAGGTCTGCTCCGCGAGCCGGAGGTAGCCGTCGTCGCCGAGCGCCTGCAGCACTGCCCAGGCCCCGGCGAGCGGGCCACCGGACTTCGTCGACTGCATCGTCGAGTTGATCATCGTGTAGCCGGGCCAGTCGGCGGAGGCGAAGTACTGCGAGCGCCGCAGCTCCGGGCTCCGGTGCACCAGGACCGAGGTGCCCTTCGGGGCGTAGGCGTACTTGTGGGTGTCCACCGAGATTGACGTCACCCCGTCCACCGCGAACGTCCACGGCGGGACCGGCCGGCCCAGCCGCGCGGCGTAGGGCAGCACCCAGCCGCCGATGCAGGCGTCCACGTGGCAGCGCACGCCTCGGGCCGCCGCGAGGCTCGCGATCTGCGGGATCGGGTCCACCACTCCGTAGGCGTACGACGGTGCCGAGGCCACCACGAGCACGGTCGAGTCGTCCATGGCCGCGGCCATCGCGGCGGGGTCGGCGCGCAGGTCCGCCCCGGTGGGGATGCTGCGCAGCTCGACGCCGAAGTAGTGCGCGCCCTTGCGGAACGCCGCATGCCCCGAGTCCGGCAGCACGATGTTGGGCCGCGCCACCTCGGGGCGGGAGTCGCGGGCGGCCTGGACGGCCAGCATGCACGACTCGGTGCCGCCGGAGGTGACGCTTCCGGCCGCGGTCGCCGGGGCGTCCAGCAGGTCGCAGGCGAAGCCGACCAGCTCGTTCTCCATCCGCAGCAGGCTGGGGAACGCGGTGGGGTCGAGGCCGTTCGACCCCGCGTAGGCCGCCACCGCCTCGCACCCGATCCGGTCGACCTCGGCCAGCCCGGAGTCGTAGACGTAGGCGAGGGTGCGGCCCCCGTGCACCGGCAGGTCGCCGGACTGCAGCTCGCGCAGTCGGGCGAGTGGGTCACTCATCGCCGGACTCCCGACGTACCAGGTCCTGGTAGTCCGGATGCTTCTCGATCCAGGCCCGGATGAACGGGCACAGCGGCTGCACCGCAGCCCCGGTGGAGCGGACGTCGTCGAGGGCGAACCTGGCCAGCCGGCCACCGATGCCCATGCCGGCGCACGCGTCGTCGACCTCGGTGTGGACGAAGCTGACGACGCCGTCCCCGGGGCGGTAGGCCGCGAACCCGACCCGCCGGTCCTCCAGCCACGCCTCGTAGCGATGCGCCTCGGGGTTGTGCCGCAGCTCGATCGAATCCGTCATGGTGTCCTCTCGGTCTCGTCGTTCACGTCCGGCTGTCCTGGCTCTGCGTCCACGAGCGCCTCGTCCAGGGAGTAGCGGCGCAGCCACCACAGGCTGACCAGGGTCAGCGCCGCCGGCAGCAGCGAGAAGCCCAGCACGATGGCGGCCAGCGCGGAGTCGGGCTGGGCGACATCGCCAGTGGTGGAGGAGCGGTATCCGCCCACCGCGAGCACCATCGCGAACAGCCCCGGTCCCAGCGCCAGCCCGAGGGTCTCGCCGGCCGTCCAGACGCCGGTGTAGACACCGGCCCGGTTGGTGCCGGTACGCCGGGCGTCGACCGCGGCGGCGTCGGGGAGCATCGCCAGGGGGAACACCTGGCCGCCGGCGTACCCCACCCCCACCAGGGCGGTGGCCAGGTAGACCACCAGCGCCGGGGCCGTGCCGGCCGTCGACACCAGGAGGGCCCCGGAGGCGAACACCAGGCTGGCCAGGATGTAGGCGCGCTTCTTCCCGATCCGCCCGCCGACGCGGGCCCAGGCGGGGGTGAGCAGCAGCGCCGGCGCCACGAAGCACACGAACAGGACTGTCGCCGCGCCGGGCTGCTCCAGCACGTCGTTGGCGAGGTAGTCCACCCCGGCGAGCATGCAGCCGGTGCCGAGCGCCTGCACGACGAAGGTGGTCAGCAGCCAGCGGAAGTCCGGTGCTCCGGCGACGATCCGCAGCTGGTCGCGCAGCGACCCCGGTCCCGGCTCGACCGCGCCGATCGGCGCGGACCTGGTGCCGCGGTAGGCCAGCAGCACCCCGGTGAGGATGATCAGCGCCATCACCACGCCCATCACCCGGTAGCCGTCGCGGCCCCCGACGGCGTTGCGGATCGCGGGGGCGCTGGCCCCGGCGAGCATGATCGTGAACGCCAGGATGGCGACCCGCCAGGTCATCAGCCGGGTGCGCTCGTCGTACGACGTGGTGATCTCGGCGGGCATCGCGACGTACGGCACCTGGAAGAACGCGTACGCCGTCGCGGCGGCCAGGAAGAACACCAGCACCCAGCCGGCCTCCAGCACCCGGGAGCCGAGCTCGGGGGCGGCGAAGATCAGGGCGAACGCGACGGCGAGCAGCAGCCCGGCCCGCAGCAGCCACGGCCGGCGGGGGCCGCGCGGGTCCTGGGTGCGGTCGGAGATCCGGCCCGCGATCGGGTTGAGGATCACGTCCCAGGCCTTGGGCAGGAACACGATCAGCCCGGCGGCCAGCGCCGCGATGCCGAGGCTGTCGGTGAGGTAGGGCAGCAGCATCAGCCCCGGGACGGTGCCGAAGGCTCCCGTCGCGACCGACCCCGACCCGTACCCGATGCGCACCCGGCGCGGCAGCTCGTCGGTGCGCGACATGGCCGAAGGCTACTGCCCGCTCTTGGTCCGGAATTCCCCGGTCGGGGCTCAGGGGGCCAGGGCGCGGGAGCCGGAGGAGCCGTAGCGGCGGGTCGGGTTCGACCCGATCGGCTCGGCGGCCTTCTTCGCTGGCGGTGCCTTTTTGGTTGGTGCCTTCTTGGCGGCCGGCGCCTTTTTGGTTGGTGCCTTCTTCGCGGCCGGCGCCTTTTTGGTTGGTGCCTTCTTCGCGGCGGCCTTCTTGGTGGTACGGCGCGGTGCGGGCGCGGCGGCCACCGGGCTGGCAGCGGTCCACTGATCGACCCACTCGTCGATCACCCGCCAGGTGGTGGTGCGGGCCGCCCGGCCGGTGAGCATCCCCAGGTGGCCGCCGGGCACCACCTCGAAGCGCACCTCCCGCGATCCCGACAGCAGCGGCACCACCGCGCGCACCGACCCCATCGGGGCGATCCCGTCCGAGGCGCCGGCGAAGACCAGCACCGGCGCGGTCAGCCGGCTCAGGTCGATCGTTCGGTCGCCCAGCTGGAACTGGCCGGTGACCAGGGCGTTGCCCTTCACGAACCGGTGGTAGAGCTGCCCGAACGTGCGACCCGGGTAGGCAGTCATCTGGGAGGTGAACCGGTTCACCGCCTCGATCTGGGCCAGGAACTCGGTGTCGTCGAGGTTGACCGCGATCGCCACCGGCTTGGTCACCAGCTTCTGGAACGAGGAGAGCTGGAAGGCCCACCTCACCACCGGGGTCGGCGCGCCGCCGAGCAGCTGGTAGGCGCGGGTGACCAGTCCCCGGCCGTCGGTCAGGTGCAGCAGGGGTCGCAGCGGTGCCACCAGCGGCACCTGCTTGACGTCGAACGGGGTTCCGATCGCGGTGACGGACGCGATCGGCAGAGCCGGCTGGTCGGCCGCGGTGAGCAGGGCGAAGATCCCACCCAGCGACCAGCCGACCACGTGCACCGGCCGGCCGCCGGACTCCTCCGACACCCGACGGATCGCCCACGGCACGACGTCGTCGACCCAGTGCTCCATGCCGAGGACCCGGTCCCGGAACCCCACCTGGCCGTACTCCACCAGGTACGTCGATCGGCCCTGGAGCACCAGGTGCTCCACCAGCGAGCAGCCCCGGCGCAGGTCGAAGCACAGGCTGGGGGCGGCCAGCGGCGTCACCAGCAGCACCGGGTCGCCCTCGGGGGTCGCCCCCGGTGCCGGTCGGTACTGGTAGAGCTCGCGCAGGGAGCCCTCGTCGATCAGTGTGCGAGGCATCGTCCGCAGATCGGCGACACCGCCGTACAGGAGTCGGTGTGCCACGTTGCTCGCGGCCGAGACGACCTGATCGGGCTTCGGGATCAGATCCATGCCTCGAATGTACGGCGTCAGAAGTGGTGCGGGTGCTTCGGGTCGTCGCGGAGCGGGCGCCCGGCGGCGAGGTCGTCGAGGAAGCTGCTGGCCCAGCGCTGGACGTCGTGCTTCATCACGTGCTTGCGCATGGCACGCATCCGCCGGCCGGTCTCCCTCGGGCCAGCCTGACACGCCTCCAGCAGTGCCGCCTTCATGCCGTTCAGGTCATACGGGTTGACCAGCCAGGCCTGCCGCAGCTCGTACGCCGCGCCGGCGAACTCGGACAGCACGAGGGCGCCGTCGTCCTCGAACCGGCAGGCGACGTACTCCTTGGCGACCAGGTTCATGCCGTCCCGGTACGGCGTGACCACCATGATGTCGGCCGCCCGGTAGAGCGCGGCCATCTCCTCGCGCGGGTAGGAGGAGTGCAGGTAGGAGATGGCGGGCTGGCCGATCTGGCCGAAGTCGCCGTTGATCCGGCCGACCAGGCGGTCGATCTCGTCACGCAGCTGGCGGTACTGCCCGACCCGTTCGCGTGAGGGGGTGGCGACCTGGAGGAAGGCCGCGCTCCCGACCTTCAGCTCGCCCTCGCTGATGAGCTCCCCGAACGCCCGCAACCTGGCGTAGATGCCCTTGGTGTAGTCGAGCCGGTCGACGCCGAGGAACACCTTCTCCGGGTTGCCCAGGGCCTCCCGTACCTCCGCGGCCCGGGCGGCCACCTTGGGGGTGCGGGCCAGTTTCTCGAAGTCGGAGGCGTCGATGGAGATCGGGAAGGCGGCGGCCCGCACCTTGCGGCCGTCGGGCAGGTGGATGGTGTCGCGGTGCGTCTTGTGACCGACCCGGCTGCGCACCAGCCGTACGAAGTTGGCCGCGCCGCCGGCGAGCTGGAAGCCGATCAGGTCCGCCCCGAGCAGGCCCTCGAGGATCTGCCGGCGCCACGGCAGTTGCTGGAACAGCTCGGTCGGCGGGAACGGGATGTGCAGGTAGAAGCCGATCCGCAGGTCCGGGCGCAGCTCGCGCAGCATCGCCGGGACCAGCTGCAGCTGGTAGTCCTGCACCCACACCGAGGCGCCCTCGGCAGCCACCTCGGCGGCCCGCGCCGTGAACCGCTCGTTCACCTTCACGTAGGCGTCCCACCACTCCCGGTGGAACTCGGGCTTGGCCACCAGGTCGTGGTAGAGCGGCCAGAGCGTGGCGTTGGAGAAGCCCTCGTAGAACTCCTCGATCTCCGACTCCGACAGCGAGACCGGAACCAGGTCGATGCCGCCCTGAGTGAAGGGCTCCAGCCCGGTCTCGGTGCCGCCCGGCCAGCCGATCCAGGCCCCGTGATGCTCTCGCAGCACCGGCTCCAGCGCGGTCACCAGGCCGCCCGGAGAAGGCCGCCACCCGAGGCTGCCGTCGGCCTCCGTCACGCGGTCAACCGGGAGCCGGTTGGCCACGATGACTAGGTCGGCCGAGGCGTGATCGCTCACGATTTCACAGTAGCCGCCGGTGCGCCGGACCGCCGTATCCCCCGTCACTCTCACCCGGCCCAAATGGCGACCCGGCGCAAATGGCGGGCGACCCGGCGCAAATGGCGGGCGACACCGCCCGGGGGCACGTTTCAACCCGCCCGGAGGCACGTTTCAACCGTTGAGGGTGAACCAGAGGCCGACGAGGGCGGGGAGGGTGCCGAGGAGGAGCCAAGGGCTGAGGAGACGGCGGCCGTGGATGGCCAGGCCGATGGCGACGGAGGCGATCCCGAGCAGGCCGGCCAGGATGTTCAGGCCGATGCCGGCGACCCGGGCGTCGGCGTCGACGGTGGCGCCGGCCAGGGCCAGCCCGACCGAGAGGTGCAGGATCGTGGTCACCACGAGCACCGAGAGCACCCAGCGCTGGACGTGGGTGAGGGCCGCTCGCGAGCCCTGGGTGGCGCGGTGGCTGGCGGCGAGGTTGTCCGGGTCCAGCAGGTGCTTGGGCCGCGATCGCGTCGGGGCCGGTCCCGTCGAGTGCTCGGTCTCCGCCACCCACCCAGCCTATCGAGACTAGCTTTCGGTGAGCGACGCGCCTCCCGCTGGTTCGTGGGGCGTCCGCGGACCGGCGGGAGCGACTTGGCCGTGGCGAATGACATTGGTGTAGTTCCTCGCCTACAGTGGTGTCCGACGTAGTACCACCGCCTCACCCAGGGGAGCCCGAGATGGACGCGAACGCCGCGCCCGGTGCCGCCGCCCAGCCGACGACCGCCCAGTCGCCCGCCGGGTCGATGCTCAGCGAGCGCGACCAGGAGATCCTCGACTTCGAACGGCAGTGGTGGAAGTACGCCGGCGCCAAGGAGTCCGCCGTACGAGAGATGTTCGACATGAGCTCCACCCGGTACTACCAGGTGCTCAACGCCCTGATCGACCGGCCCGAGGCGCTCGAGGCCGACCCGCTCCTGGTCCGGCGGCTGCGGCGGCTGCGGGCCACCCGGCAGCGGCAGCGGTCCGCGCGTCGCCTCGGCTTCGAGATCTGAGCCGGACGAGGTGGCTCGGGCGAGTTGGGACCGATGAACCGGACCCGGGGGCTGGGGTTCCCATCGCCGCTGGTGATGCTGAGCATCATCTCGGTGGCGATGGCCGGGCTGGCGTTCGCGGTGACCCGCGACCAGCCACCGACCGAGCGCGTGGTCACCGTGCAGGCCTCGCCGTCCCCGACTCCTGAGGCCGCGCCGCCGCCCAAGGAGACGAAGCCCGCCGCGCCGCCGGTCCAGCGGGACAAGGTCTACGTCGAGGTCTACAACAACTCCGGCGTCAGCGGGCTCGCCAGTCGGGTCGCCACCCGGGCCACCAACGCGGGGTGGAACGTGGTGGGGTCGGACAATTGGTACGGCACCATCCCCGCCTCCACCGTGTACTTCCCGCCGCGCCTGGCCAAGGAGGCCAAGCAGCTCGCCCTGGACCTCGGGATCTCCCGGCGCCAGCCCGCCGTCGACCCGATGCGGATGGACCGGCTCACGGTGATCCTCACCGCCGACACCCGTTAGGCCGCTCCGCCCAGCGACCGCACGGCCGCCGGGTCGACAGGATCAGTTGGTGCGACGTACGTCGGCAGCGATGCCGTGCAGCAGCGCCAGCACGCCCTCGGGCCCGGGGACGACCACGTCGGCCAGCTCGCGCAGCGCGCTCTCCTCCTCCGAGGAGGAGCACACCAGAAGGGTCGCCAGGCCCTCGTCGCGCAGCTCGGTGACGGCGGTGAAGGCCTTCAGGTCCCCGAGGTCGTCGCCGGCGAACAGGAACGCGCCGGCGTCCAGCTCCTGGGCCAGGGTGTGCACGGCGGCCCCCTTGTCGACCCCGGGGGCACGCACCTCCACCACGTTGCGGCCCGGCTCGATCGTGAGGCCGTGCCGCTGGGCCAGCTCCACCACCGGCGGCAGCAGCTGCGCCAGGGCGCCCGGCGGGTCGGGCATCCGGCGGGTGTGGACCGCGACCCCGAGCCCCTTGTGCTCGACGAAGGCCGACTCGCTCCCGGCCCGGCGCAGCACCGCCGGGAGCTCCGCGGCGAACCGGCCCAGCCCCGCGGGCGGGCGTGGGGAGACCACCCGACGGTTCGTGGAGGACCAGCGCTCGTGGCCGTACTGACCGAACACGAACAGCTCCCGGCCCTCCCCGCCGATCGTCGCGCCGACCTCGTCGAGACCGCCGAGCGCCAGCGCCTGCCGCGCCGGACGCCCAGTGATGATCGCTACCGCCCGCACGGCCCGCGCCACGTCGACCAACGCCTCCGGCGCGTCGGGATGGATGTGGGCCAGGGCCGGGTCGTCGACGATGGGCGACAGCGTGCCGTCCATGTCCAGGCCGACCACGGCGGCGTCCGCGGCGGCGACGAAGGCGTCGTAGCGCCGGGCGGAACGCTCCGAGGTGAACTCCACCACCCCATCCCATCATGTCCGGATCGTGGACCTGGAGTACGCATGGTGAGACGTTCTCGCCTAGCCTGATCTCGCTCATCAAGAGGGACTGAGGGAACGGCCCGACGACGTCCCGGCAACCGCCACGAGCCTCCTGTCCGGAGCACGATGCCCCGGGCGGTGCGTGGAAACGGTGCCAAATCCGACTCGCGGCGAGTGCCGCGGGGCAGATGAGGAGGAGGAATCCGTGAGCGCATCCCTGGCCGAGCCGATCACGCTGGACGCCGTACCCACCCCCGCCCAGGGCCTGCGGCCGGGGGCGTTCGGCAACGCCACCGCCCTGTCGTGCCGCGAGTGCGGGCACCGGGTGCCGCTGGGCCCCCACTATGCATGCCCGGAGTGCTTCGGCCCGTTGGAGGTCGCCTACGAGTTCGGCTCGGTCACCCGCGCCGACATCGAGGCGGGGCCGCGCAACATCTGGCGCTACCGGGGGCTGCTGCCGGTGCCGGTCGACATCACCGAGAGTCCGAACCTGGAGCCGGGGTTCACCCGGCTGCTGCGCGCGGACAACCTTGGCCGCGCGCTCGGGCTCGAGAACCTCTGGGTGAAGGACGACTCCACCAACCCCACCCACTCGTTCAAGGACCGCGTCGTGGCCTGCGCCCTGTCGGCGGCCCGCGAGCTCGGCTCGAAGGTCTTCGCTTGCCCCTCCACCGGCAACCTGGCCAACGCCGTCGCGGCCGCCGGCGCCCGGGCCGGCATCCGGACCGTGGTGTTCATCCCGTCAGACCTCGAGCAGCCCAAGCAGGTCAACTCGGCGGTCTACACCGAGCAGCTGGTCGCCGTACACGGCACCTACGACGACGTGAACCGTCTCGCCTCGGAGATCGCCGGCGAGGAGGAGGGCTGGGCGTTCGTCAACGTCAACGTCCGGCCGTTCTACGCCGAGGGGTCCAAGACCC
>CAZKEZ010000059.1:0-13650 GCA_964551905.1 uncultured Nocardioides sp. | reverse complement strand
CCATTTGCGCCGGGTCGCCCGCCATTTGCGCCGGGTCGGCCGCCATTTGCGCCGGGTCGGCCGCCGTTTGCGCCGGGTCGCGGCTAGCCGGCGTACCGGATCCGGGTGACCACGCCCGAGAGCCGCAGGGCGAAGAGGTCCCCGGCGGGGCTGACCGCCAGGTCGACCAGCTGTCGGCTCGGGAAGCCGACGGCGAAACGACGGGAGGTGTCGGAGGCCACGTCGTAGCGCCGGATCCAGCCGCCGCAGAGGTCGGCGTAGAAGTAGTCCCCGGAGTACGACGCGGGGAACCGGGCGTCCGCGGGGTCGTAGAACGCCCCACCGGTGATCGCGCAGTTGCGCCCCGTCGACCGGTAGGAGTGGACCGGAGGCGTGTGCGCGCGTGCCTTCTCGGGTCCCTCGAACCGCGGCCAGCCGAAGCTGACTCCCGCGCGGCCCCGGTTGATCTCCTCCCAGGTGTGCTCGCCGACGTCGTTGATGAACAGCACGTCACTGCTGCCCCGGAAGTCCAGCTTGAACGGGTTGCGCAGTCCCCGCGCCCAGACCGCCCGCCCGGAACCACGAGCCCGGTCGTAGAAGGGGTTGTCGCTGGGGATGGTCCCGTCCGGGTTGAGCCTGAGCACCTTGCCGAGCAGGCTGGTGAGCCGCGAAGCGGTGCCGGGGCGCTGGTTGTCGCCGGTCGTGACGTAGAGCTTGCCGTCCGGACCGAAGTCGAGCGCGCCGCCCATGTGGTGGGTCGACCGCTGCCCATCGAGTCGGCGCAGGAGGACCAGGCTGTCGGGGACCGCACGGTTGCCCTCGACCGTCACCCGGGCCACGCGGAGGTGGACCGGGCGTTGGCGGGTCGCGACGTGGGTGTAGGCCAGATAGACGTAGCCGTTGTCGGCGAAGTCAGGGTCGAGGGCGATCCCAGTCAGACCGCGCTCGTCGGCCTTCGCGACGTGGCGCAGCCGCACCATGGTGACCAGCTGGCCGTCGGTGCGCCGGATCTTCACCCGTCCGCGCTTCTCGGCGATGAACAGCCGGCCGTCGGCAGCGGCCACCAGGTCGACAGGCATGGTGAGGCCGCGCGCCACCTGCTTCACGCGGAACCCGTCGGGCAGCGTCGCGCGCGCCTCGGCGGGCGCCCCGAGCAGGCCGAGGCCGAGCAGGAGGACGATGGCCGGGACGACGGCTCGGAGAGGATTCATGGTCTGAGGTTACGAGGCGTTACGAGGGGCGGGGTCCCCCGTGGCCCCGCCCCTCGTCTTCCCCGCTTCGCCAGCCGGGGTCGAAGCGGCTGGCGAAACTCTGGTGCGCCCGGTCACTTCGTGGCGGGCACCCTGATCTTCTGCCCGGTCAGGAGCATCGAGGAGTCCAGTGCGTTGAGCCGCTCGATGCGGTCCACCATGGCGCGCACATCCCCGTCTCCGGCGAGCTCCGAGGCGATCGCCCATAGCGTGTCGCCCTCCTCCACCATCACCACCCGAGTCGGCTCCGGGCTGCCCGAACGATCGGTCGCCACGGATCCGGCACCCCAGAAGAACGCCACCATCAGCAGCAGCGACAGCGCCCCGACGAAGACCACCAAGCGACCCCGGCGGGTCAGCCGGAGCTCACCGCGCTGTGCAGGTCGCGCCGTGCGCACGGGGCGCGCCACCGCGAGCGGTCGGGCGTCGGAGAGAGTCATGCTGCTCATCGGGACCTCCTGGGGAAGTGCGGCCGGGTGGCCGCCGTCGGCTCCTGGTTCTGACCGATTTCCTATCGAGCGGGCCCGACACTTTGGTCACCGTTGGTGGCTCCCGGACCGGCCGCTGCTCGATCAGACGTTCGATCGAACATGTGTACGACGGTAGAGCAGGTGTTCGAACAAAGCAAGGGCCCGGGCGAACAAATGTTCGATCCGACGGGCCGGCCCCAGCCTGTGAGCCTCAGCTCCGCGCCATCACCCGGCGGCCCAGGGCAGTCATCGGCCCGAGGCTGTACGCCGACACCGTGGGCAGCAACGCGCTGCCCCGGGCGACCGCCCCACGCCAGCCGGGCATCGAGCGGACCACCCGCCGCGAGCCGACCAGACCCACCGCGGCGTCGGCCACCTCGTCGACACTGAGGATCCGACCGCCGGAGTGGCTCAAGGCCTTGCCGGTGCCGTCGTCGCGCATCGACCGCAGGAGCGCCGTATCCACACCGTCGGGACACAGCGCGTGCAGCCGCACCCCCTCCGGCGCTTCCACGCCGACCGACATCATCAGGGACAGCACCCCGGCCTTCGTGGCGGCGTACACGCTGAGCCCCGGCACCGGACCGAACGCCGACAGCGAGGCGGTGGCGACGATGTCCCCGCCGGCCGGACCGAAGGCGGACATCGCGGTACGGGTGCCCCAGAGCACCCCGAGCAGGTTCACCTCCACCAGCTCGCGGATCTGCTCCTCGGTGAGGTCGACCAGGTCGCCGTCATGACCGACGCCCGCGTTGTTGAACCAGGCCGTCAGCCGGCCGTGGGCTGCGGCGACCTCGGCGACGTCCCGATGCGCCTGCGGGTCGCGCACGTCGTGGCCGAGGCCGGCGGCGGCACCCAGCTCCTCGGCGGTACGGCGGGCTCCGGCCGCGTCCAGGTCGGTCAGCACCACCGCATGGCCGCGCGCCACCATCCGGGCCGCGATCGCGCGACCGATCCCCCGCGCCCCGCCCGTCACCACGACACTCGTCCGCATCCGGGCAGCGTAGAGGGCCACTCAGCCGGCTCGACGGCGACCCGGCGGACCGCGACACGCCGTTCGAACACCTGTTTGAACTCATGGTCCAGTCGGACTAGCGTGGACCTACCACCCGTCCGAGCAGGAGGCACCTCGATGGCCAGCACCCCGCGGTCACCCCGCACCACCGGCAACGTGACCGAGCTGCCCGACGGTGCCGCCGACGCCACGGGGCTCACGCCCCGCCAGCAGCGGGTGCTGGCCCACATCAAGGAGTCGATCGAGCGACGTGGATATCCGCCGAGCATGAGGGAGATCGGCGAGGCCGTGGGGCTGACCAGCTCCTCCAGCGTGGCGCACCAGCTGCGGGTGCTCGAGCAGAAGGGCTTCCTCAAGCGGGACCCCAACCGCCCGCGGGCTCTCGAGGTGTTCCTGCCCGAGGTGATGGCGGCGCGCCGGGCGATCTCCGCCGCGGACGAGAGCTCCTACGACCCCACCGACATCGGGGACACCGCGGCCGCGGCCACCTACGTGCCGGTGCTTGGCCGGATCGCGGCGGGCGGGCCGATCCTGGCCGAGGAGCGGATCGAGGACGTGTTCCCGCTCCCCCGCCAGCTGGTGGGCGAGGGGTCGCTGTTCCTGCTCGAGGTCACCGGCGACTCGATGATCGAGGCCGCGATCTGCGACGGTGACTATGTCGTGGTCCGTCAGGCCCAGACCGCCGAGAACGGCGACATCGTGGCCGCCATGCTCGACGGTGAGGCGACGGTGAAGACCTTCCGTCGGCGCGACGGCAAGGTGTGGCTGATGCCGCACAACTCCAACTACGACCCGATCGACGGCACGCACGCCACGATCCTCGGCAAGGTCACCGCCGTCCTGCGCCGCGTCTGAGCGCTGCTACTCCGACGCGAGTCGGGTGAGCGCGGCACGCACCACCGCCGGGTCGGTGGTGGTCCACATCGGGGGCAGGCTGGCGCGCAGGAAGCCGCCGTACCGCGCGGTCATCAGTCGCGGATCCAGCACCGCGACCACGCCCCGGTCGGTGGCGGTGCGGATCAGCCGCCCGGTCCCCTGGGCGAGCAGCAGCGCGGCGTGCGTGGCGGCGACCTGCATGAAGCCGTTGCGACCCTCGCGCTCGGCCGCGCGCTGGCGCGCGGACATCAGCGGGTCGTCGGGCCGCGGGAACGGGATCCGGTCGATCAGCACCAGCTGGCAGGTGTCGCCGGGCACGTCCAGGCCCTGCCACAGGCTGAGGGTGCCGAAGAGACAGGTGTGCGGGTCGCCGACGAACTGCCGCGCCAGCTCGGGCAGCTGGGCGTCCCCCTGGGCGAGAGTCGTCAGGTGCGGCAATCGCTCGCGCACCGCCTCGGCGGCGGTCTCCGCGCCGCGTCGGGAGGAGAAGAGTCCCAGCGTGCGCCCGTTCGCGGCGTCGACCAGCTCGCAGATCTCGTCGAGCAACGCCTCGCCCAGTCCGTCCCGTCCGGGGGGCGGCAAGTGCCGGGCGACGTACAGGATCGCCTGGCGTCCGTAGTCGAACGGTGACCCGACGTCCAACCCGCGCCAGGGGATCGACTCGTCGGTCTCGTCAGGCTCGTCAGATCCATCAGGTACGTCGGCCTCGGTGGTGTCTCGGGGGTCAGGGTCATCCGGGATCCGCTCGGTCGGGTCGAGCCCGACCGAGGTGGCCAGGGCGGTGAAGTCGCCGCCGAGCATGAGCGTTGCGGAGGTCAGCACCACCGTCTTGTCGCGCAGCAGCTTCTCGCGCAGCTGCCCCGACACCTGCAGCGGCGCCACGCACAGCCGCGGCGGGAGCCGGTCCCCACCCTCGGCGAGCCACAGCACATCGGTCTCGGCCAGCGACGCCATCCGCTCGGCGGTGACGAACACCTCCTGCACCATCCCTCGGGCCTGCGTCCGGGCGGCGTCCGGCTCGCCGCCGTCGGTCTCCTTGGGGTACGCCGACAGGCAGGCCCGGGCGGCGTCGCGGACCAGCACCAGGGAGTCGGCGAGCCCCTCGGGGACGTGGTCGAACCGGCCCGGTCGGGCATCGGAGATCGCGTCGGCGAGGGCCTCAGCAGCATTGCCGAGGTCATCGGCCTCCTCCCCGTCCACGAAGCGCTGTGAGCGGCTGGCGGCGCGCTGCACCTCGTTGCTGGTGAGCTCGTCGGTGGCCGCCTGGGTGACCCGCACGGTCAGCTCATGAGCCTCGTCCACCACGACCTGCCGGTAGGCCGGCACCATCGGCACGCCCTCGATCGCGTCGATGGCGAGCAGCGAGTGGTTCGTCACGACCACATGGGACGCGACCGCCTGCTCCCTGGCCAGCTCGACGAAGCACTCCTCGCCAAAGGGGCACTTCTGTGCCCCGAGGCACTCGCGGTGGGACACCGAGACCTGCCGCCACACCCGCTCGGTGTGCCGCGGCGCATGGTCGCGGTCGCCGGTCCCGCCGTTGGCGGCCTGCTCCTCCGCCCAGGACCGCAGCGCCACCACCTCGGCGCCCGTCGGACCCGCGGGCACGTCGACCAGGACGCCCTGGTCGTCCGGGACGCCCTCCCGGATCCGGTGCAGGCAGGCATAGTTCGACCGGCCCTTGAGCACGGCGTACGACGTGTCGACCTTCTCGCCGAGGTCGGTGGCCGCGAGCGCCTCGACCAACCGCGGGATGTCCCGCTCGACCAGCTGGTGCTGGAGGGCGAGGGTCGCCGTGGCCACCACCACCCGCTCCTCGTGGAGGAACGCGGGGACCAGGTACGCCAGCGACTTCCCGGTGCCGGTGCCGGCCTGCACCAGCAGCTGCTCACCATCCGCGAACGCGTCCGACACCGCCCGGGCCATGTCCTGCTGCCCCTCGCGGGTGTCACCGCCCAGCGCCGTCACCGCCGCCGTGAGCGCGGCTGTTACCCGCGCCTGGCGGTCGTCGAGGGTCGGGTCGGGGGGCACGCGGGCACCCTACAGACGACCGCCGACGTCTCACGGTGTGACAAATCCGTCTCCCCCAGGGGTTTTCGGCCGCGCTGCCCGTGGATCCGTGATCTGATACTCCGCGGGTAGCGCCGGCGGCACTGGGTCGTCCGGCCCACGGAGGAGGACCCAGGTGACGTTTCGTCTGCATCGACTGCTCGCGCCGACCGCGGCGGTAGCCGTCCTGGCGGCGCTGCTGGCCGCACCGGCAGTGGCCGACCCGGCGGTGCCGGAGCCGCAGGTTCCCGCGATGGTCGAGGGGTCGGCCCCCGAGCTGCCGCGAAGCCAGTCCCTCACGGCGAAGCAGGCGCTGCGGGATGCGAAGGAGCTCTTCGACGGTGATGGGGAGTCCGGAGGTCGGCACGCCACGCTGGTCCTGCGCGACCTCGCGATCCAGGGTTCGGAACTGACCGGTGCCGACCGGACGGCGGCACAACGCCTCCTCGCACGACCCACTGACGGTGCCGGTGACATCTGGGGCGACGGATACACGGTTGGCGAGCAGCCCCGCCTGTGTGGCGAGCATGTGTGCGTCCACTACGTCGCGACCACACCCGACGCAGCCACACCGTCCTTCGCGGCGACCGCGCTCGACACCCTGGAGCACGTGCACGAGACCTACGTTGCGGCCGGGTATCGACCGCCGGCACCCGACGGTTCCCTGGGTGGGGATGCCAAGACGGACATCTATCTCGCCGACCTCGGCGACGACGCGCTCTACGGCTACTGCGCCCCAGACAGCCTCAACCCCCCGACCTGGCATTTCCCCGCCTTCTGTGTGTTGGACAACGACTTCGCGAAGTCGCAGTTCCCCACGAACACTCCGGTCGAGAACCTGCGCGTCACCGCGGCCCACGAGTACTTCCACGCGGTGCAGTTCGCCTATGACGGCGCCGAGGACGGGTGGTTCATGGAGGCCACCGCCACCTGGGCCGAGGACGAGCTCTACAACACCGTCAACGACAACCGGCAGTACCTCAAGGCCGGCCAGCTGGGCAACTCGCTCAACCCGCTGGACTGGCACAACGGGTCGATCCACTACGGCAACTGGATCTTCTTCCGCTACCTGAGCGAGCGGTTCCCGAAGCCCGCCCCGGCTGGCATGCCGACGATCGTGCGGGCGATGTGGCGCTACGCCGACGCAGCGCCCGGTGGCCAGGACCTGTACTCGATCGAAGCGGTCGAGCAGGCTCTCGCCGACAAGAAGCAGAGCTTCACCAAGACCTTCGCGCACTTCTCGGCGGTGAACCGCTACGCGAAGAAGTACTACGACGAGGGCAAGGCCTACCCCCAGGCCAAGGCCAAGCCCGTCGTCAAGCTGGGCAAGCGCCAGGGCGTTCACTCCAGCGGCACCTGGCAACTGCACCACCTGTCGTCCACCGCGCTGACGTTCAAGCCGCGGCAGGTCACCGGCAAGATCAAGCTCAAGATCACCGTGGACATGGCCGCGCGGGCGACCGGCCCGGCCGTCGTCGTGGACCAGGTGACCAAGAAGGGCAAGCACGTCCTGAAGTACGCGACGCTCAAGGCCAACGGCAAGGGCAGTGTGTCGGTCCCGTTCGCTAACAACAAGACCTCGAAGGTCATCGTCACGTTCGTGAACGCCAGCACCCGCTTCACGTGCTGGCAGGGGTCCGCCGTCTCGTGTCAGGGGAACTCGCCGGACGACAACCTGCCGTTCACCTGGCGGGCGAGCGTGGGCGGCTGAGGCCACCGCCAAGGAGGAGGGCGCGGTGAACGCACGACGGGTCACTACCGCGGCGGTGGGTGGCATGACCGCCTGTCTGGTGGTGCCACTGCTGGCCCTCACTTCGCCCGCCTCGGCCGGACCGACGGCATCGACGGTCAACCGGGACCAGGCGGAGCTGGTGCTTGCCGAGGCCCGGACGCTCTTTGACGGGTCGACCCCCTCGGGCCACGGGCGGGACGCCACGCTGGTCCTGCGCGATCTGCGGCTCTCCAGATCCTCGCTGACGGACGCCGATCGGGCGGCGGCGGTCCGGCTGCTGGCCCGGCCGACCGACGGTGACGCCGACCCCGAGGGGTACGGCTACTCCGTCGCCGAGGCCACCCCGGTCTGCGGCGACCACGTGTGCGTGCATTACGTGACCTCTTCCGCGGACGCGCCGGCGCTGGTCGACTCCTCGGGAGCTCCGGGCGGCGGTCCCAACGGGGTCCCCGACTATGTGGACACCGCCTTGTCGACGGTGGAGCACGTCCACTCGACGTACGTCGCGGCCGGGTACCGAGCACCCAAGTCCGACGACCTGTCGGGCGGCGGCCCGGAGACCGACATCTACCTGGCCGACCTCGGCGCGGACGGGCTGTACGGCTTGTGCGGCTCCGACGACCCGTCCAGCAATCCCGACGTGTCGGCGTACTGCCTCCTCGACAACGACTACACCGACGCCGCCTTCGACGGATACACCCCGCTGCAGAACCTGCAGGTGACCGCGGCACATGAGTACTTCCACGCGGTTCAGTTCGCCTACGACTTCCGCGAGGACGCCTGGTTCATGGAGGCCACCGCCACCTGGGCGGAGGACGAGCTCTACGACGGGGTCGACCAGAACGTGTCCTACCTCCCCTACGGGCAGCTCGGCAAGCCGCAGCTGGCGTTGGACCTGCTGGGCGGGCAGCCGGTTCAGTACGGCAACTGGATCTTCTTCCGCTACCTCACCGAGCGCTACCCCGACGCGCAGGGCGGCCTCCCGACCCTGGTGCGGGACATGTGGGACCTCGCCGATGCCAGCTCCGCCGGCGCCGACGAGTACTCACTGCAGGCGATCGACAGCGCCCTCCTCGGGCGAGACATCAGCTTCACCAAGACCTTCGCCCAGTTCGCGGCCGCCAATCGGTTCGCCCGGAGCAGCTATGCGGAAGGCCGGGCGAACAAGTACCCGCAGGCCAAGATCGGGTCCAAGGTGCGGCTGACCAAGTCCCAGCGAACCAGCAAGGTCATCAAGGGTCGTCTGGTGAACCAGCTGTCGTCGTACGCCGCCCAGGCGACGCCCAAGGGGCTGACGGGCAAGTGGCGACTCAAGGTGAAGGTGGACCTGGGCAACCGGTCGCACACCCCGGTGGCGGTGGTCGACCGGATCCGCCGCAACGGCACCCACGCCCCGCTGGCGTTCGTGCGGCTCAACGCCAAGGGCGTCGGCCGCCTGCGGGTGCCGTTCGGCAATGCCGCGACGGCACGAGTGGTGGTCACGCTGGTGAGCGCCGGGATCCAGTACCGCTGCTGGGAGGAGCAGCCCTTCGCCTGCTCCGGCGAGCCACTCGACGACAACCAGCCCTACTCGCTGCGGTTCTCCGTCAGCCGCTGAGCGCGGACGCTGCTCAGAGCCGGTCGAGGAAGGCGTCGACGAGGGCCTCGGCGCGGGCGCGGGCCGCTGGCTCCTCAGCGAGCGTCTGAGCACGCAGCTGGTCGGGGTCCAGGCCCAGGGCCCGGGCGGCGAGGTCGCCGCCGTTGCCCAGCCAGCCGTGCAGCATGCCGGAGGTGAGCTCGGGGTGGAACTGCACGGCCAGGTTGCGGCGCAGGGTGAACGCCTGGGAGCAGACCTGGTTCCGCGCGATCTCCTGCGCCCCGGGCGGGACGACCCACCGGTCGTAGTGCCACTGGAACCACGGGCCGTGCGCCACCAGCGACTCGTCCTCGGTCTCGATGCCGACCCAGCCGATCTCCGCCTTCGACGACAGCTCCACGCTGCCGCCGTGGGCCTGCGCCAGCAGCTGGCCGCCGAAGCAGATCCCGAGCACCGGGACCCCGGAGCGGTCCGCCGAACGGAGCAGATCGAGCTCCGGCTCCACCCAGGAGCCGACCCGCTCCCGGTCGTAGACCGACCACGGCGCCCCCATCACGACGAGCAGGTCGAAGTCCTCGACGGCCGGGAAGTCACCCGGCACGCCCGGGTTCTCGAAGTCCTCCTCAGGGACGACCTGATGCAGCACGACGTCGTGCAGTCGCTGCTCGAGACGGTCCCCGATCGGGCCCGGCGGCGACACGTGGTCGTGCTGGATCACCAGTGCCCGCACGCGCGCCTCCCGCCTCGTCGCACCCGCGAGATGCTCCTTGTGAGCCGTCGTCCCCGCCGGTTATCGTTCGGAGCCTAACGGTCGCGGCGAGGAGTCGCGACCGCGTAGCCATCCGCCGGACCGGACGCTACCGCGGCCGGACCGACGCCGAAAGCGGAGCGTGCCGATGACCCACCCGACCCCGACCGTGGTCAGTGAGTTCGAGACCGACGCGGTCCTGGCCGCGGTCACCCGACCCGCACAGGACGTGGTCGAGCTGACCCTCACCGACGCCGGCGGCGCCCCCCTCCCACCCTGGACACCGGGCGCCCATATCGACCTGCTGCTCGAGGGCGACCTGGTGCGGCAGTACTCACTGTGCAGCAGCCCCGGCGACCTGTCGACGTACCGGGTCGCGGTGCTCCGCGCGCCCGACAGCCGAGGGGGCTCCGAGCTGGTGCATACGCTGCAGGAGGGCGGCAAGGTCCGTATCCGCGGCCCACGCAACAACTTCCCGCTGACCTCGGCGCCGCGCTACGTCTTCATCGCCGGAGGCATCGGGATCACCCCGATCATGCCGATGATCGAGGAGGTCGCCGCGGCGGGTGCGGACTGGCACCTGCACTACGGCGGTCGCAGCCGCGAGTCCATGGCGTTCCTGGACCGGCTGGCGGAGTACGGCGACCGGGTCACGCTGGTCCCGCAGGACGAGGAGGGCCTTCTCGACCTCGCCTCGATCCTGGGTACGCCGCAGCCGGGGACGCTGGTCTACTGCTGCGGCCCGGAGCCGCTGCTCGCCGCGGTGGAGAGCGGCTGCACCAGCTGGCCGACGGGGACCCTGCACCTGGAGCGGTTCGCCGCCAAGGCGGTGGAGCACGAGGGCGCGGAGCAGCCCTTCGAGCTGGTGCTCCAACGATCCGGGCTCACGGTGACAGTCCCGGCCGACCAGACCGTGTTCGACACGATGCGAGCGGCCGGGGTCTCGGTGCTCGGGTCGTGCCTCGAAGGGATCTGCGGAACCTGTGAGACCGGAGTGCTCGAAGGCGAGGTCGACCACCGCGACTCCGTGCTCGACCCGGACGAGCAGGAGGAGATGGACTGCATGATGGTGTGCGTGTCCCGGTGCCGCGGCGAGCGTCTGGTGCTGGACGCGTGAGCGGGAAGGACACTGCGATGACCGCAGCCGAGAGCGGGGCCCGGACACGCCGGCGCTGTGCCGACATCCCCCACCATGCGTGGTACGCCGCCGCTACCACCGACGAGGTGGGCCGCACCCCGTTGGCCAGGCGGGTCCTGGGCGGCCGACTGGTCCTCTACCGAACCCGCGACGGCGGGGCGGTGGCTCTGGAGGACCGGTGCGCCCACCGGCCGGTCCCGCTGTCGACGGGACGGGTCGAGGGCGACGACATCATCGCGGGGTATACCGGCTTCAGGTACGCCGCCGACGGCCGGTGCGTCGCCGTACCCACCCAGGCGAACGTCCCGTTCGGGGCCTCGGTGCGCAGCTACCCGGTGCACGACGACGGCACGTTCGTGTGGGTGTGGCCGGGGGACCCCGGCCTCGCGCACCTGCGGCCGCCGCCGGACACGAGCTGGCTGCGTGACCCCGGCTGGGCGACCTTCGGCGACGTCTGGGAGACCGCGGCGTCGGTGCGGCTGCTGCTCGACAACTTCGCAGACATCACGCACGTGCCCCAGGTGGATCCCGAGATCGCCCCGCCCGCCCTCAACGCCGGCCACACCCCGCCGCTGGAGGTGCGGGTCACCGAGACGACCGTGCGGTTCTCCCGGGACTTCCCGCCCTCACCGGTGGCGCCCTGGCAGGCGGCACTCATGGACGTACCCGCCGACGCGCTGCACGCCCAGCGGGAGGAGGGCGAGTTCTACTCCCCGGGCCTGTGGGTCGACCGCTGGCACGTCAAGGTGTCCGGGCACGGTGACGCCGACGGGACGCACAGCTTCCTGTTCGCCCACGCGCTGACCCCCGTCGACGAGACCACCACGCGTCACGTGTGGCGGGTCAGCCGGAACTTCGCCCCGACGGCGGCGGCCACCGGCACCCTGGCGCCGCTCATGGGTCGCTACTACGCGCGGGTTCGGGTGGCACTGGAGACGATGCAGGAGCTGGTCACCGAGGACGGCCCGCGCCCCGAGGTCAGCGTCGCCGCCGACGCCGCCGCTGCCGCCGTCCACCGGATCATGGACCGCCTCGTCGCCGACGAGACCGGCCGCCGCTGAGAACCCCCGCTGTCAGTTCGGGGTGACCTTGACGGGGAAGCCCTTGATCCCGTTGACGAAGTTGGAGCGCACCCGGGCGACGTCGCCGGCGAGCTCGATGTCGGCCAGCCGCGGGAGCAGCTCCTCGAACATCAGCCGGATCTCCATCCGCGCCAGGTTGTTCCCGAGGCACAGGTGGGGACTGCCCTTGCCGAAGGTCATGTGGTCGACGTTCGTGCGGGTCACGTCCAGCTTGTAGGGGTCCTCGAAGTGCGCCTCGTCGCGGTTGCCCGAGGCGAACCACATGACGACCTTGTCGCCCTCCTTGATCTGCTTCCCGTTCAGCTCGACGTTGCGGGTCGCGGTGCGTCGGAAGTGGTAGACCGGCGAGGCGAAGCGCAGGAACTCCTCGACGGCGCCGGGGATCAGCGAGGGGTCGGCGCGCAGCTGGTCGAACTGGTCGCGCTGCTCCATCAGCGCGAGCATCGAGCTGGAGATGGCGTGCCGAGTGGTCTCGTTGCCGGCGATGACCAGGAGCGTGAAGTACATGTTGAAGTCCCGCTCGGTCAGCGGGACCCCGTCCTCGGGCAGCTTGTTGGCGAGCTGGCTGATCAGATCGGTGCCCTCGCCGCCCAGGCGGGCGGCCTTGAGGTCGTTGCCGTAGTCCCAAACCTCCTGGACCGTCGGCGAGCGGAACGGGAAGTGCTTGTACTCGTCGGACTCCGGCAGGTCGAGGCGCACCTTCGCGAAGTCCGGGTCGGTGGCGCCCACGAACTCGTTCCCCCAGGCGATCAGCTGACCGGTGTCTTCCTGGGGTACGTCGAACAAGCGGGCCAGCACGTTGATGGGGAAGTCGGCGCTGATCTCCTCGACGAAGTCGATCTCCCCACCGTTGTCCGCGGCCTTGGCGAACGCGTCGTCGAGGGTGCGGCGGGTCAGCTCACGGAGGAAGCCCTCGTAGTTCTTCAGCAGGTTGCGCGGAGTGAACTCCCGCTGGATGAGCTTGCGGAGTGCGAGGTGGCGCGGCCCGTCGGTCTCGAGCATCGAGCGCCGGATGTCCCGGTCCTCCGGCGACACCTCCTCGAGGTTGACGAACTGCTCGGAGGTGAACGTCTCGGGGTCGCGGTCGACCGCCCAGATGTCGTCGTACCGGGTGATCGCCCAGAAGCCGTGGTTGGGTGCCGGCTCGGGGTTCCAGTGGACGGGGTCCTCGGCGCGCAGCGTGTCCAGCTGGGCGAAGCCGCGCAGGTTCGCGAAGCCGTCGATGTCGGCCAGGTCGACGTCCTCGAGGGCGACGGGCTCGTGGCGAGGCATGCGGTGACTCCTAGAGGTGGTAGGTGTACTCGTGGAACTCCCAGTCGGTGATCCAGGAGTTGAAGCGTTCGATCTCGTTGCGCTTGTAGGTCAGGAAGGCCTTGATGAACGGCGAGCCGAGAACCTCGGCGAACTCGGTGTCGGCCTCCAGCGCGTCGAGTGCCTTGTCGAGGCTGTTCGGCAGCTGGGGCGACTTCGTCACGTCGTACCCGTAGCCGACGAGCGGCTCGGGCGGTTCGAGCTTGTTGCGCACACCGAGCAGGGCCGCGGCGAGCATGCCGGCGATGGCGAGGTAGGAGTTGGCGCTGGCGTCCCCGAGCCGCAGCTCCATCCGGGACGCAGTGCCGCGTTCGGGTGGGATCCGCACCATCGCGCTCCGGTTGTCCATGCCCCAGTCGATCAGCCACGGGGCGAGCGTGTCGGGCCCGAACCGCTTGTAGGAGTTGATCGTCGGGTTGGACAC
>CAZKEZ010000058.1:0-13727 GCA_964551905.1 uncultured Nocardioides sp. | reverse complement strand
TGCTGGCACTGGCCGGCTTCGCCGACACCTTCATCGGCTGGGAGTTCCTCGTCGTCGGTGCGATCGGTCTCACCGCCGGGATCGCGCTGGCGCTGGTCACCACCACCCTGCGCTGGCCCGTGGTGGCGCCGGTGCTGCTCTCCGTCGGGGTCTTCTACCTCGTCGGCGGGCTGCTCTGTCTGCGCTCGCTGGAGGCCGCCGTACCCGGTCCAAGAGCCTGGCGGCTGCTCACCGACCAGCTGCTGTTCGGCTGGAAGGACCTCCTCACCACCGTGCCGCCGGTCTCGGGGTCCGGGCCCCTGCTCGTGCTCCCCTTCGCGCTGGGCCTGATCACGGGCTCCCTAGGCCTGGGGGTGGCCCGTCACGCTGTCGGGCCGCGCTGGCTGCGGGCGCTCGCGCCGGTCCTGGTGCCCCTCGCGCTGCTGAGCCTGGTGATCTCGCTCGGCCTCGCACGGCCGCAGTCCCTGTCCCTACAAGGGGCGGTCTTCGCTGCGGTCGCGTTGGCCTGGCTCGTGGTGCGGGCCCAGCGCACCGCGACGGTCCGACGCGGGGCCGGCGCCTGGCGCCGAGGTCTGGGCGGCGCGGCGCTGCTGGCGCTCGCCGCGCTGGTGGCGCTCCCCGTGGGGAGCTGGGCGCTGGGCTCCGACGAGGGCCGGGAGGTGCTGCGCACCCGGATCGAGCCGCCCTTCGACGTGGGCCAGTACCCCTCGCCGCTCTCGGCCTTCCGTCGCTACGTGGAGGTTCCGGGCGACCCCCCTCCGGAGAACCTCTACGACACCGAGCTGTTCACCATCTCGGGTGTTCCCGCCGGCACCCGGGTCAGGTTCGCCACCCTGGACCGGTACGACGGCATCGTCTGGGGCGCCGCTAACGGCACGGTCCCCGACAGTACCGACGACAGCTACCGCCGGGTGTCCTCGGTCATCGACAACCCCGTGGCCGGCCAGCCGGTGACGGCGACGGTCACGATCGACCAGGGCTACTCCGGAGTGTGGCTGCCCCTCGTCGGCGCCCTGCAGGGTCTGGACTTCGAGGTCGGGGAGACCGACCAGAAGGAGGAGACCTTCCGGTTCAACCGGGCCGCCTCCACCGCCGTGGTGCCCTCCGGCCTGCACGAGGGCGACCGCTACCGGTTCACCGCAGTTCTCCCCGACGACAGCCTCGATGCCTCGACCCTGCCGTCCCCGGCCGTCGGAGAGGCCGCGATCGCCGCCGAGTTCCTCGAGACCCAGGCGCAGGAGTGGACGATGGGGGAGACCGAGCCGATGGCCCGCGTGTTCGCCGCCGCTCAGCACCTGAAGGAGGAGGGCAAGTACTCCGACGGCGTCGTCCAGGCAGAGAAGGTGTACTACGCCGGACACCACGAGCGACGGCTGGGTCCCGACTTCGTCGAGGCACCCATCATGGCCGGCAACGATGAGCAGTACGCCGCGACGATGGCGCTGCTGGCCAACCGGATCGGGGTGCCCGCCCGGGTCGTGATGGGCGCGGTGGTGCCCGAGGGAGGCGTCGTGAAGGGTGCTGACGTCTCGGCCTGGGTGGAGGTCCGGGCCGCCGACGGCTCCTGGCGCACCCTGCCCACCGAGGAGTTCATGGGCCGGGAGCGGCCGGCCCGGCTGCCGCCCCAGAACGACCGGGACCTGACCGGCGTCAACGTGCCGCCCCCCGTGCCCGTGCCGCCGCCGTCGGTGCTGGGTGAGCAGACCGACTCCGAGATCACCGCGCGCCGCGACCGCACGGACGAGAAGACCGACTCCGGGTCCGGGCTGCTGCCCGGGTGGGTGCGCACGGTCGGCGTGGTCCTGGGGGGACCGCTGATCGCCGCCGCCCTGGTGATGGCGGCGGTCGTGGTGGCCAAGCTGGGCCGGCGCCGCCGCCGGCGGCACGCTGGCCGACCCTCGGCCCGGATCGTCGGGGCCTGGCGGGAGCTGGTCGACCACGCGCGCGACCTCGGTCGGCCGGTGCCGGTAGCGGCGGGCACCACCCGGCGCGAGCAGTCCCTCGGCGTCGAGCGGGACGCCGCTCCCGACCTGGCCCGCCGCGCCGACGCCCACGTCTTCGGCCCCTCGGCCCCACCCCCCGAGGCCGCCGAGTCCTTCTGGGCCGACGTCGATGCCGAACGCGACGCCATGTCCGCCGAGGTCACCTGGTGGCGCCGGGTCCGAGCGGCGGTCTCCCTCCGGTCCCTGCGCTGAGGTTTCCCGACGTACCAACCGAAATGGTTCCCAGACCTGCCCGAGAGCGACCATTTCGGTTGGTACGTCGGGAGCCTGATCCTGATGACTCACGTCAAGATGCCCGCGAGGGATGAGTCGTTGACTCATCGTGTTTTGCCCGCTTGGTCGAGTTCAGTTTGCGGCGGCTGAGGTAGACGGCATTGGTCTTGCCGCGTTGTTGGATTTGGCCGCGTCGGCGGGCCAGTTCGATGAGGTTGCCTTGGATGTCGGCGATCTGGTGGCGGAGAGTGACCAGGTCGGTGTGGTGGAGCTGGCCTTCGAGGCGGCGGCGGTCGTGGGGGTCGACGATGTCGCCATGGTCGCTGAGGAGTCGTTGCAGCGGGGTGGTGGCGGTGTCGTAGGTCTTGCGGACCCGGGCACCGGTCCGGGTCTTGGAGACCAGTTTCTGCTGGGGCAAGAACAGGTTCACTTGCAGCGAGCTCAGCGGCCAGAGCTGGTTGAGCAGGTCGAGCTCGCGGCGAGTGTCGTAGCGGAAGTACCCGACGCTGCGGCGCACCACTGACCAGTTCTTCTGCTCCACGTGGGCCTGGTCATTCTTGTGGCTGGCCCGGCCCCGACTGAAGGTGATCTTGCGGGTCTGGCACCAGCGGGCCAGGTGGTGGTTGATGAACTCCGAGCCGTTGTCGGAGTGGATCCCGCCGATGTGGAAGGGGAACCGCAGCCACAGCTCCTCCAGCCCGGCGGCCACGATCCGTTCGCCCTTGGAACGCACGGTGATCGCCTCGGTCCACCCGGTTGCCACATCGGTGGCGTCGAGGGTGAAGAAGAACGCACCGTTGTTGTCCCCGCCCTCGTGTCCGACCAGGTCGATCTGGATGAACCCGGGCTCGGTGTCGTTCCACTCCCGCCAGGTCTTCATCGGAATCGAGGACTTCAGCATCGATCCGGGGCGGGTATGGGCGATCGGCTTGCGGGCCACCAGCCCGGTCCGGGCGCCGGCCAAGCGGCGATCGATCGTGGCCGGGCTCATCGCCAGCACCTGGCTGATCGCCCGGTCATCGACGCCGTCGAGGTGACCGTGGCGGCCCATGTTGGCCAGCACCTGGCCCAAGGCCGGGTGCAGCCGTTTCCCGGTCGGTCCGTCCAAGACCGCCCAACAGCGGGTCAGCAGCTCGACCGCGGCGTCGTCATAGACCCGGACCGGGTCGCGCCGCTTGCGCGGGGACGAACCACCGGCTGCCTGCTCAGCCAGCGCACACCGGATCGCCTTGCGGGCGTGATCACGGTGCCAGCCCGTGACCTGACACACCGCATCCAGAATCGCTGACTTCTCGGCCTTGGTCGCCTTCGGCCACCGCTCCAGCTGCGCCTTGGTGACGGCCTTGCGCTGCGACAACGTGAGCTCCATCCCCGATGCGTCTCACGCGGGCATCTTCAGATGAGTCAACGACTCGCGCCACGCGGGCATCTTCCATGAGTCAATGCGCTGATTAGGGGTTTGCGGGGTGGGGAACGTAGACTGGCGTGTCGGCCCAACGTGGGCCGCCTTTCGTGGTGCCTCGCGGCTGCCTCGGTCACACCCCTGACGCTCGACTCAGAGTGTTGTCGTGTGTGCCTGGGGTCCGGGCCCACGGGGTGGCTGCACGAGGTCCACTCCGCGCCCCGGCTTCGGGGATCGGGGAGGTTCGCGGGTCGACGGTAGCCGATGACCAGGAGATAGCGGAGGACATGCCGAAGAAAGAGGGCGTGATCGAGATCGAGGGCACCGTCGTGGAGGCCCTCCCGAACGCGATGTTTCGGGTGGAGCTGAGCAACGGGCACAAGGTCTTGGCCCACATCAGCGGCAAGATGCGCCAGCACTACATCCGGATCCTCCCCGAGGACCGGGTCGTGGTGGAGCTGTCGCCGTACGACCTCACCCGGGGTCGCATCGTCTACCGGTACAAGTAAGCCGCCCACCAGAGAGGACCCTCCTCGTGAAGGTCAACCCGAGCGTCAAGCCGATCTGTGACAAGTGCAAGGTGATCCGTCGCCACGGCCGCGTCATGGTCATCTGCGAGAACCCGCGTCACAAGCAGCGCCAGGGGTGAGCCACCCGGCTCTCCCGATGCACAACTGAACACCCTCGACGTGATTGCTTAGCCGGTACCCACCGGTGAACCACCTCCGGAACGGATGGCCGGAGCCCTGGTCTCGACCAGCGAAACCAGGGACGCAACACGACCAGACCACCGTGTGAACAGAAGGACACCGCCACATGGCACGCCTCGTTGGTGTGGACCTCCCGCGTGACAAGCGGATCGAGGTCGCACTCACCTACATCTACGGCATCGGCCGTACTCGCGCCCAGCAGGTGCTGGCCGCGACCGGGGTCAACCCGGACCTGCGCGTCCACCAGCTGGGGGACGAGGAGCTGGTCAAGCTCCGCGACGAGATCGAAGCCAACTTCAAGATCGAGGGTGACCTCCGCCGTGAGGTCCAGGCCGACATTCGGCGCAAGATCGAGATCGGCAGCTACCAGGGTCGCCGCCACCGTCAGGGCCTGCCGGTCCGCGGTCAGCGCACCAAGACCAACGCGCGGACCCGCAAGGGACCCAAGCGCACCGTCGCCGGCAAGAAGAAGGCGAAGTGATCGCGCGCTGACGCGCCGATCCTCGTCGACGAGACCTTTCGACCAGCTACCCGCAGGAGAGAAACCGCATGCCTCCCAAGAGCCGTCAGGCCGGCGCCAAGAAGGTGCGCCGCAAGGAGAAGAAGAACGTCGCTCAGGGCGAAGCCCACATCAAGAGCACGTTCAACAACACCATCGTCACGATCACCGACCCGACCGGTGCGGTGATCTCGTGGGCCTCGGCCGGCACCGTCGGCTTCAAGGGCTCGCGCAAGTCCACCCCGTTCGCCGCGCAGATGGCCGCCGAGGCCGCTGGGCGTCGGGCCATGGAGCACGGCATGAAGAAGATCGACGTCTTCGTCAAGGGTCCGGGCTCGGGCCGTGAGACCGCGATCAGGTCCCTGGGTGCGATCGGCCTCGAGGTCGGCACCATCCAGGACGTCACGCCCACCCCCCACAACGGCTGCCGCCCGCCCAAGCGCCGCCGCGTCTGACCCGAGACCTCGAGAGGAGATCTGACCCATGGCCCGCTACACCGGCCCCATGACCAAGAAGTCGCGCCGTCTCGGTGTCGACCTGATCGGCGGCGACGCGGCGTACGAGCGTCGTCCCTACCCGCCGGGCCAGCACGGCCGCGGCCGCATCAAGGAGAGCGAGTACCTCCTGCAGCTGCGCGAGAAGCAGAAGGCCCGCTACACCTACGGCGTGCTGGAGAAGCAGTTCCACCGCTACTACACCGAGGCGTCGCGCCGTCAGGGCAAGACGGGTGACAACCTGCTGCAGCTGCTGGAGTGCCGACTCGACAACGTCGTGTACCGCGCCGGCTTCGCCCGGACCCGTCGCCACGCCCGCCAGCTCGTCACCCATGGCCACTTCCTGGTCAACGGCAAGAAGGTCGACATCCCGTCCTTCCAGGTGACTGCCTACGACATCATCGACGTGCGTGAGAAGTCCTTGGAGATGACTCCGTTCATCGTCGCGCGCGAGACGCACGGTGAGCGGCTCGTCCCGGCCTGGATGCAGGTGCTGCCGCAGCGGATGCGGATCCTGGTCCACCAGGTCCCGACGCGCGAGCAGATCGACATCCCGGTCCAGGAGCAGCTGATCGTCGAGTACTACTCGAAGAAGTAACCATCTCGGGGTCCCGGTCAGCCGTCCGGGACCCCGGTCCCCAGCAATACCGTCGCCACCACGAAGTCTGAGCCCGTCAAATAGCGGGTGGGCTCGGAAAGGAACGAAAAAGTGCTTATCGCCCAGCGGCCGACACTGTCCGAAGACGTCGTCGACGAGTTCCGCTCCCGGTTCGTCATCGAACCGCTGGAGCCGGGCTTCGGCTACACGCTCGGCAACTCCCTGCGCCGTACCCTCCTCTCGTCGATCCCCGGTGCCGCAGTAACGAGCATCAAGATCGACAACGTCCTGCACGAGTTCTCGACCATCGAGGGCGTCAAGGAGGACGTGACCGAGGTGATCTTGAACCTCAAGGGTCTGGTGGTGTCCTCCGAGCACGACGAGCCGGTCACCATGTACCTGCGCAAGTCGGGCTCCGGTGCCGTCACCGCCGCCGACATCGCGCCGCCGGCCGGCGTGGAGGTGCACAACCCCGACCTGCAGATCGCCACCCTTTCCGACAAGGGCAAGCTCGAGATGGAGCTGGTGGTCGAGCGCGGCCGCGGCTACGTCTCTGCGGTCCAGAACAAGGGCGCCGACAACGAGATCGGCCGGATGCCGGTCGACTCCATCTACAGCCCCGTGCTCAAGGTGACCTACAAGGTCGAGGCCACCCGTGTCGAGCAGCGCACCGACTTCGACAAGCTCGTCATCGACGTCGAGACCAAGCCGTCGATCCGTCCCCGCGACGCGATCGCCTCGGCCGGCAAGACCCTCGTCGAGCTGTTCGGCCTCGCGCGTGAGCTGAACGTCGAGGCCGAGGGCATCGACATCGGCCCGTCGCCCGTCGACGAGCAGCTGGCCGCCGACCTCGCCCTCCCGGTCGAGGACCTGCAGCTGACCGTGCGGTCCTACAACTGCCTCAAGCGCGAGGGCATCCACACCGTGGGTGAGCTGATCTCGCGCTCGGAGCAGGACCTGCTCGACATCCGCAACTTCGGCGCCAAGTCGATCGACGAGGTCAAGGCCAAGCTGGTCGAGATGGGCCTGTCCCTCAAGGACAGCGGCCCGGGCTTCGACCCGCACGCCGTGTTGGCGGCGTACGGCGACGATGACGACGACGCCTTCGTCGAGGACGAGCAGTACTAAGACGCAGCTACCCGAGTACCTGACACGGCTCGGGAGAAACGAGAGAAGCAATGCCCACCCCGAAGAAGGGTCCCCGCCTCGGCGCGGGACCGGCCCATCAGCGCCTGATGCTCGCTCAGCTGGCCTCCCAGCTGTTCGAGCACGGCCGGATCACCACCACCGAAGCCAAGGCGCGGATGCTGCGCCCGGTCGCCGAGAAGCTGATCACCAAGGCCAAGAAGGCGCCGCTCGGCACGGTGGAGAGCCTGCACAACCGTCGCCAGGTGCTCAAGAGCATCCACGACAAGACGGTCGTGCACGAGCTGTTCACCGAGATCGGCCCCTCTTTCGCGGAGCGTCCGGGCGGTTACACCCGGATCACCAAGATCGGCCCGCGCAAGGGTGACAACGCCCCCATGGCGGTGATCGAGCTGGTGACCGAGCCCTACGACCCGAAGCCGGCGCGCAGCAAGAGCAAGGCCGCGAAGGCCGAGCCGGCCGTTGCGGCCGCCGAGGTGGAGGAGCCTGCCGCTGAGGTGGAGGAGCCTGCCGCGGATGCCGAGGAGCCTGCCGCTGAGGTGGAGGAGCCTGCCGCTGAGGTGGAGGAGCCTGCCGCTGAGGTGGAGGAGCCCACCGCTGAGGCCGAGGAGCCCGAGGCCGAGGAGTCCGACGACAAGTCGGAGTGAGCACCGACCCCTTTCCGGCCGCGTGGCAGAGTCACTGCCCATGAGGCAGGTCGCGCTGGTCGTCGGTGAGTCGCTCATCGATGTGCTGCGCCGAGCCGACGGCGTGGACGATGAGTACGCCGGCGGCAGCGCCGCTAACGTCGCCGTGGCGCTCTCGCGTCTCGACCGGCCGGTGCTGCTCGCCACGGCGTTCGCCGACGACCGTTTCGGGCGGATCCTAGCCGACCACCTGTCCGACGCCGGGGTCCGGCTGGCCGGTGACCCGGCTGCGATCGGGCGCACGTCGTCGGCCGTTGCGACGCTGGACGAGCAAGGCGCCGCGTCGTACGACTTCGACCTCGAGTGGCGACTGAACCCGGTCGACCTGGCCGGTGTCGAGCCGGTGGTGGTCCACACCTCCTCGCTGGCCGCGGTGCTGGCCCCGGGCGCGGACGCGGTGGCCGGGCTGCTGAGCCGGCTGCGGGACGAGGCGATCGTCAGCTACGACGTCAACGCCCGGCCCACCATCACCGGCACCGGCCCGGACGTGCTGGCCGCGGTGCACCGGATCGCGGCCCTCAGCGACATCGTCAAGGCCTCCGACGAGGATCTCGCTGCCCTGTACCCCGACCGGAGCCTGGAGGAGGCGGCCCGGGAGCTGCTCGGGCGGGGCCCTGCCATCGTCGTGGTGACCCGCGGCGGCCAGGGCGCCTGGTGGCTGACGGCGAGCGAGAGTGGCGACGTGGCGGCGCCGCCGGTGACCGTGGTGGACACCATCGGTGCGGGGGACGCGTTCGGTGCCGCACTGCTGGACGCCCTGTGGGCGGCCGACCTGGTGGGCGCCGGCCGACGGAGACACTTGAGGGACCTGACTGCCGACCGGTGGACCGAGCTGCTCACGCAGGCGGCGGCGGCGGCCGCGATCGCGGTGTCCCGCCCCGGCGCCGATCCGCCGTACCGTCACGAGCTGGACTGACCGCCTCCCCCAACTCCCGCGGGGTTGCCGTCGCGAAAACGAACGAATCGGGCGCCAGAGGCGACGGCAACCGCGCGGCAGACGGTGGGCCAGGCAGACGGTGGGCCAGGCAGACGGTGGGCCAGGCAGACGGTGGGCCAGGCAGACGGTGGGCCAGGCAGAGGGTGGGCCAGGCAGAGGGTGAGCGGGGCGTGGCAGGATTCCGGGGTGCGGCTGCGGATCGATCTCGGGTACGACGGCACAGCGTTCCACGGCTGGGCGCGACAGCCGGGACTGCGCACCGTGCAGGGGGAGCTGGAGGCCGCGCTGAGTACGGCGCTCCGTGCCGAGCCGCCCGAGGTGACCTGCGCCGGGCGGACCGACACCGGCGTCCACGCCCGCGGCCAGGTCGCGCACGTCGACGTTGAGGCGGAGGCCCTCACCGCGGCGGCGGGGCGGGCCACGGGCGACGCACCAACCGTTCTGGCGACTCGCCTCAACGGGCTGGTGGACGCCGACCTGAGGGTGCACCGGGTGGCCGCGGCCGCACCCGGGTTCGACGCCCGCTTCTCAGCGCTGTGGCGACGCTACGCCTACCGGGTCGTCGACGACCCCGCGCTCGTCGACCCGCTGACCCGGGGCCACGTCCTGGCCTGGAAGCGGCCGCTCGACCTCGAGGTCATGAACCGGGCCGCCGGGGACCTGGCGGGGGAGCACGACTTCGCGGCGTTCTGCAAGCGGCGCGAGGGGGCGAGCACGGTCCGTCGGGTGCTCGAGCTGCACTGGTCGCGCGACGCCGCCGGCGTGGCGGTGGCGACCGTCCGCGCCGATGCCTTCTGCCACCACATGGTGCGCTCGCTGGTCGGCTGCCTGCTGGCGGTGGGCGAGGGTCGGCGTGGCGTCGACTGGCCGGCGGCGGTGCTGGCGGCGGCCGTGCGCGACCCCGCCGTGCCGGTCGTGCCCGCGCACGGCCTCACCCTGGAGGAGGTCGACTACCCCGACGACGCCGAGCTCGCCGCCCGGGCTGCGCAGACCCGACGGATCCGGTCGTGAGCCACCGATGAACGACGGCGAGCACTACTTCTCGGCCGACCCGCGGGTGCCGTTCCGACGTACCCCGGTTCACCTGACCGCCTGGGGCCTCGACCTGACCCTCGCCAGCGGGTCGGGCGTGTTCGCCCAGGGTCGCGTCGACCTCGGCACCTCGGTGCTCTTCCGCGAGACCGACCCCCCGGCCGGCGGGCGGATCCTGGACCTCGGTTGCGGGTACGGCGCGATCGGGCTGGCCATCGCCGCGGCGGCGCCGGACACGGTCGTCACCGGGGTGGAGGTCAACGAGCGGGCCGTTCTCCTGGCCAACGAGAACGCCGCGGCCCTGGGCCTCGCCGACCGGTTCACCGCCTGCCTCCCCGACGCCGTCCCCGCCGACGCCCAGTTCGACGAGATCTGGTCCAACCCGCCGATCCGGGTCGGCAAGCAGGCGCTGCACGACCTGCTCCTGCGCTGGCTCGCGCGGCTCGGTCCTGAGGGGCGAGCGGTGTTGGTCGTGGGGAAGAACCTGGGCGCCGACTCGCTCCAGCGCTGGCTGGGTGACCAGGGTTACCCCACCACCCGGCTCGCCTCCGCCAAGGGCTTCCGCGTCCTCGAGTCGCGCGTCGGGGACTAGCGCCGGGGGGTGAGGCGCAGGACGGGGATCCGACGTCCCACGGCGGCGGTGCGGACACGATAGTCGGCGTACCCGGGATAGACCCGGACCGCCAGGCCGTAGAGCCGCTCGAGCTCGTCAGGCTCGGTCACCTCCGCGGCGACGAACGACAGGCCGTTGAGCGTGACGTCGGGGTGCGCGCGCAGGTTGTGGTACCACGCCGGGTGCCGGTCCCGACCGAAGCTGGACGCGATCAACACCACGTCCTGCCCATCGTGGAAGTACACCACCGGGTTCTCCCGGCGCTGTCCGGACTTCGCGCCGGTGGTCGCGAGGGTGGCCGTCGGCAACGGCCCCACCAGGCGGACCCGGCCGCCGGTGCGGCGCAGCAGGAACGAGTCGACCGGTGCGGCGACGTGGATGCCGTACCACCGCCCCAACGAGGTCCGGGCCAGCCGGTGCCAGGCCCGCCGGGCCGGACCGTGCGGCCGGGCCGGGTCGACGTACTTGAGCTCCATGGGCCGATCGTAGGAGTCGGAGACAGGCGGTCTGGGACTGGGGCCCCGTGGACCCGGCAGGATGGGACCATGACCTACGTCCCCGCACCCGAGCGCTACGACCAGATGGACTACCGCTTCACCGGCCGCAGCGGTCTGCGACTCCCCACCGTGTCGGTCGGCCTGTGGCAGAACTTCGGCACCGACCGTCCGGAGGAGACCCAGCGGGCGATCCTGCGCCGCGCCTTCGACCGCGGGGTCACCCACTTCGACCTGGCCAACAACTACGGGCCTCCCTACGGCCGCGCGGAGGAGAACTTCGGGCGCTACCTGCGAGAGGACTTCGCGCCCTATCGGGACGAGCTGATCATCTCGACCAAGGCCGGCTACGACATGTGGCCGGGGCCCTACGGTCAGGGCGGCGGCTCCCGGAAGTACGTCCTGGCGTCGCTGGACCAGTCGCTGACGCGGATGGGCCTGGAGTACGTCGACATCTTCTACAGCCACCGCTTCGACCCCGACACACCGCTGGAGGAGACGATCGGGGCGCTGGACACCGCGGTGCGGTCCGGGCGGGCGCTGTACGCCGGGATCTCCTCCTACTCCGCCACCCGGACCCGGGAGGCCGCCACTATCGCCCGGAGCCTCGGGACGCCGCTGCTGATCCACCAGCCGTCGTACAACATGTTCAACCGCTGGATCGAGCCGGACCTCCTCGACGAGCTCGAGTCGCAGGGGATGGGCTGCATCGTGTTCGGGGCACTTGCCCAGGGCCTGCTGACCGATCGCTACCTGGCCGGGGTGCCGGCGGACTCGCGGGCGGCCCGCTCCGGATCGACGATGACCGCGCTGGACGACGAGGTGGTCGAACGGGTCCGCCGACTCAACGAGCTTGCGGCTGACCGCGGCCAGCGGCTGGCCCAGCTGGCGCTCCAGTGGGTGCTGCGCGACCCGCGGGTCACCTCGGCGGTGATCGGAGCGTCCTCGGTCGAGCAGCTCGACACCAACCTGGACGCGCTCGCCGGGCCGCCGCTGACCGACGGTGAGCTGCAGACCATCGACCAGCACGCCGTGGAGTCCGGCGTGAACCTCTGGGCGAGGTCCGGGGAGGCCTGAGCCAGCCGGTGTGCAACGTCGGCGGGGGGTACGGCGTCCATAGATCATGGGCGGGGTGCTGTCGGGTGGCGAGGCCCGGCCGGTGAGCCGCTCTCGCGCGACCCCGGACGACTTCGAGGCCTGGGTGGAGGCGAGGGGGCCGTCGCTGCTGCGGCTGGCCTATGTGCTGACCGGCAACCGCGCCGAGGCGGAGGACTTGGTGCAGGAGGCGCTCTCGCGTGCGTTGCCCCGGTGGTCCCGGATCTCGCAGGTCGAGCACCCGGACGCCTACGTGCGGCGGATGGTGGTCAACGCACACACCTCCTGGTGGCGCCGGGTACGGCGCCGCGAGTCGCCCGTGGCCGACCCCTGGCCGGAGCCGCGCGACGAGGCACCGCACGACCCCGCCTACCTGGCGGAGCTGGGCCGGGTGTGGGAGGGCTGCCGAGCCTTGCCGGAGCCGCAGCGCACCGCAGTCGTGCTCCGCTACTACGAGGACCTGCCCTACGACGAGATCGCCGCGCTGACCGGGGTCCGGGAGGGCACGGCGCGGTCGCGGGTGTCCCGCGGCCTGGTGGCGCTGCGCGTGCTGTTGGACGAGGAGGACGGATGACCAACGAGCTCGAGAGCCGGCTGCGCGAGTCGCTGCGCGGGGCGGCCGAGGGGGCACCGGCGCCGCACGATCTGGCCGGCGGCGCCCGGTCTCGCGCCCGCGCTCGCCGGCGCTGGCTCGCGGGCGCGTCGGTCGCTGCGGTGGCGGCGATCGTGGTCCCGGTGGCCCTGCTCGCCGGGGGCACCGGCGAACGGGCCGGGCCGGGCGACCCCACGCCCACGACACCCGACGCCTCACGTCCTGCCGGTGAGGGCCCGAACACGTGGCGCACCGAGGGCTGGCGCACCGAGAGCTGGCACGACATCGAGGTGGCGGTCCCCGAGGAGTGGGAGTACGGCTCACTGTCGACCTGGTGCCTGAGCAAGAGTGACCCGCCCGCGCCGGTGGTCGAGCGTCCCGGCGGCGTGGTCCCGGCGATCCTCTGTAGCCCGTCCGCGTCCGGGTTCGGGCTGCAGTTCCTCCCGGCCGGTGACCTGGAGCCCGTGCAGCCGGTGCATGAGGTGGGGGCCGGGAAGGACTTTCCCCGCGGCGCTTGGGTGGGCGAGGTCGTGCTCGGGTTCGCGGGCGTGCGGGTGGTGGCCCCAGAGCCCTGGTTGGCCAAGCGGGTGCTCGGCTCCGCACACGTCATCGACGGCGCGGACCACAACGGCTGCCCCTCGCGGGAGACCATCGGCAGCACGGAGGATCCCGGCATCGAGGGCTCGCTCTCGGTCTGCCGGTACGACGAGAGCGGGTGGCTGGAGCAGAGCGAGCTGCTCATCGGCAGCCGGGCGGACCAGGCCCTGCAGGCGATCGAGGACGCGCCGATCCGGGCCGAGGCGTCACCGTGCCAGTTCCCACCCGACCGGTCGCCCGTGGTCGTGCTGCGGATGGCGGGTGACGAGCTCGCCCGCGTGGTGTGGGACGCCGTGTGCGCCACCGGCAACGGGGTGTTCCAGCACGGGGTGGCTCGCGAGCTCACCACCGACGTCATGTACTGGTCCCTCTCCCCGGGGTGGTCCGGTGCGCTCGGGTCGACGTACCCCCTGCCCGACCAGTTCCGCGACTGACGCGAGGCCATTTGCGGCTCATGTGACGGATCCGTGGGTCCGCGGAGTCTGGCGCTGGGTGGCTGGGTGGGTCGCCGGGTAGCTGGTGGTCGGTGGTTCTGACCGAGTAGCCGCGGTGCGGGGCTGGGTGCAGGGGTTCGGGTAGCCGGCCGACGCACCGCGGCCGTTCGAGGGTGGTTTCG
>CAZKEZ010000057.1:0-13910 GCA_964551905.1 uncultured Nocardioides sp. | reverse complement strand
GAGTAGGTGTAGAGCTGCTCCCATCCTTCGGCGCCCTCGGGGGGCTCGATGTCGAACGGGCTCGGGAAGCGATCGGCCATGGCTGTTGATCCTCCGATGAAGCGACCCGGCGTACCGGGCGGTGTGGGTGTGGTGGTGGTGGTGTGATGGCGGCCGGCCCCCCGAGCCAGGTGCCGTCAGGCGGTGGAGGCGTTCCCTCCCTTGCGTGAGTAGAGCGGGTTGACCAGGGTGTCGACGATGCTGCTCATGAGGTCCTTCTCCGCCCCGACGTGATGGGCCTTGCGGCTCCACACGGTCTCGGGCCGGGCCTGGAGGAGGACGACGTCCGCACCGGCGGGAAGGTCGTCGTCGATGGCCCACTCGATGTCCTGCGGGCAGCCGTAGTGCTTCTCCGCGGTCCGGGCCAGGCGGGCCACGGCGACCATCTCCTCATCGGTCAGCGAGGGGGTCGTCGCCAGCTCCTCGTCGAGTTCGACCCGCTCGATCCGGTCCTCCGCCAGCCGGTAGGCGTGGGACTTGGGAGAGATGATGCGCCGGTTGATCGACCACATCACCTTGTCGACGAGGAAGTTGTCGGGGGTGACGTCGCCGGACACCACCCCCTCACCGAAGCCCCAGGCCGAGTCGATGCAGATGCCGGAGCGGTCGCCGTTGGTGGGGTCGAGGGTGAACGCGACGCCGGCGGACCGGGGTCGCACCATCTTCTGCACCGCCACTCCCATGTCGACCTTCGTGTGGTCGTAGCCCATCTCCTCCCGGTAGGCGATCGCCCGGTCGGTGAACAGGCTGGCCCAGCAGGCCCGGATCTTGTCCAGCACCGCGTCCGCCCCGCGCACCCACAGGTAGGTGTCGTGCTCGCCCGCGAACGACGCGTCCGGCGAGTCCTCGGCCGTGGCGGACGAGCGCACCGCCACGGGGACGTCATCGACGTCGCAGTGGCCGCAGAGGTCGGCGTACCGCTCCCGGACCAGCGCCTCCGCCTCGGCGGGGATGGGCCAGGCCCGCACCATCGCCCGGGCTCGCTCGGCGGCCACCGCCAGGCCGTCGGTGTCGCCGACCTCGACCGCGCGCAGCATGTCGGTGAGCTCGTTGTAGTCGGTGGCCAACGCCTTGGCGGCGGCGTACACCGAGGTGGTCACCCCGAACCCCGGCGGGACCGGCAGCCCCGCCTGGCTCATCGTGCCCAGCGATGCGCACTTCCCGCCGACGATCGCGTGGTGCTCCTCGGTGAGCCGGTCGAAGGTGATCACGAGCGGTCCTGCGGTCATGAGGCGTCCTCCTCGGCGAACCGTGAGTCCTGGTTGGGCGGGAGCGCGTCGAGATCGGGTACGGCGATCTCCTGCACGCGGTTGCGGTAGAGCACGAGCGCGGTCACCCCTCCCTCGAGCAAGCGGATCCGGACGAACTCGGTGTTGAACGGCTCCCCGGGGTCGTAGCCCATCGCCGCGGTGGCGAAGGCCCGGATCGGTCCGGAGTGGGTGGCGACCACGATCTGCCGGGCCGAGGTGTGCTGCTGCAGGGTGAGGATGCCCTTCCAGAACCGGCGAACTGCCGACACCGGTGGCTCGAAGTACAGCATCGGCATGGTCAGCCAGTGCGTGATCGGGTCGCCGCCGCCCTGCTGGATGCCCCAGAAGCGGTCCACCTCGACCAGCCAGCCGGGCCGCTCCCCCAGCCCGATCCGCTCGTACTTCTCCATCTCCCGGTGGTAGATCCGGAAGGCGGAGGTGACGTCACGAGGCCCTTCGGGGGTGGCCACCTCGAAGTTGCGGAAGTTGCGGTCGTCGTTCACCTCCGAGGCGGTCGCGCCCTCGCGGTCAAAGAGCCGGATGTTGTCCAGCAGGCCCCGACGCAGGTGGTCAGCGGTCTGCCGGGCCCGGTTGGTGGGTGCGCAGACGACCTCGACGCGCATCCCCGGCTGGACCCGGCGGGCCAGCTCCTGGCCGCGGCGGTGCGCCTGCCAGGCGCCGAGCGGGGTCAGGCCGGACTCCGAGGAGTAGCCCTGTGTCTCCCCGTGCCGGACCAGGTAGACGTCCGCGGCGACCGTGGCCAGCTGGTCGCGCCGCTCCGGGACGATCTCCTTGGTGCGGGTGACCTCGGCCCAGGCGCGCGTGGTGCCCAGGCTCTCGCCGTCGAAGGCGACGGTGTCTCCCAGCGTGCTGCCGTTCGCCGAGCGCCGGTCCCGGAACCGCCGCAGGTAGAGCGGGGTCTCCTCCCCTGGCTCCGTCTCCGGCCCGGTGTCGGGCAGAGTCCGCGGGGTCGTGGTGACGGCGCGGCGCTGCTGGTGCCGCTGGAGGTACGCCGGCGCATCGGGCCGCTCGGTCCGCGGCAGCACCGCCCCACCGCCGGTCGAGCCTGTCGAGACCACGTCCTCGCTCATGTGTGAACCGTCAGGAACTTCTGGTTGACCACGCCGTCGTAGTAGAACAGCGCCCGACCCATCTCCGCCTCGGTCCAGGTGATCGGCTCGGCGTCGGGGTCCACCCAGTAGCCACCGGTGAACACCTCGTTGCGGTTGCCGACCGGGTCGAAGAAGTAGAGGCACTGGCCGCGGGTGGCGCCGTGCCGCGTGGGGTTCGTCTCGATGTTCACCCCGTGGTAGGCGCAGACGTCCGCCGCGGTGCGCAGGTCGTTCCACCCGTCCACCCAGAACGCGAAGTGGTGCAGCCCGCCGTTCGGGCCGGTGATGAGCGCGATGTCGTGGGAGGTGTGGGAGACCTCGAGCCAGGAGGCGATCTGGAACCCGTCGTCGCCCAGCACCTGCTCGGTGAGCCGGAAGTCCAGGTGGTCGACGAGGAACCGGGTCACGGTGTCGACCTCCTCGGCGGTGAGGAAGATGTGGTCGAGCCGCGGCGGTGCCATCCCCACCAGGCCCATGGGTCGCGGCGGAGGGTTGGTCTGCGGCAGCAGGTTGCCCACCTGCTGCATGCCGTGCACCAGCTCCATCTCCTGCCCGCTCGGCAGCTCGAAGCGGATCGCCTCACCGTGGCCGGCGGCCCACTCGTTGGCGGCGTACCGCTTCACCGAGACGCCGGCCGCCTCGAGGCGCGCGGCGTAGTGGTCGAGGTCCTCGCGATCGGTGACCTTGAAGCCGAGGTGGTTGAGGCCGTGGGTGGGCTGGAGGGTCAGCACCAGCGAGTGGTGCTGGTGCTCGTCCCAGCACTTCATGAAGACCCGGTTGCTCTCGCGGCCGGTCTCGACGAGGCCGACCACCTCGGAGTAGTACGCGGTGGCGAGCTCGAGGTCGGGGACGCGGAGCTCGACGTGGGACAGACGGAGGATAGACATCTCTAGGTGTGCACCTTCATGAATCGGTCGTTGAGCTCGCCCTCGTAGTAGAAGATCGCACGGCCGACGTTGTCCTCGGTCCAGGTGATCGTGGGGAAGTCCGGGTCCGGCCGGTAGCCGCCGGTGAAGACCTCGTTGCGGGTGCCGAGCGGGTCGAAGAAGTAGATGGTCGAGCCGCGGGTGATGCCGTGCCGGGTGGGACCGACGTCCAGCTGGATCCCGTTGTAGGCCAGGATGTCGGCCGCGTCGCGGACGTCGTCCCAGTCGTCGAGCCAGTACGCGAAGTGGTGCAGGCCGCCGTTCGGCCCGTGGACGACGGCGAGGTCGTGCGGGGAGTGGGAGCGCTCGAGCCAGGTGCCGAGCTGGTGGCCGTTGCCGTCGAGCAGCTGCTCGGTGATCCGGAAGCCCAGCACGTCCATGTAGAACTGGGTCGCCTCGCCGACCTCCTCGGCCGTGACCAGCAGGTGGTCCATCCGGGGCGGCAGGATCCGCAGCGGCGGCCCCGGCTCGCCCTCGCCCTCGAACGGGGAGGGGTTGGTGCGGCCGCGGCCGGTCGCGTCCACCTTGTCCACGTCGTGCACCAGCTCCATCACGTGCCCGCTGGGGGTCGCGAACCGGATGCTCTCGCCCTGCCCCAGCGTCTCGCCCTTCGCCATCCGCTGCACCGGCAGGCCGTAGCGGGCGACCCGGTTCTCCAGGTGGTCGAGGTCGTCCTCGTGGTGGACCTTGTAGGCCATCAGGTCGAACCCGACCCGGGGCGCGTAGCGCAGCCGCAGCGAGTGGTGGTCGGTCTCATCCCAGCAGCGCAGGTAGACCGAGTCGGCGTCCCGGGCGGTGACGTGCATGCCCATCACCTCGGTGTAGTACGCCGTCGACAGGTCGAGGTCGGTGACGGTGATGTCGACGTGCGACAGCCGCAGGATGCCCCCGGGGGCACGCGCCGGACGCTCCGGGCGGCGCAGTCCAGGAGCCAGGTCACGCAGGACCTCGCGGGTGGTGCCGGCCGGCGTCCCCTCGGCGTAGTCAGGCCCCGCTGTTGCTGCCTGCGACGCGGTGCCGGACGGCGTACTCATGACCAGCAAGGTAGGCACCGCGTTCCGCATGCGGGGAAGTGCGTACCCCCATGCGGGACAGGAGTGCGTAACCTCGGTCACATGACCGAACCCGGCCGGCCCGAGGAGATGCGGGAGCGACTGGCCGACTATGTGCACGCGCTGCACCGCGCCTATCTGGACCAGGCACGGCTGCTGGCTCCCGCTGAGCGGGCGGCACTGCCGCTGGCGGCCGGCGACCCGGTGACCGTCGCGGTGGCCGCGGCCCACGACCTCCACCTGGTGGCGACGCGCGACCGACTGCCCGCGCCGAGCGGCCCCGAGGTGGAGCTGACCGAGGAGCACGACGGGGTGAGCTGGGCGGTGCGGTTCTTCGACGCCTCCATCCTCCCCGAGCTCGGCCTGATCGGCGCGGGCTCCGCGGACGAGCCGCGGGAGGTCCGTCGGGTGCTGGGGGTCCTCGACGTCGTCTACCACGTGTCGGTCTCCATCGGCGGGGGCCTGACCGCCCACCACGCCCAGCACGCCGGCGTGGCGCTCGCGCACCGGCACGCGTCCGCGGTCCGCGACGGCGAGGTGATCCGGCGCGCCTTCCCGGGCCGGGAGGCCTGGGTGGACGAGTTCGTCGTCGCCGAGCGGCTCGAGCTCGCGCTGAGCGCCCGGCTGCTGGCCCGGGAGATCGCCGGGACCGCGCTCACCGTGGCCGACCTGTCCGGCGACCTGCCGGACCTGCGCCGGGCCCTGCTCCGGATCGGCCGGGGGGAGGGATGACCCGCGTCCCGGGCACCACGCAGACCCTCAACAGCGTGGCCACCGCCGCCCGGATGCTCAGGGAGTTCGGCAAGGGCGACACCCAGCTCGGGGTGAGCGAGCTGGCCCGCCGTACCGGCGTCGGCAAGAGCACCGCGCACCGGGTGGTGTGGACGCTGGTCGCGGAGGAGCTGCTGGAGAAGGTGGAGGACACCGGCCTGTTCCGCCTCACCCCCACGATGCGGAACCTGGGTGTGAGCGCCGAGACCGCGCTGTCGCTGCACCAGGCCGCGACCGGGCCGCTGGACCGGCTGCGCGGGATCACCGAGCACACGCTGCATGTGGCGATCCTCGACGGCAGCGACGTGCTGTACGTCGAGCGCCGCGAAGGCCCGAACGCGCTGGCGGTGTTCCGCGGCGTCGGCAGCCGGAACGCCGCGCACGCCACCTCGACCGGGAAGGTGCTGCTGGCCTACCTCGAGCCCGACGAGCAGGCCCGGGTCGTCGGCTCCATGCGGCTGACCCGCAAGACCGGCGACACGATCACGTCGCGAACCGCCCTGCTCGCCGAGCTCGCCCAGGTCCGCCGGCAGGGGTTCTCGGAGAACCTGTTCGAGTCCGAGGTCGGTATGGTCTCGATCGCGGCGCCGATCCGGGGCCGCACCGGGCGGGTGGTCGCCGCCCTCTCGGTCGCCGGACCCGTAGAGAACCGGGACCCCGAACCGCTGCGCCGACTCACCCGGCCGCTGATCGAGGCGGCCGGCCGGATCTCCCACAACCTGGGCTGGCGGCGACCCGGTCACGGCGAGGTGGCCCGGTGACCGGGCACGAGACCGGCCGCGAGACCGAGCAGCCTGGAGCCGAGGGCCCTGGAGCGGAGCAGCCTGGAGCCGAGGACCCTGGAGCCGAGGACCCTGGAGCCGAGGAGGGCTGGACCCGGATCTGTCGGGTCGAGGACGTCCCCGAGGGCAGGCCGGTGGGGCGGGAGCTGCGCGGCGACGACGAGACCGGCCGGGTCTGCGTGGTCCGCGGCCCCGCCGGCGTCCGGGCGATGCTGGACCGCTGCCCGCACCGCGACGTCCAGGTCTCCGGCGGAGTGGTGCGAGACGGCCTGCTCACCTGCCCCGGCCACTTCTGGCGCTTCGACCTGACCGACGGGCACCGTACCGACGAGCCGGGCCAGGTGCTCTCCCTCTACCCCACCAGAGTCGACGACGACGGCTGGGTGTGGGCCCAACTCCCCGACCCCACCCCCCACCTCCCCCACCTCTCCATGCGCGAATGGCTCCTCCACCAAGCCCGCAACGGTTGAAACGTGCCCCCGGGCGGGTTGAAACGTGCCTCCGGGCGGGTTGAAACGTTCCTCCGGGCGGTTTGAGACGTGCCTCCGACTCAGCCCTGGCAGAAGGTCGCGGGTCCGACCCAAGCCCCTTGGTTCTCATCGTCGGTGCCCAAGAGTCCGGTTCCTTCGGAGCAGGCCAGCCCCTCGACCTTGTGCCCGACAAAGGTGTCGAGCTGCACCGGAGTCGTCATCGACAGCCTCGCCCGGCCGGCAGTGAGTCCCACGGTGCCGACCTCGTACACAGCCGAGGCGAACGGACCGTTGCTCCCCGGATCCGAGGCGCTGGCGATGAAGATCCGGTCCCCCACCACCTCAGCGTCACTAATATGGCGGACCTGGACGCTGGGGTAGGGCACCGACACCGTCCGGGAGACGGCGGCTCCGAAGGCGCCGGTCGTGGGGTTGAAGGCTGCGGCGTACAAGCGCCCCGGTGCGGTCGTGGAGCCGCGGTTCCCCCAGAGCGCGACGGTGGTCGTGCCGACCCGGGTCAGGGTGAACGCCTCGTTCTGGGTGCGCCCCTTCGGCAGTCGGAAGCTGCGGACGATGCTCAGCCGAGTGCCACTGATGGAGATGATCGTGCCGGCGCCGGCACTGGTCACCACGGCGAAGCGGCCGGGCTGTCCGGGCACCGCGTCGATCGCCTCCAGGTCTTTCGGTGCCGTGCCCGGCCAGGACAGTGGAGTCACCACGTCGTCTGCGGAGAGGAGGGAGACGCGGTTCCCGCTCGCACTCTTGACGTCACGGACAATGACCCAGCCGGTGGGCGTGGCGGCGACTCCGCTGATACCGGACCCAGCGGTGGAGCCGACCTGGCGCCACCCGGTGTCTCCGCCCGCCGGTGTCCCCCACATGCTCGTGCCGACCCCCAGCACCGCGGCCGCGACCAACAGCCGTCCCCCCATGGACATGGTCGAACACTAGAGGCGCTAAGCGAGCGGCGCGAGTCCTCCAGCGGGTGGGCTGAGATCTGTCTCCCGGTAGCGCTGCCACCCGGAGGAACGTTTCAACCCGCCCGGAGGAACGTTTCAACCCACCCGGAGGAACGTTTCAACCCCGACGTGGTTAACGAGCGATAACCTGGGCCGGTGAGCCGTCGGCAGCAGATCCTCGAAACCGCCGCAGAGTTGTTTGCCGCCCGCGGGTTCCACGGGGTGTCCGTGGCGGAGCTGGGAGCCGCCTGTGGGATCTCGGGCCCGGCGCTCTACAAGCACTTCTCCGGCAAGGACGCGATCCTGGCGGCGATGCTGGTCGGCATCAGCGAGGAGCTGCTCCGCGTCGGGCGGGAGCGCAGCGCCGGTGCAGTCGGGCACGAGGCGGCACTCCAGGCACTGGTCGAGTGGCACGTCGACTTCGCCGTCCGGCATCGCGCGCTGATCGTCGTCCAGGATCGGGACTGGGCATCCCTTCCCGCCGACGCGCGGGAACGGGTGCGCGGGCTGCAGCGCGAGTACGTCGACCTGTGGGCCGCGGAGCTGTGCGGCCTCTCGGAGCTTCCCCTGAAGAGAGCGCGGGCGATGGCGCACGCGGCCTTCGGGCTCATCAACTCCACGCCCCACAGCGGACTTCTTCCCGACGACGAGTTGGGCCCACTGCTGCGCGAGATGGCGCTCGGCGCGTTCGGCGTACCCGTGCGCAACTGACGCCTGGGTCAGAGCAACCGGCTCAGCGCCTCCGTCAGCGCGGCCTCGGAGTCGGACTCCTCGAGCACGGTCAGGATCCGGGCGGCACGCACAGCTGCCTCGAACGCCACCTCCACGTCCTCGTCGACCTCGATCAGCGTCTCGTCCGACCCCGTGCCGGGGACACCGACGTCGCCACCGGACCGCAGCGTGTGGAGCCGAGCCAGCAGCGTCTCCCGGGGCAGTCCGCGCAGGGCGAACAGGACCAGCGGCTCGCCGTCAAGGAGCCACGCCACCTGGTAGGCCACCGCGAGTGCGTGCTCACACGGATCGACCCAGCTGGCGCACGAGCACTCGGCGCCGAGCTCCGCGCCGTACGGCACCAGCTCGACCGCGGCCTCCTCCGCCTCCTCGACCAGCGGGAGCGGCAGGTCACCGGCGAGCAGGGCCGCGACGCGGCCGGACTCCGCCGCGACCAGCTCCACCAGCGTGGCAGCGGTGCCGTCGTCGAGGACGGGCAGCGTGATCCGCACCGACCACACCTCGTCACCGGCCTCGACCGCGGCCACCACTTCCCCGGGCGCCACGGTGAGCGAGCCGACCCGGCCGGCGCGGGCCAGGCCGCGGGCCAGGCGCAGCTCGCGATCGCCGTACGCCGCCTCCTCGACCGCCCGGACCCAGGCCTTTCCCCACCAGGTGGTGGCCCGGGCGGCGCCCCGACGCGGCGCGATCCGGGGGTGGGTCACCGCGGTCATCCGGACGGCCCCTGGTCAGCCTCGGGACGAAACGCGACGAGCTCTCGCAGCTCCTCGTTGCCGAGCTCGGTCAGGGCCGTCTCCCCACGCGAGAGTACGGCGTCGGCGAGCGCCCGCTTGCGGGTGAGGAGCTCTGCGATCCGTTCCTCGATCGTGCCCTGCGTGACCAGACGGTGCACCTGCACCGGCCTGGTCTGACCGATGCGGTGCGCGCGGTCCGTCGCCTGCTCCTCGACTGCCGGGTTCCACCAGCGGTCGAAGTGGACCACGTGGTCGGCTCGAGTCAGGTTGAGTCCCGTCCCGCCGGCCTTGAGGCTCAGCAGGAAGACCGGCACCTCCCCGGCCTGGAAGCGCTCGACCATCTCCTCACGCTGACGCACCGGGGTGCCGCCATGCAGCAGCTGGTGCCGCAGGCCGAGGCCGGAGAGATGGGTCTCGAGCAGCCGTGCCATCGCGACGTACTGCGTGAAGACCAGCGCCGCACCGCCCTCGTCGACCACCGTCGGCAGCAGCTCGTCGACCAGGTCGAGCTTCTCGGACCGGCCCGCGAGGCGCGGGTTGGCCTGGCGCAGGAAGTGCGCCGGATGGTTGCAGATCTGCTTGAGCCCGGTCAGCAGTTTGAGGACCAGGCCCCGCCTGGCGTGTTCGTCGGCGCGCTCGATCCGCTCCATCGTGTCGCGGGTGAACGCCTCGTAGAGGACCGCCTGCTCCCGAGTCAGCCGCAGCAGGTGGTCGGTCTCCGTCTTGGGCGGCAGCTCGGGCGCGATGCCGGGGTCGCTCTTGCGCCGACGCAGCAGGAACGGGCTGATCAGGTCCGCGAACTGCCGAGTGCGGGCCGGGTCGACACCGGCCTCGATCGGCGCCGCCCAGGCCCGACGGAAGGCGTTGCGGCTGCCGAGCAGTCCCGGGATCGTCCAGTCGAGGATCGCCCAGAGCTCGGTGAGGTGATTCTCGACGGGGGTGCCGGTCAGGGCGATCCGGGACCGGCAGCGCAACGTCCGAAGGCCCACTGCGGTGGCCGACGCCGGGTTCTTGATGTGCTGGGCCTCGTCGGCGACGACGAGGTCCCACTCCTGCGCGCCCAGCACCCCGGGACCGTCTTTCGCCGTGTCGCTGCGCATCGTTCCGTACGTCGTGAGCACGAACCCCGACCTCAGCCCCTCCAGGGACCGCCCCGCCCCGTGGAACCGGCGTACGTCCTGACCCGGCGCGAAGCGGCGGATCTCCGCCTCCCAGTTGCCCAGCAGCGACGCCGGGCACACCACGAGTGTGGGACGCGCGTCTCCGCCTGCCGCGACGGCCGCCTCGACGCGACGAAGCTGGAGCGCGATCAGGGTGATGGTCTTGCCCAGCCCCATGTCGTCGGCCAGACAACCGCCGAGCCCGAGGTCGGTCAGCTCGGCCAGCCAGGCCAGTCCGCGGGCCTGGTAGGCGCGCAACGTCCCCCGCAGTCCCGCTGGCTGCTCGACCCCGGCCCCCGCCGCGAGGGCGTGCTCCGCGTTGCGGCGCAGGCGTTCGCGCACCCGGAGCAGGCTCGCCCCGACCACGACCTGCTCATCGCGGGAGTCGACCTCCACCACTCCGGTCAGGGCGGCCGCCAGGGCCTGGGTGGGCCGGGCGGTTCGCACCAACCGTTTCTTGGCCCGTCGGGCGACCGCTGGGTCGACGACCATCCAGTTGTCCCGCAGCTTCAGCACCGGGCCGGCGGCGGTCGCCAGCTGGTCCATCTCCGCCTCGGTGAGCGGCTCACCGTGCAGGGCGACCTGCCAGTTGAAGGCGAACAGTGCATCGGGCCCGAACAGCCCGGTCTGCAAGGGCTCCTCCTGCGCCTGAGGGGTCGGCGCCCGGTCGAGCACGGTGCGGGTGGTGAGGTCACGGCCGAGGGTGCGCGGCCACAGCACGTCGACCCCGCGACCTTGGAGCGCCGCGACCCCGTGGTCGAGCAGACTCACCAGCTCGTCGGTGTCGAGGGTGATCTGGTCGGGGACCTCGAGCTCCAGGAGCCGGTCGAGCACCGGCCACGCGTCGGCGGCCCGGCGCAGCGCCAGCGTCGCGTGCAGTCTCGCCCGGGGGCCGAACCCGTGCTCCGTCTCCGAGGCGGCCCAGAGGACGGCCGCATCCGCTACGTGGAGCGGGTCGTGCTCGTCGCGCACCTGGAGCACCAGCCGCACCGCTCCGGCGACCAGCTCCTCCTCGTCGGCCTCGACGCGCAGCGACACCGAGACCAGGTCCCCACCCGCGGCGGCCCCACCTCCAGCAGCCGCTGCCGGGGTCCTGGCCAACCGGTCCTGAAGCCGCGGTGGGAAGGGTGCGGTGACAGCCGAGGGGCGGTCGACCGGCGGGCGGCGCGGCACCGCGTCGACCACGGCCGCCACCACCTGGGTGATGAGCTCCCGCGCCGACGCCTCGTCGACATGGCCATGCGACCGGGCGAGATCGTCGACACGCTGGTCCTCGGCGGCGGTCAGCACGGCAGGGCGCCAGCCCCCACCGCCCGGCTCCGGCTCGAACCGTCCGGCGGCGACCAGCCGCAGACCCAGGAGGGCCGCGCCGGTGACCAACGCGACGCTCGGGTGGATGTCGTCGCGTGCGTGGGCACGGGTGAGCACCGGCAGTGCGGCGCGCATCGGCAGCCTGATCGCGTGCTGCCCGTCGGTCAGCTCGACGGTCGAGTCACGGGCGGGCCGCGCCGGACGGAAGACGGCCGGTCCGGAGACGGGGGCAAAACCCACGAGCGAACCTCCAGCCATGACCGACTACGGGCATCGAGACGCTAACGCTCCGCGCCGACAACCCGTTCCCGTCCCGAGGATAGGCTCGCCCGGTGAGCATCCTCGACCTGCCGATCGCCCGTCTCGACGGCACCCCCGGCGTGCTGCGTGACCTGACGGGGGACCGCCCGGCACTCCTGGTCAACGTCGCCAGCCGGTGCGGATTGACCCCGCAGTACGGCGCACTGGAGCAGCTCCACGAGCAGTACGCCGGCCGGGGCTTCACCGTGGTCGGGCTCCCGTGCAACCAGTTCGGCGGGCAGGAGCCGGGCTCGGCCGAGGAGATCGCCGAGTTCTGCTCCGCGACGTACGGCGTCACCTTCCCGATGAGCGAGAAGGTCGACGTCAACGGGCCGGGCCGGCACCCGATCTACGACACGCTGGTGAGGAGCGCCACCGCGTCGGGTCGCACCGGCGACATCACCTGGAACTTCGAGAAGTTCCTGATCGACACCGAGGGCTCGGTGACGGCGCGCTTCTCGCCGCAGACCCTGCCGGACAGCCCTCGAGTCGTCGAGGCGGTCGAGCGGCTGCTCGCGGACTGAAGGGCCGCCGCGCCGGACCGGGCGCCGATTAAACGGATTCGCATGACCTTGGTCCGATTCCCTACTCTTGCGCGAGTGACTACTCCCGCCAGCGAGACACCCGAATCCCCCGACACCCTGACCGCCGGCACCCCGCCCAAGAGCGACAAGCTCGACGCGTCGGTGCTCATCGTCGCCGGGGTGGTGGTGCTCGGCGCCATCATGTCGATCCTGGACATCACAGTGGTGTCGATCGCACTCGAAGAGTTCCGGGAGGTCTTCGACGCCACACCCGCCCAGGTCGCGTGGACGATGACCGGCTACACCCTGGCGCTGGCCTCGGTCATTCCGCTGACCGGTTGGGCTGCTGACCGGTTCGGCACCAAGCGCCTCTACCTGCTGGCGATCTTGTTGTTCACGGTCGGTTCGGTGCTCTGCTCCCTGGCCAACAGCATCGAGACGCTCGTCCTGTTCCGGGTCGTTCAGGGTCTGGGCGGCGGCATGCTGATGCCGCTGGGCATGACGATCCTGACCCGCGCGGCCGGCCCCGAGCGGGTCGGCCGGGTGATGGCGGTGCTGGGCATCCCGATGCTGCTGGGCCCGATCTTCGGCCCGATCCTCGGCGGTTGGCTCATCGACGTGGCCTCCTGGCACTGGATCTTCCTGATCAACCTGCCGATCGGCATCGCGGCGCTGATCTACGCGGCGCTGGTGCTCCCGAAGGACAACCCCACCCCTTCGGAGACCTTCGACTGGATCGGCATGTTGCTGCTCTCCCCCGGTCTCGCGTTGTTCCTGTACGGCGTGAGCTCCATCCCGGCCGCCGGAACGGTCATGGACCGTGAGGTGCTCCTGCCGGCCGCAGCCGGAGTGGTGCTGATCCTCGCCTTCGTGGGTCGCGCGCTGTTCCGGGAGATCGCGCATCCTCTACTCGACCTGCACCTGCTGCAGAACCGCCAGATGGCGGTGGCCGTGACCGCCATGTCGCTGTTCGCCATCGCGTTCTTCGGGGCCAGCATCCTGTTCCCGCAGTACTTCATCGCGGTCCGCGGCGAGGACACGCTCTCCACCGGTTGGCTACTGGCGCCCCAGGGCTTCGGAGCGATGATCACCATGCCGATCGCGGGGGCCCTGGTGGACCGGATCGGGCCGGGCAAGATCGTGCTCACCGGCGTCAGCCTGATCACGGTCGGCATGGCCGTGTTCACCCAGGTCGCCACCGATACGCCGTACCCGCTTCTGCTCGGTGCCCTGTTCGTCATGGGCCTGGGCATGGGCGCCACGATGATGCCGATCATGACCTCGGCGCTGCAGACCCTGACCGACCACAACATCGCGCGCGGCTCGACGCTGATGAACATCGTCCAGCAGGTGGCGGCATCCATCGGCACCGCGTTGTTCTCGGTGCTGCTGACGAACAGCTACAACGACAGCCCGGCGATCCGGCTGATGACGGCGATCGACCAGGCCGGCGATGACCAGGGAGCGATCGCCGCCATCCTCGAGCGGGCGGGAGTGGCTGCCGAGGAGCTGCAGGTGGTCGGCGCCCGGGCGTTGTCCGACATGGCCGATGCGTTCGGTTCGGCGTTCCTGGTCGCCACCGTGCTGGTGGCGTGCGTGCTGATCCCGGCCGCCTTCCTGCCCCGCAAGCGGATCCACGTCGACAAGGACCCAGCCCACACCGCGGCCGGCCACCTGCACTGAGCCGACCCGGCGCAGATGGCGCGGTTTGCGCCGGGTCGCCCGCCGTTTGCGGCTCTAGTCCGAGAATGGCGGTGACCAGGCAGGCGGCAGCTCCCGGCGGAGCCG
>CAZKEZ010000056.1:13822-14038 GCA_964551905.1 uncultured Nocardioides sp. | reverse complement strand
CCCGTCGAGGCTGTGACGGGTGTTGCCAGAGTGGTCAGTGGGGCTACCCTGAGCGGATGATCCGGACGCTGGTGGCGACCGCGCTGGTCTGCGGGCTGCTGCTCGCGGCACCGGCGGCACCCGCCCTGCCGGCGGCGGCCGGGCCGCCCGGGGCCCCCGGGAAGGCCACCCTGGAGCGGCCGAAGCACTCCCACGTCCACGCCCGGTTCACGGTGG
>CAZKEZ010000056.1:0-13812 GCA_964551905.1 uncultured Nocardioides sp. | reverse complement strand
AGCCAGCCGAAGAACTTCCGCACGGTGACGATTGCCCGGTTCACCGTGGCGACGTACAACGTCCGGGCCCGGCTGGCCCCACGCCTGGTGGTGCGCGACCTACGCCGGCTGGTCCGCCGGGGGGTGGACATCATCGCCCTGCAGGAGATGAGCAGCGGCAAGCGCCGGGCGGCGGTGCGGGCCAAGGTCCTGGACTGCCGCAGGTGCCGGTTCGACGCGTACATCCCCCGCCCGGCCGCGGCCGCCGCCACGCTCATCCTCTACCGGACGCCGAAGTTCGAGCGGGTGCGCGCCGGCCGGACCAAGGTCTCCGACGCCACCTTCGTCGGCCGCGCCGGTGCCGGCCCCGCCACGGTGGCCGCGAAGTACGTCACGCACGTGAAACTGCGGGAGCGGCGCACCGGACGCCTGGTGCACGTGCTCAACAACCACACCGTGGCCAGCGTCCAGGCCCCCGGCGGCTACCCCAACCGGAACCGGCCCGCGCGGCTGGCCCTCTACCGGCAGCACATGCGCACCCTCCAGCATCTCGTCGACCGGCTGCGCAAGCCCCGCCAGAGCGTGATCATCACCGGTGACCTCAACGTGAACTTCCACCGGGACCGGGTGGTCCGGGCCAACCTGTTCCCGGTACGCCGGATGGGGTGGGTGGACGTGCGCGCGACCTACGCCACCCTCGGCACGCCGGCGCGGGGAACGCATGTGCGCAGGCGGGGCCAGGACGGGCGTCTCATCGACTACGTGTACGTGCTGCGCCGCAAGGTGCTGACACCCGTCGACCAGCGCGTCCTCAAGGGCTTCGCCTCCGACCACCGGCCGCTGCTGGTGGACTTCCGGCTGCGTGGCCCGCGGCGCTAGCCCGGCTGTCCCGGCGTGAGTGCCTCCCCGGTCAGCAGCCGGTAGGCCTCCAGGTACCGCGCCTGGGTGCGCTCCACGATCTCCGGGGGCAGTGCCGGCGGCGGGCCGCCGGCCGCCCGGTCCCAGCCTGACTCCGGCGAGAGCAGCCAGTTGCGCACGATCTGCTTGTCGTACGACGGCTGGGCCCGGCCGGGCTCCCACTGGTCGGCCGGCCAGAACCGGGACGAGTCCGGGGTCAGCACCTCGTCGGCCAGCACGATCGCCCCGTCACCGTCGCGCCGGCCGAACTCGAGCTTGGTGTCGGCGAGGATCAGTCCGCGGGCGCGGGCGATCTCCTCGGCCCGGGCGTACACCTCCAGCGTCAGCCGGCGCAGCTCGGCCGCATCGCGCTCGCCGACCGTGGCCACCACCGCGTCGTACGACACGTTCTCGTCGTGGTCGCCGAACTTCGCCTTGGTCGCGGGGGTGAAGAGCGGCTGCGGGAGTCGGGAGCCGTCGACCAGCCCGGCCGGCAGCGCGATGCCGCAGACCTCTCCGGTGGCGGCGTAGTCGAGCAGCCCGGAGCCGGTCAGGTAACCACGCGCCACGCACTCCACGGGGAACATCGCGAGCGGCTCGCAGATCACCGCGCGACCGCGGACCTCGGCCGGTACGTCGAGGGACACCACGTGGTGCGGCACCAGGTCGGCCAGCCGGTCGAACCACCACAACGACATCCGGGTGAGGATCTCGCCCTTGCCGGGGATCGTGGACTCGAGGATGTGGTCGAACGCCGAGATCCGGTCGCTGGCGACCATGAGCAGGCGGCCGGCGTACGGCCCCTCGTCGAGCCGGTAGAGGTCGCGCACCTTCCCCGAGTGCAGGTGGGTCGTGCCCGGGATCGCCGGTGCGGCGGGCGGCGAGGGGGCAGCCATGGGCGAAACCCTATCGAGGACGTGGCAGGGTGGGGCGCATGCCTGAGCCTGCCGAAGAGGTGTACGCGCGCGTGGTCGCCGCGGTCGGTGATGACGGCCGGCTGCCGATGCCGCCGGTCCAGGACTGGGACGCCTTCCCCTGGGAGGTGGTCGACGGAGCACTGGTGCCGAAGGTGCTGCGGCCGCCGGCCGACGAGGCGCCGCGGATCGGCGCCGACGGGGTGGGCTGCTTCAACTGCGCCGGTGACGGCAACGCGATCCGGGTGTGGGAGAACGACCGGTGGAAGGTGAGCCATCCCGAGAAGCCCGGTGGGCTGCCGCTGGTGCTGTGGCTGGCGAGCAAGGAGCACTTCGACTTCCCGGAGATGGACGACGAGCTGGCCTCGGAGTACGGCCGGATCAGCACCTGGCTGTGCCGGATCATCGAGAACCTGCCTCACATCGGGCGGGTGCACGCGTGCCGCTGGGGCGACGGCTCGGAGCACCTGCACGCCTGGTTCATCGCCCGCACCGCCCGGCTGCCGGGAGTGATCGGCTCCATGGCCGTCGAGTGGCACGAGCTGCTGCCCCCGGTCCCCGAAGAGGTCTGGCGGGCCGACATCCGGACCGTGGCCCACAAGCTCGCCAACCACGACGGGTGGGCGCTCGTCTGAGATAGTCCGCCGCGAAAATCATGCTCCGAGTACCTCGGAGCATGATTTTCGCGGCGGACTATCTCTGCTAGAGGATGGCGGAGGGGTGATAGGTGGCGGCGTCGGGGTGCGTCGCGAGGAGGGCCTCGACCTGGCGGACCACTTCCTGGGTCTGGGGTACGGCGGCGCCGGTGAACGTGATCGGCTCGGCGACCAGGCCGTCGATGTCGGCGCGGGAGAGACCGAGGCGGGGGTCCGCGGCCAGCCGGTCGAACACGTCGTTCTCGGCCTGCCCCTGACGCATCGCGAGCGCGACGCCGACCGCCGCCTCCTTGATGGCCTCGTGGGCAGCCTCCCGGCCCACCCCACCCCGGACCGCGGCCATCAGCACCTTGGTGGTGGCCAGGAACGGGAGGTAGCGGTCCAGCTCGCGCTGGATCACCGCGGGGAAGGCCCCGAACTCGTCCAGCACGGTCAGGAAGGTCTGGAAGAGCCCGTCGGCGGCGAAGAACGCGTCGGGGAGCGCGACCCGGCGGACCACCGAGCAGGAGACGTCGCCCTCGTTCCACTGGTCGCCGGCCAGCTCGCCGACCATCGAGAGGTGACCGCGCAGCACCACGGCCAGCCCGTTGACCCGCTCGCAGGAGCGGGTGTTCATCTTGTGCGGCATCGCCGACGAGCCGACCTGGCCCTCGCGGAAGCCCTCGGTGACCAGCTCGTGACCCGCCATCAGCCGGATGGTGGTGGCCAGGTTGGACGGCGCCGCGACCAGCTGGACGAGCGCGGAGACGACCTCGAAGTCAAGGCTCCTCGGGTAGACCTGGCCGACGCTGGTCAGGGCCCGGTCGAACCCCAGGTGCTCGGCCACACGGTGCTCGAGCTCCGCGAGCCGGTCGGCGTCGCCGTCGAGCAGGTCGAGCATGTCCTGGGAGGTGCCCATCGGCCCCTTGATCCCCCGCAGCGGGTAGCGCGCCAGCAGCTCCTCGACCCGGGCCACCGCCACCAGCAGCTCGTCGGCGACGGTGGCGAACCGCTTGCCCAGCGTGGTGGCCTGCGCGGCCACGTTGTGCGAACGGCCGGCGATCACCGTGGCCTCGTGCTCGGCGGCCAGTCGCCCCAGTCGCGCCAGGGCGGCCACCGCCCGGTCGCGCAGCAGCTCCAGTGACCGCCGTACCTGCAGCTGCTCGACGTTCTCGGTGAGGTCGCGCGAGGTCATCCCCTTGTGGATGTGCTCGTGTCCGGCGAGCTCGCAGAACTCCTCGATCCGGGCCTTCACGTCGTGCCGGGTGACCCGCTCACGGGCGGCGATGCCGCCCAGGTCGACCACGTGCAGGACCTGCTCGTAGTCCTCGAGGACGCCGTCGGGTACGGCGATGCCGAGGTCACGCTGCGCCCGGAGCACCGCCAGCCACAGCTGGCGCTCCAGCACGATCTTGTGCTCGGGAGACCAGAGCTCCACCAGATCCGGCCCGGCGTAGCGCGTGGCCAGGACGTTGGGGACGCTCACGGGTCGATGCTACGCACCCGCAGCGCCCGGCTAGGCGCCGGAGGTGTGCCGATCCGCCTCGGCGACCCGCCGGAACCCCTCGTTCTCGGTCGCCAGCACCCGCCGGAAGGTGCCGCCCAACAGGCGGCTCAAGGTGCCGGCGCCGCGTCCGGAGAGCGCGAGCCGGAGCGTGTTGCGGCTCCCGGGGCCGGCGGCATCGATCTCGTGGGTGGCGATCATCCGGGTCGGCCCGAACCGGGTCTCCCACTCGAACCGCACCGGCGCGTCCACCCGCGTCACGGTCCAGGTCCGAGCGCTCTGCCGCGGCTGCTTGATCCGCACCCGGCTGCCCGGGACCAGCTCGCCGGGGTCGAGCCGCTCGACGCTGGTCATGGTCGTCGGAGAGATGTCGGGCAGTGCCTCGACGTCGAGGGTGAGCGCCCAGACCTCCGCCACCGGCGCGTCGATCTCAAGGGTGTGCGCGAACTCCATGACGAAGAATGTACCATTTGGTACATGACCGCACCAGGGCCTGCCGAGCCCGCCAGTCCGACCGCAGCCCCGACCGCAGCCCCGAGCGCCCGGGACCGCGCCCTCGACCGGGTGATCGGCCACGTGGCCCAGCACGGCCTGGCCGACACCAGCCTGCGCGAGCTGGCGGCGGCCGTGGGCACCAGCCACCGGATGTTGCTCTACCACTTCGGCTCCCGCGAGGGGCTGGTGGCGGCGATCGTGCGACGGATCGAGGCCGACCAGCGTCGCCAGCTGGCCGTGCTGGCCGAGCAGGCCACCTCAGGTGCGGACCTGGTCCGCCGACAGTGGGCCCAGCTGAGCGACCCCGCCATGTGGCCGTTCATCCGGCTGTTCTTCGAGGCGACCGCGCTCGCCCTGCACGGCCGGCCGGGCACCGAGGGCTTCCTGGACTCCCTGACCGACACCTGGCTGCGCGACGCCGCCGAGGTGGCGGCCGGCCTGGGGGTCGAGGTCGACGCCGCCGAGCTGCGGCTGGGGGTGGCCGTGCTGCGCGGGCTGCTGCTCGACGCCGTCGCCGCCGGCGACCCCGCCGGGCCGACGGAGGCGCTGGAGCGCTATCTGGCGCTCTGGGAGGCGGCGGCCTGAGCGATGTCGGTGCGCCACTGCGCACCGGGGAAGGAGATGGCGCGCACCCCGTCGTAGGCCCGGCTCCGGGCCGCGGCCAGGTCGGCGCCGACCGCGGTGACCGCGAGCACCCGACCCCCGGCGGTGACCAGGTTGCCGGCGGCGTCACGGGCGGTTCCGGCCTGGAGCACGTGTACGTCGGGCTCCCCGTCGAGGGCCTCGGTCCCGTCGATGACGTCGCCGGAGGAGGAGGTCTCGGGGTACCCCTTGCTGGCCATCACCACCGACACCGCCGCCCCGGGATGCCACGTGGGCGGCGGGACGTCGGCGAGCGTGCCGGTGGCGACGCCGTACAGGAGCGGCGACAGCGGCGACGCGAGCAGGGCCATCAGCGGCTGGGTCTCGGGGTCGCCGAACCGGGCGTTGAACTCCACCACCCGGGTGCCGCGCGATGTGAGGGCGAGGCCGGCGTAGAGCAGCCCCGCGAACGGGGTGCCGCGCCGGGCCATCTCGTCGACGGTGGGTTGGAGGACGGTACGGCGGACCTCCTCAACGAGATCCTCCGGTGCCCACGGCAGCGGCGTGTAGGCGCCCATGCCCCCCGTGTTGGGACCCTGGTCGCCGTCGAAGATGCGCTTGAAGTCCTGGGCGGGCTGGAGCGGGTACACGGTCGACCCGTCGGTGAGCGCGAACAGCGACACCTCCGGGCCGTCGAGGAACTCCTCGACCACGACCCGGCGACAGCGGCCGGCGTGGTCGAGCGCGGCGCGCCGGTCCTCGGTGACCACGACGCCCTTGCCCGCCGCCAGGCCGTCGTCCTTGACGACGTACGCGGGGCCGAAGTCGTCCAGAGCGGTCTCCGCCTCGTGCGACGTCGTGCAGAGGTGGGCGCGCGCGGTCGGGACGCCGGCGGCCGCCATCACCTCCTTGGCGAAGGCCTTGGAGCCCTCCAGCCGGGCGGCGGCGCGGCTCGGCCCGAAGCAGGCGATGCCGGTCTCACGGACGGCGTCGGCGACGCCCGCCACCAGCGGAGCCTCCGGGCCGATCACCACCAGGTCCGAGCCCAGCCGCTGGGCCAGGGCCGCCACCGCAGCCCCGTCGAGCGGGTCGACGTCGTGGAGGGTGGCGACCTGGGCGATGCCCGGGTTGCCGGGGGCGGCGTGGACCTCGCTCACCCCGGGATCGCGGCTCAGCGCCCAGGCCAGGGCGTGCTCGCGGCCGCCCGGGCCGATCACCAGCGTCCTCACGGGCGTCAGCGTAACGAGGGGTGCACGACCAGGGTCTGCTCGCGTCCCGGCCCCACCCCCACGCCCCAGATCCGGGTGCCCGACATCGACTCGAGGGCCTCCACGTAGGCGCGGGCGTTCTTGGGGAGGTCGGCGAACGTGCGCACGTCGGAGATGTCCTCGCCCCAGCCGTCGAGGTGCTCGTAGACCGGCCGGGCGTGGTGGAACTCGGTCTGGGTCATCGGCATCTCCTCGTGCCGGACCCCGTCCACCTCGTAGGCCACGCAGACCGGGATCCGCTCCCAGTGCGACAGCACGTCCAGCTTGGTGAGGAACAGGTCGGTGAGCCCGTTGACGCGGGTGGCGTAGCGGGCGATGACGGCGTCGTACCAACCACAACGGCGGTTGCGGCCGGTCGAGACCCCCACCTCGCCGCCGACCTCCCAGAGCTTCTCCCCGTCGGCGTCGAACAGCTCGGTCGGGAACGGGCCGGCACCGACCCGGGTCGTGTAGGCCTTGATCACCCCGATCACCCGGTCGATGCGGGTCGGCCCCACCCCGGCGCCGGTGCACACTCCCCCGGCGACGGGCGAGGAGGAGGTCACGAACGGGTAGGTCCCGTGGTCCACGTCCAGCATGGTGGCCTGAGCACCCTCGAACAGCACCGTGCGACCCTCGTCCAGCGCACGGTTCAACAGCAGCGAGGTGTCGGCGACCATCGGCCGCAGGCGGTCGGTGTAGGACAGCAGCTCCTCGACCACCGCATCGACCTCGATGGCACGCCGGTTGTAGACCTTGGCCAGCAGGTGGTTCTTCAGGTCCAGCGACGCCTCGATCTTCTGGCGCAGGATCCCCTCGTCGAAGAGGTCGGCGATCCGGATCCCGATCCGGTTGGTCTTGTCCGCGTAGGCCGGCCCGATCCCGCGGCCCGTCGTACCGATCCGGTTCTTGCCCAGGAACCGTTCGCTGACCTTGTCGACCGTCTCGTGGTACGACGCGATGACGTGCGCGTTGGCGGACACCACCAGCCCGGAGACGTCGACACCGCGGGCGGCCAGACCGTCGAGCTCGCGGAAGAGCGCCTCAGGTGAGACGACGACGCCGTTGCCGATCACGCAGGTGCAGCCGGGGGTCAGGATCCCGGCGGGAAGGAGGTGGGTGGCGTACTTCTCGCCGTCCACCACGATGGTGTGACCGGCGTTGTGACCGCCCGAGGTGCGCACCACGAAGTCGATGGTCTCGGTGGTCGCCAGCAGGTCGGTGGCCTTGCCTTTGCCCTCGTCGCCCCACTGGGCTCCGAGTACGACGATCGCGGGCATCTCAGCCCTCCTCCACCAGGCGCCGGGCGGCAGCACGCTACCAAACCTCGGGACATGAGATGCCCAACGGCTGGGTAGGGTCCGAGCCGTGGACCCACTGCTGGTGATCGCCAACCGCGACGCGGGGGCCGCGGAGTCCGAGGCACTCGGGGCGGGACTGACGGTCCTGCGATCCGCGGCATCCGTGGAGGTCGCCACGGTCGAGAACCCCGGCGAGCTGGACGGGATCCTGCACCGGGCCGGGTCGCGCCGGATCGTGGTGGCCGGAGGCGACGGCAGCCTGCATGCGGTGGTGTCCGCGATGTACCGCCGGCGCGATCTCACGGGCAGCGTCCTGGGCCTCCTCCCGCTGGGGACGGGGAACGACTTCGCCCGCGGAACCGGCATCCCGCTGGACGTCGAGGAGGCGGCCGCGGTGGTGCTGAAGGGACGGGTCCGGCCCGTCGACCTCCTCGTCGACGAGCGCGGGTCCGTGGTGGTCAACAGCGTGCACCTCGGCGCCGGCGCTGAGGCCGCCCGCGCGGGAGCCCGGTGGAAGGAGCGGCTCGGTTCGATCGGCGTCGGCGGTCTCAACCTGGGCCGGCTCGGGTATCCGCTCGGGGTACTCCAGGAGGCCGTGAACCCACCCGCCCTGCGGCTCCGGGTGGAGGTCGACGACGAGGTCGTCAACGACATCACCCAGCCCGTGCTGATGGTCGCCCTGGGCAACGGGACCAGCGTCGGCGGCGGCGCCGCCCTGACCCCGGACGCCGACCCCCACGACGGGCTGGTCGACGTGATGGTGTCGCGCTCGGTGACGCCCCTGGCCCGGGTGGGGTACGCCGTGCGGGTGGCCGCCCGCCGGCATCCCTCGCGCGACGACGTGGTGTACCGGCGCGGCCGGACCGTCGCGGTGTCCGGCGAGCCGTTCTCGTGCTCCGCCGACGGGGAGCTGGACGGGCCGGAGCGGTCCCGCACCTGGCGGATCGAGCCTGCGGCCTACTCGATGGTGCTGCCCTGAGCCGTCGGCTCGCTCGGCTCTTCGGCGGAACCGTTGACCAGGTGCGGTGGCGGCTCGAAGAACAGCACCGCCACCACGGCCACCACCGGCACCAGGGCCGGGAGCAGCAGGGTCTGGGCCATCGCCGTACTGAATGACTCCAGGACCGCCGCGGGGACGTCCGCGCCGGCCCCGGCCGCTGTGCCCTCCGTGGGGGCCAGGTGCAGGCCGTTGGCGGCCAGCCGGGCGTCCATCAGGACCGCGATGCCGGCCGAGCCCAGCACGGCGCCGACCTGACGCATCGCGTTGTACACGCCAGCCCCGGCGCCGGCCAGGTGCAGCGGCAGGTTGCGGTTCGCGGTGGCGCTCGTCGGCGACCAGATGAAGGCGCTGGCGATGCCCATCAGGGTGATCGGGAGCAGCAGTTCCCAGACCTTGGTGTGCGGCTCCATCACGGCGGCGAGCCACAGGATGCTGACGATGAGCGCCGAGTAGCCGAAGCCGGTCAGCACCCGCGGGTGCGCGCGGTCGGTCAGCCGGCCGACCGGGCGGGCCAGCACGATGCTGGCCACCGCCATCGGCGCCAGGAGCAGCGCGCTGTCGGTGGGCGAGAGACCGCGGACCAGCTGGGCGTAGAGCATGAACGGGAAGATCAGGGCGGTGATCGCGAACGCCATCGTCGAGATGGCGAGGTTGGCGATCGAGAAGTTCCGGTCCCGGAAGAGGCCAAGCGGCACCAGTGGCTCGTTGCGGTTCCGGGCCTGCCAGATCACGAAGACCACGAACAGGACGAGGCCGCCGAGGATCAGGCGCGGCACGGTGACGAAGCCGGTGATCTCGCCCCAGTCGTACTGGTGGCCCTCCTGGATGCCGAAGACGAGCAGGAACATCGCCGTACCGCTCAATGCGACGCCCCACCAGTCGAAGCGGTGCGGGTGCTTCTCCAGGCGGGGGACCCAGCGCTGGGCCAGGACCAGCCCGAGCAGCCCGACGGGCACGTTGACGAAGAAGATCCACTCCCAGCCGAGGTGGTCGACCAACACCCCACCCAGGATCGGGCCCACCAGCGTCGCCAGCCCGGCGGTCGCGCCCCACAGCGCCATGGCCTGGCCGCGCCGCTCCGCCGGGAAGATGCGGGTGATCACCGCCATCGTCTGCGGCGTCATGATGCCGGCGCCGAGCCCCTGGACGACGCGGGCGGCCACCAGCCACTCCACGGTGCTCGTCATCCCGCACCAGAGGGAGGCGGCGGTGAAGACGCTCAGGCCGATCAGGTAGAGCCGTTTCTGGCCGAACCGGTCGCCCAGCCGGCCGGTGATGAGCACCGGGACGGCGTACGCGAGCAGATAGGCGCTGGTCACCCACACCACGGCGTTGACGTCGGCGTTGAGCTCGGTGATCAGGACCGGGGTCGCCACCGAGACGATGGTCGAGTCCACCAGGATCATGAAGAACCCGAGGCAGAGCGCGAACAGGGCCGGCCAGGGGTTGGCCGTTCCGGCCCCCGGGCGCTGCTGGCCCGTCATCTGCGTCACGAGCCGATTCAACACCCGGGGTCGTCGAGTTCTTCCCGCTGTCTTGTGTGTGCTCGGCGGCGGTCTTACCGGCGGCCCGGTCCAGCCGGCGGCGGACGTGGTCTCGGGCGTCGCTCAGGAGTCGAGGAGGGTGGTGTACGCCGTGGGGCTGGAGTCGCGCAGAAAGGCAGAGCAGCGGTCCCACTCGTCGGTCTCGCCGATCGCGCGGGCCGTCTCGGCGAGGATCGCGAGGCAGCGCAGGAAGCCGCGGTTGGGCTCGTGCTCCCAGGGGACCGGGCCGTGCCCCTTCCAGCCGTTGCGGCGCAGCAGGTCCAGCGACCGGTGGTAGCCCACGCGGGCGAACGCGTACACCGTCACGTCGTCGGCGCCCTTGTCCCGTGCATTTGTCGCCAGGGCCGCCCAGGCGACCGGCGAGGCCGGATGCCGACGTACGACGTCTGCTGGTGCCGCACCCCCGGCCAGGTCGTCGGCCGCCGGGTCGGGCGGCAGGTGGGTGGGCGGCGGTCCGGCCATCAGGTCGACGTGACTCATGGCGACCAGCCTGCCACGCCCTCCCTCCCTGTTTCCCAACTCCCGCGGGGCTACCGTCGCCAATTCGGCCCGATCAGGCGCCTTCGGCGACGGTAGCCCCGCGGGAGACGGGGAGGGGTGGGATCGGTCGCGGGTGGAGTCGGGCGAACTCCTCGAGGTGGTCGGGGAGTGTGGCGCCGTAGCGGGCGACGGCGCGGAGGTACTCATCCATCAGCCGAGCCTTCGCTCGCTCTCTTCCGGCTCCGAAGAAGTCATCCCAGAAGAGCCGGGCCATAGCGAGCCCGGCGGCACAGACGTCCCGCTCCCGGAGCTTCTCCCGCCACAGCACCTCCTCGACGCTGGCGTCGGCGACACCGCCGCGGTCCGGGTGGAGGTACTTCACCCGGCCGTCGACCTCGATCACGAGCGGTCCGACCTGCAGGTCGCACCAGGCGATCGAGTCCCCGCGGTCCACGGCGAACTGAGTGGTCACGGGTCCGATGTCCAGCTCCGCGACCAGGATCCGCGCGAGCGACTCCGCCGGGTTCTCGGCGCCGGGGTCCGAGAACCGCAGCGCAGCCCGGGAAACCGTGATGAAGGGCCAGTGCCGCATCAGGACCAGCTCGCGCGCGTACTCCCGCTCCTGAGCGCCCCGGCGAAGCGCGGCGTCGATCGCCACCACCCCGGCCGGGAAGCCGCGCTCGCGAGTGATGTCGAGGGAGGTGCGGGCGAGACCGGTCATGGGAATCCCCTGGCTCACCACCACGGACGCCGGCGGCACCCTGGCCAGATGGTGCATCACCCCGTGCTCGGTGCGGGTGCCGCCCACGCCCGGGCGACTGATGTGGGAGAGCGCGGGCCTGGATCGCAGTAGCGGGAGGCCGAGCCCGCGACCCGCAGAGTCGTGGCTCAGCACGTGCGGAGTGACCATCGTGAGGTGCGCGGCCACGTCTCGCAGCCAGCACTTGTCGTCGTGGGATTGGGTGTCCCAGAAGGAGCGCAGCGTGTACGCGCCTCGACGTACCGCTATCCACGGACCACCCTCCCGCGTGCGGGTGCGGACCTGGCGCTCGCTGTACCCAGCGGCGAGGGCCTGGGCTGTCGTCACCACTCCGAACTGAGCGGCAGCGATGGCGGCCAGCTCGTCATTCCATCCCGGCTCGATCATGCAGGGAGGATGACTCCGGGACAGCTCCCTACCGGCCCTCCGCGTCACCCCCTGGGGAGGACGGGCCCGCCACCACGACCTGTGGACACCCTGCGGGCCGGCCGATCCCCCGACTGCCGCGCGACTACCGTCGCGAATCACCCCGAATCGGGGGTGGAACGCGACGGTAAGCCCGCGGGAGTTGGGATAGAGGCGCGGGCGGGAGTTGGGAAAGGGCGCGGGCGGGAGGAGGCGCGGGAGGGTGGCTAGGCGCCGAGGGAGTGGCCGGTGGAGTTGAGGTCCTGGCAGGCCTCCACCACGCGGGCGGCCATGGCCTGCTCGGCCGACTTCCCCCAGGAGCGCGGGTCGTAGACCTTCTTGTTGCCGACCTCGCCGTCGATCTTGAGCACCCCGTCGTAGTTCTGGAACATGTGCGCGGCGACCGGGCGGGTGAACGCGTACTGCGTGTCGGTGTCGACGTTCATCTTCACCACCCCGTAGCTCACCGCCGCGGCGATCTCCTCGGGCGCCGAGCCGGAGCCGCCGTGGAACACCAGGTCGAAGGGTCGGGCACCGGCCTCGAGCCCGAGCTTCGCGACGACCGCCTCCTGCGCGGTCTTGAGCACCTCCGGGCGGAGCTTGACATTGCCCGGCTTGTAGACGCCGTGCACGTTGCCGAACGTCAGGGCCGTCATGTAGCGGCCGTTCTCGCCGGTGCCGAGCGCGTCCACCGTGGCCAGCGCGTCCTCCGGCGTGCTGTAGAGCTTCTCGTCGATCGCGCCGACGACGCCGTCCTCCTCGCCCCCGACGACCCCTACCTCGATCTCGAGGATGATGTGCGCGGCCGCGCACTTGGCCAGCAGCTCCTCGGCGATCTGCAGGTTCTCGTCCAGGGGTACGGCGGACCCGTCCCACATGTGCGACTGGAAGAGCGGCGGCTGCCCGTTCTTCACCCGCTCGAGGGAGATGTCGACCAGCGGCCGGACGAACCCGTCGAGCTTCGGCTTGGGGCAGTGGTCGGTGTGCAGGGCGACGTTGATGGGGTAGCTGTTGGCGACCTCGGCGGCGTACGCCGCGAACGCGACCGAGCCGGTGACCATGTTCTTGATCGACGTACCGGAGAAGAACTCAGCCCCGCCCGTGGACACCTGGATGATGCCGTCCGACCCGGCGTCCGCGAAGCCCTGCAGCGCCGCGTTCAGCGTCATCGACGACGTCACGTTGATGGCCGGGAACGCGAAACCGTCCGCCTTGGCCGTGTCGAGCATCTGGGCGTAGACCTCGGGCGATGCGATGGGCATGTCTGTGGCTCCTCGAAATCCGGTGCGTGGCCGATTCGGGGACGCGGCCACCGACACCGCCCACCCTAGTCCCGGCACCCGCCTTGCTCACACCGGGGCGGAGGGTCTCAGCCCGCCGCCACGATCAGCCGCGCCAGGCCGCGTCGCCCGACAGGTCGGCGTACTCACGGATCCAGGCATGCATGGCGATCGCCGCCGCGGCGGAGGCATTGATCGAGCGGGTCGACCCGAACTGGGCGATCGAGAACGTCCCGTCGCAGGCCTCCCGTGCCGCCTCCGACAGGCCGGGCCCCTCCTGACCGAACAGGAAGCAGACCCGGCGCGGCATCGCGAGGGTCTCCAGGTGCGCGGAGCCGGGCAGGTTGTCGATGCCCAGCAGCCGGACGTCGCGGTCATGGAGGTACGTCGCCAGCGCGGCCGCGTCCTCGTGGTGCACGAGGTGCTGGTACCGGTCGGTGACCATCGCGCCGCGACGGTTCCACCGCCGGTTGCCGACGATGTGCACCTCCGCGGCCAGGAAGGCGTTCGCGGTCCGCACGACCGTGCCGATGTTGAAGTCGTGGCGCCAGTTCTCGATCGCCACGTGGAAGTCGTGCCGGTGTCGGTCGAGGTCGGCGCGGATCGCCTCGAGCGTCCAGTAGCGGTACCGGTCCACCACGTTGCGCCGGTCCCCGTCGCGGAGCAGCTCGGGGTCGTAGTGTTCCCCCGTCGGCCACGCGCCGGGCCACGGACCCACGCCGGCCTCGGCCGGACCGTAGGGCATCGGGTCGTACGGCGCCCGCTCCTCGTCCACGAGACGCGATGCTA